>JAYVNM010000215.1:0-8978 GCA_043758445.1 Akkermansiaceae bacterium | reverse complement strand
TGACTCGCTTAACCTGCGGATTTTAGCGCGAATGTTTAGCCAAATTCAGAATGTCCCGTTATCATAAACCTTCAAGATCTTGCTGAGCAACCGCCCTGCAAAATTTCCTTGGTTCCCGATTTGAATCTTGGCAGCCCGCCATTTTCCGAATAGTCTCAATACAATGGCCACTCACCAGTTCCCAGCGCTACGCCGTCTCATCCAGGAGGTAGGGCCGGTCGATCAAGTCGGCATCGATGAACGCGTCGCGAAATACGGTACCCGCAGTATCAAGAAAAATGCCAAAGTTTTCGGCCTGAAACTGGCGACCACGATGGTCGATCTCACCACGTTGGAAGGCAAGGACACGCCGGGAAAAGTCGCCTCGCTCTGCCAGAAAGCCCTACACCCGCACGATGATCCGGCCATCCCGCCCACCGCCGCTGTCTGCGTCTATCCGGCAATGGTTAGGCACGCCGCGAAATGGGTGAAGGGCACTTCTGTTAAAATCGCCTCCGTCGCCACCGCCTTCCCATCCGGCCAAGCTCCGCTCAAAACCCGCCTCGCCGAAGTCCGCGCCGCCGTGGCTGATGGTGCCGACGAGATCGACATGGTGATCAACCGCGGGGCCTTCCTCGCCGGGGAAATCAACCTTGTGCAGGACGAAATTTCCGCCGTGCTCGAAGCCTGCGGAAACAGCACGCTCAAGGTGATTCTCGAAACCAGTGAACTTGAAACCTACGATAACATCCGCGCCGCCTCTTTTCTCGCCATGCGCGTCCTCCGCCCCGGCGATTTCATCAAAACCTCCACCGGCAAAACCAATCTCAACGCCACACTCGGCAACAATCAAGTGATGCTCGAAGCCATCCGCGATTTCTATTTCGAGACCGGTATCGAGATCGCCATGAAACCCGCCGGTGGCATCCGCACCGCGAAACAGGCTTTGCATTTCCTCGTCGCGGTGAAGGAAACCCTCGGTGATGATTGGCTCACTAACAGCCGCTACCGCTTCGGGGCCTCTGCCCTGCTCAATGACCTCGTCCGCCAGCTCGTGAAGGAAAAAACCGGGGCCTATCAGGCACCCTATTCGTTTAGCGAATCTTCCAGTGCTTATTAAATAGGATCTATTGGACCCATAAGACTTATTCAAATCATGCCAGCCAAACGCCGCCCCGCCCGCGAACTCCTGACATTTTAAAACTGGATTTTCTCAAATACCTTTCTCGCCTTGATCTACCTCGACCACAACGCCACCACACCTGTCCTGCCGGAAGTCCGCGAGGCCATGCTGCCGTATCTTGACGAGGATTGGGGCAATCCTTCATCCGTCTATCGTTTCGGCGCGAAACTGAAATCCGTTATCGAATCCGCGCGGGAAAACATGGCGGATTTTCTCAATGCAGCCAATTCACAGGAAATCATTTTCACAGGCAGTGGGACGGAGGCCAACAACACCGCCCTCCACGCCGCTGTTTCCTCACAGCCCGGCAAGCGACATATCATCACATCGCAGGTCGAGCATTCCTCCATACTCTCATGCTGCCGTTTCATGGAAGCACACCACGGCTACCGGGTCACCTATTTACCCGTGAACAGTGACGGCTTGCTCTCTCTCGCCGATCTAGAAAACGCCTTTGTTCAAGATACCGCTGTCGTTTCCCTCATGTGGGCGAACAACGAAACCGGCGTGCTTTTTCCCGTGGATGAAATCGCCGCACTCTGCCGCGAGCGCGAGGTGCTATTTCACTGCGATGCCGTGCAGGCGGTCGGCAAAGTGCCCGTCAATCTACAAACCCTTTCCTGCGATTACCTCTCACTCACTGGCCATAAATTCGGTGCAGCCAAGGGCATCGGTGCTCTTTACGTCCAACGCAAGGCACCCTTCGTACCGCTCATTCATGGCGGTCATCAGGAGCGTTCACGAAGAGGTGGCACGGACAATGTCGCCGCTATTGCCGGACTCGGCACCGCCGCCGCCATCGCGTGCGGAAAGCTCACGTCATACGAAAGAACCATTCGCCCGCTGCGCGATGCGCTGGAATCCCGCATCCTCGCTGCCATCCCCGGTAGTGAGGTAAACGGCCACCCCTTGCTGCGCCTCGCCAACACCACCAATATCCACTTCCCCGGAATCGAATCCGAGGCCCTTCTACTCCTTCTTGATCAAGCCGGGATCTGTGCCAGCAGCGGCTCCGCCTGCCTTGCCGACAGCCCAGATCCCTCCCACGTCATCGCTGCGATGAAACCCGGCGAAGCTGCGCGCCAGTCCATCCGCTTCAGCCTCGATTCGCAACTTTCCGCAGCGGACATCACTCGCATCATTCTTGCCGTGGAAAGTATTGTTTTCTCGCTGCGTTCCATCTAAATTCGGCACTCCCGACGGGGAATTATGTGAACTCTAGCGACACACCCATCAACAACCGGGATCACTCCTCATGGCCTTATCCATTAGCCCTCCACCGCTCGACCGGCGCAATCCCTCGCAGGATCTGTCCGCCGTGTTGAGCATGGCGGGATACTTTTCTCCACGGTCTAACATGAATACAGAATCGCTCTACTCCAATGCCGAGGCGCTTTTCACTCTCCTTGAGCAACGGAGTATCCCTCACGTGTTGGTCGGCGGGTTGGCACTACTTTTCCACACCGAATCCCGCAATACGGAAGACGTGGATTTGATCGTGGCTCTGCCCGATCTGGAAGCCTTGCCGGACCTCCACGTTGAGGAACGGAACGAATGGTTCGCCAAAACCTCCTACGGCTCCTTGCGGGTCGATCTCCTCTTCACCGCGAATCCGCTATTCGCCTACGTAGCGGATCGACATGTGGAAACTCACACCTTCCGTGGTCATACCCTCCACGTTGCTTCCGCCGAAGGTCTTCTCCTGCTGAAACTCTACGCGCTCCCCAGCCTCTACCGCCAAGGCCAGATCGCCCGCGCCACTCTCTACGAGTCCGACATCGCGTTGCTCCTTCTCTCCCGTCCGGTGGTTGATGAGGATCTTCTCTCCGTTCTCCGCACCCACATGCCCGCAAGCGACATCCAAGCACTGGTCGGAGTCCTGACCGATCTCCGCGCCCGCATGGGACGGAAGTTTTGAAACTCTCCCTAAATCGGCGAGCCAATAGATACTCAAAGATCCGAAATCAGATTGAGATAAACTTGTCTATCGCTGTCCGAAAGATCGCCCTCGGTGATTCTTCCGGCTGCCAAAAGTATTGCATTCTTGACCCGGACTCTGCCCTTCCCGGATGCTTGGAAGAAGTCGTTTGCAAAGTCTATCTTGCTAGCGCGGTGAATCGTATAATCCAAAACAGTCTGCAATTTATCAGATTCAGTTTGTAGCGCCACATGCCGGAGCACATCGAACAAAGCCTGAATGCCGACGGTCTTGCGGATATAGGAACGTTCAGATGTTTTCGCCCACAGTTGATTTTGCACCAACTGGAGGTAACTGAGGATCAACTCCCAAAGCTCATCATCGCGATTGTTTCGGTACATATCACGGAATGGGCTACTGTCCTCACGCAAAATACTTCTGTCGCGATCTTCTGATGCGTTTAAGTGCAACTTGTCACGGTCAGCCTTGGGTTTTGACGAAATAAGACTTAGAATTCCTTCTACAATGCTTGCAGTTGATAATAGCCAGTTAGTTTTCTCTGATTGAAACACAAGATCCGCTTCGAGAGGTGCAATCTTGATGTGAGAGTAAAGCGGTGAAGCTGGGTTCAGGTTAAGGCGACGAGTAAAAAAGACTGCGAGCTTATCAGGCGACCAACTCGCCTGATCTTCATCATCCAAATTGTAGCCAAATTGCTCATAAGCCAGACTCTTGTCCACCTTGCGCTGGTTAATGTTGATAGTCGCAAAAAGATAGGCCTGATACGCCTGTGGTAGATCAAGGTAGACAGAACACAGAAGATTCATGTCCCTACGATCCTCCTGACAGTGATCAAACCCGACTAACCGATGTTGGCCGTCTACTACGTTTGCAACTTTTCGTCCCGACGGGATGACAAGATATTCTCCGCATTCATCCTCTTCAATTCTCCAGCGGCTGGCTTCGTCTTCGATTGGTCTCCCGCTGTCATCGTAATTGCCCGCCAGAATAATACTGTTTGGAAAGGCGGACTCGACGGTGTTGATGTAAGCTCCTATTTCCCGAGTGCGCGAAGTTGATGTTGGCCGCTGGTTGCCGGTTAATCGGTACCAAAATGATTCCTTACTGACAGACTCGATGCGAGTGGGATCAAGAAAGATAACCTCACGCAACTGACGCGCGGTAATGGAGACGGCAAAGAAGTCACCCATCGGCTGGCTCACTCTAACGGCATGCAGTCTTAGCGGAAATTTTGTGCTCATACGCTCGCGTCACCTCCGAGTGTTACAACAGCGGGCGGGTCTGCTGCGAATGTTGGGTCTTTATGATGCACCAGCCACCACTCCAGCAATGCCCCAAGTAAGGCGACAATAGCAACCCAATGCATGGCGGGTATTTGCACAAAGACGGCCACTGCTCCCAGAATACCGGAAATTGCCATTAGGAGAAACAACCCCAAAGCCCGAGTTCCTTTGTAATTCTCCTCTTCAACCAACAATAAATCAGCAAACGCCATGCAGGTGACAGAAATTGCAAATGTCCCCATACTTCCTAGAAAGGCATAAAACCTCTCCGGCGATGGCACCCTCCAATGCTGGAACAGTGAAATCCAACACCCTAAGCCACCAATAATTACAATCAGTAGTAGATAAAAGCACATTCTCTTCCAGCTCTCCTGACTAGTGCGATAACGTTTTTTGCTCTTGGATTTCCTAATAGTCATATCGCCTTGATTCGCGGTGGTAATATCTCATAACTAAAGCCTGCTCAAGCCGTCTTGTTCATTCGCATCTCCTCGGAGCACCTTCTCGCTGCGGCATAAAATTCCTCAAACATGGCGCGGTCAGACTCCAGCATCTCCCAGGCTTCGAGAACTCCCCTCCTAAACTGTTGATCGCTCTGCCAGTCGAGCGTGCTGTGAAAAACGAAGCGGCGCATGATGTCCTCCACCATGCTGGCGTCCTGCGGGGAACAGCCGAGTTGTTCGATGATGTCCCGTTCGTACGGGCCGATGTCCAATTCTGTATTCATGGCTGAGAAGTTTCTGGCTGCCAGCAGCGGACGCGCTCTGGCGCGATGCCGGGTATTTTCACGAAGGCCACGCCAGGAGGGAGATGTGTGTCGCTGAATTCATTGGCCATCAGCTTGCGGCCATAGACACCTTGAAGTGCTCCGAGGCCTTTCTGCGATTGGTTGCAGGCGAAGGCAACCACGGTGCCGAGCTGCGTGGTGAAATCATCTGTCTGGCCCTCGAAGTCGCTAGGGTCCTGTGAAAGCAGCATCACCACCGATCCCTTGGACCGCCCCTGACGCACGAGATCAACGAGTGATTCGGAGCGACGCTCTTTCAGAACCTTACGTGCTTCATCGAGCACCAGTAGATGGCGGAAAACGCGAAAGCCGCCCGTGACGGGCGTATCGGTTTGGTCAAGCAGATAGGCACTGACCGCATCAAGCAATACCAGCGTAACGAGTCGTTTTAACTCTTCCGGCAGCCCCTTGAGGCTGATGATCCACGATTGGGAGAAGAACTGCGCGGGCTGGTATTTGGCCTCGAAACAGTTCAAATGCGTCAACTCATTGAGACGGCTCACAATGCTGTCATTCTCCTTGTTGGCAGCTCGCAAATGGTGCTCATAGGCCTCTTTTACCGTCTCCAGATTGCGGTCCCCGCCATCGGTGATCACCTGCTCGATTGCCTCACGCAACAAGTTCTTCTGCAGGTCGCCGGGAGCCTTGCAGCACAGAACCAGCGTGTCTCGCAAACGCATGGCCGCGCGGGCGATCTTGTTCTGGCCCGATTCAGCGCGCGGCAGAAAGTCCAGCGGCACCGCATCCGTCCCTGCTTCCATTGCGCCGATACCAGGAAGTCCGGCAAACGGTCCGGTCGGTCGGCCGTCGGCTACAAATTCACCTTTCGGATCAATGAACAGGAAGGGAATTTGTGCTTTGCCAGCAAGATCAAGTGCCATCTGCACACCGGTAGTCGTCTTGCCCCGCCCGATGGCCCCCATCAGCGCCAGATGCGGCGGGACTCCCGGACCATTGATAACAAAGTCCACCGGCTTACCCGACGGATGCGTTTGGCTGACGGAACCTAGCTTGAGCCGTATCTCACCTGCCACGCCACTGGAGGAGGCAAATGGAAGCTCCACGCCAGAACTGGCATCCGACAATCGTTCCGCCAAGCGCTGCACCAGCTTCAACTCGTTACCGCCGCAGCTTTCCAACTCTTCCCGAATCAGCGTGTAGCCGCGTGCCCAGTGGGCCTCCGTGAGAGCGCGAAACTCCTCTACCGTCGAGTCCGGCTGAAGCTTGCCCTCCAGAATCAAGGCACAAAGCCACAAGTCATCGTCACTGCCAAAGAGGTTCTCACCAGGAATCGACCGCTGGTGATATTTGGTACCGGCAGGTAGCGGCGGCGGCTTGCTCAATTCTGCTAGCGAAAGTCCAATCAACAGCCGGGCAGCTTCGTAGCGGTATTGCAGACCGTAAGCGGTGCGCAGTTTGTCTTCAAAAGCAGCCGACTCTTCGGTCGCACTAAACTGTGCTTTCCAGACCTGTTCTTTGAATGTGAGGTTCATAGGTTTTAGCGAGCAAAGTAAGCATCGGGCTGCACCACAGAGCCGCGTTCAGCTCCTTCGTAAGTTACAAGGAACGTTTGGAGAGTCGCGTTGCGAATTCCTTCCGCTAGCTTCGGCGTCACTTCTTCATCGTGCGTCAATACGATCACCTGATCTAAATCAAAGTTCTTCAAGGCCTCGAGCGTGCGTGGCCGATATTCTGAGTCGGCGTTGCCAAGCGGTGTATCAATAACAAGGGGAATTCTCCTCCGGGTGATCTCTGCCAGAGCAAGAGAGAAGGCAATGCCGAAAGTGCGTTTCTCAAAACCGCTGAACATCTCCAGCAACGCTCGTGATCCGTCGGCTTGTTCGATTTCGGGCGCTCCACCCATAGGTAGGCGGATTTTACCACCGCGAAATCGCCGATCAGCTATGGCGAGGAAGTGTTTAGTTACATGCTCTTCCAAGCGACTGGTTGTGGTGGCCTTGAGACGTTCTTGTAGTTCTTCAAGTGCTCGACCAATCCGCTCCGCTACCGCTAAACGTTTCTGTTCGGGGCCGAGTCGAGCGAGTTCCTCCTGTCTTCTACCAATAAATTCGTTCAAGATGTGCAAATCAGCTTTCAACTTACGAATCTCATTTTCCAAAGCACCCAGCTTGCGGCTGATCTCCTGATTTGCGGCATTGAGAGCATCAAGGCGTTCACGAATGTCCTTCGTTTCTTGCGGGAGATTGCTTAAGCGTTCTGATCTGGCTTTTGCGTCTTCCACAGCCTCTCTGACAGCGCGTAATTTTTTCGCCGCTTCAACTGCCCCCAACTCACCATTCATCTGGATCTGCTTTAATTGAATCAGAACCTTGGATCGAGATTCCCCCTTGACATGACCGAGAATGTATTCCGTCGCGCAGTCTACTGGTTGGGGGTTGTAAATTCTCTCAAGGGCTTCCACAAATCTGTCTCTGACTTTTCTGCGTACTTCAGAAGAGAGATTTCCAAGCAGTGGATCGCTTTCCGGAGGGTCAGGCATTGCCACCGCAACAACTTTGTCTTTGTTGTCCATCGTCCCGCGTTTCAGTCCTTCCCACGCTTCCAGAGCCGCTTCTGCTTTGAGGCGATTTCCAATGCTGGGCGAGATTCGCGACATGGCCAATGCTACACCCATAGACTTCACTGCATAGGTGAGAGCCTTAGACGCGTCTTGCTCATCCTTTTCTAATTTGAGATACTCTGCCTGTAATTTGGCGGCATCTGTATTTCCTCCACCACCTAACCGAACAAGCTCCTCCTGTAGATTGTTCCGGTCACGGTCTTTTTCATCCTTCTCGCGTTCGAGTTTCACATGGTCGCATTGGAGTTTCGCGATTCTCACATTGAGGTCATCACGTTCCTTCACCTTCACATCCAACTCGGCTTGCTGGTCACTGGTTTTCTTTTTTCCACCCATGTTTTGACGGGTACGCGTCAGATACTGACTGATAGTTTCGGACAACTCGGCAATCACTTTTGTGCCGAACATTACTTCGACCGCTTTTTTGATTCCTGCCTCGCCCATGTTCTCGATCAACTTTTGCGCTTGTTCCCCGTCAAAGAAAAACGCCGGTGAAACATGTGCAGGGAACAAGTGCCTCTCTATCCGTTCGTGAGCAACGATCAGCGGATCCTTTTCTAAATCACCTCGCTTCTGGAGACGACCACCAACATAAACCTCAACCTCTTCAAAACCTTCGCCCGGTTTGGGTTCGTTTTTAGAATTGAAGTGCCAGCGACGCACCACCTGAACCTCTTCTTCGTTGGAATCAGAGGTAGTGGGTGTGAGCGTTAAATTTATCACCGTAGGCTCATCAGCACTGGCTGAGTTGCGTCGATATTTTTCAATCGCTTTTCTGTAAGATGACAAGTCGGCCTCGTCTGTGCTGTTGAATCCTTCACAGTATCGGAGGCCGAAACGCCCGAATAATCCGAGGTAAAGTGAGACTAGAAAACTTGTTTTACCGTGCCCATTCATCGCGCCGACCAAGACCATCGACTTGCGCGAAGTAGGCTCACTAAAATCAAAGACCGCATCAGCGTATGTGCGCCAATTTTGAAGTTCGAGTCGGGAGAGATACCTTTTTTAATTTTGTTCTTCGCGTGTCATAAAGCGATTAATGGCGCTGTCGATTTCTTCAGGCAAACCGAATCGACGCCCAGAGCCCGAATGTTCATTCATCAGCCCACACAAATCTTTTAGTAATTCGCCTCTTCCGCCAAATCTATGGGTGAAACCGAGACCTAACCGCCGCGAAGCGGCGCGAACCTCTTGAAAGTTGTCCACAACAGGCCGATTCGAGAATG
>JAYVNM010000214.1:0-25262 GCA_043758445.1 Akkermansiaceae bacterium | reverse complement strand
GCAGCTATATCTCGACGGTTCGCAAGAAAGGGCTGGATCTTATGGCCTCGATCAAAGCCGCCTTCACCGATGCCCCGCTGGAGTGCTGAATAGTTACATTTTTTTCAGGAATTACAGCCGCTGGCAGAGGGTCAAGAATGAATGTGTTTGTAATCTCCTCGTGGAGTAGCACGTAAATATTCGCCGCCTTTTTGAAAGGGCTGGCTTATTCAAAGCCTCCGCACGCTGGAAATTTTTCGCCCCTCTCAAGGGCCGCGATTAAAGCTTTTATCCGGTTGGGGTCGATTGCTGTTTTGACATTCCCTCCGCCATATCCTTCAAGGAAGTCGTTTACCCACAGGAGAAACACCGCTTCCGCCGTGCTCTTGTTTTCGCTGTAGAGATCCTCGAAAGAAATCTCAGACATTTAATCCGGCTCCGCTTCGTTTAAGGCCATACGGAAACGAACGCCAGCTTCCCAAGCACTTTCACGCCAAGCGGAAAGGGAACTACTTGTGCGCAAAGAGCCTTTGGCATTTTGCTGGACGCAGGGGCTTGGCCTTTCGACCGATGGATTGGTAGTTTTGACTGTCCCGCCCTCAGGATGAACAACCATGAGGTTGCCAAGAGTGATGGAGTTGGAATCGGACATGATCGCTAGTGTGGTTTAGGCAAGGAGGGTTAAAAGTGAATGCGTTGCAATACCCTTGGGAGAGAGCGCGCTGTTTGGTAATATTTTTCGCGTACACCCCAACATATTTTCTCGACCATACCACATGTTGTGGTCGGCCTTTGGGATTGATCACGACCTAAAATCCACATCTTGTGGTGCATTTCGTGGGCGAGGATGCAGCGACTGGGCCGCAAACATCTTCCCCGACCCCATATAATCCATCCCTATCCAGACAAAGGTTCGGCGCCCGACTCAAGGCAGGAGCCGTATGAGGTAATTCATCACGTACGGATCTGCGCGGGGGGCAGTCGGCAACGGCATGGAAATAGGTTCGCGCGCATGAGGATTTGGGATTAGTAGGGTTCGGCTAGACGCGAGCGTGGCGGCGGTTTCCAAGCGCCATGCCTTGTTATTGAGGGCGTGGCGGTTGAAAACCGCCGCCACGTATCCACAAAACCTGATGCGCGACCGGAACATTTCCCCAAAACCCCAGACGCGAATTGCAACTCTGCATTGGATTCGTTCACCGTGGACCGGGTTTCAGACCGCCGCCCCACCAGATTTGCTCGAAGTCGTTGGGTGGTTTTTCCGCTTGGCGGATCAGGCCGTCGGCGGTCATGGCGAACCAAGGATGAATTTTGCCGCCGAGGGAGTCGATTACTTGCCCGGTCCAAATATTGCAGACGCGGGGAACGAAATAATGGTGGCGCGATTCTAGCAGGACGCCACCGCCCCAGCTTGAGGTGCCGGCGATGATGGGGTTGCCGTCTGCGCCGTGGGTGCTGCAATCGTTGAGGAAGGCGGCAAGATCCTTGCCCCGGTCGCGCGCAACGAGTTTCCGCCAGATCCGCTGGTTCGGGCAGACTTCGGCGACGTTCCAATTCGCAGGAATCAACTCCATCACCGAGGGCGAGGGGGTGAAGAGGGCGCAGAAAAATTTCCATGGCGTGTGCAGGCCTTTTTCCACGTAGGCCGTTCGGTTGCCCCAACTGAGGGTGACGTATTTCGGCTGGCCAAAGCCTGAGGGTGGCATGAAACCGGACGCGAGCAGCCAGTCGTAGGGGAAAACCATGCCGGTGTGGAAGTCGTCGGCTATCAACCAGACGAGCACATCGGGTTCCGCTTGGCCTTTGGCGACGCTGGCAAGTGGCTTTCTAACATGCTCCCGATAGGTCACCACGGGCACGTCTGGCAGGCGGATGCCGCACGAGCTGAGTGCCACTGCGAGCACCAGCGCCGCTAGATTTCCGCTGAACCGGGGTAGCTCCATCAGTGCGGCAGGAACGAGCAGATGTATTCGCAGATGCCGTCGGGCACTTTGATCGTGAAGCCACTGTTGCCTGCAACGTCGAAGGCGGATCCGGCCTCGATCACGAGCAAGTCGGTATCGCCGTCGAGGAGGATCTCACAGCTTCCGGCGATGATTTCCATGCGTTCTGGGGCAGCGGTGCCGAAGTGGAATTTGCCAGGATAAATCAGGCCGAGCGTTTTCTTGGTGCCGTCCGCGAAATGGACGGTGTGGGAGACGACGCGGCCGTCGAAATAGACATTGGCCTTGGCATCGACGGTGACGTTGGAGAATGAAGACATGAGGTGGCGAATTATCGTTAAAATGTGTTAGGTTGAAATGTCATTCGGTAGGTAGGCAGCTTTCCTTCCACGCATCCCAGCCGCCAGAGAGGACCGAACTGGAATAACCGAAATCGGCCAGATGGATCGCGACCGTGCGGGCGTCCGGGCAGAGGAGGTTGGTGCAATACACGACGATGGTTTTGCCGGCGGCGAGGGCGGCTTTGATTTCCGCCTCGCGGGCGGCGATCTGGGTGTCGCAATCAGGCTTCGGCAGGCTGATGGCACCGGCGATGTGGTTGAGGCCGTGGAAAAACGCGGGCCGCGCGTCAAAGAGTAACACCTTGCCGGATTGTTGCAGGGCGAACAGATCGCTTAGAGAAATCGAGGTGACCTTGCCCCGGCTATTCATGCGCACGGTTTTTTTGACCGCTACCCGGGCGGCGTGATTTTCAGGCGCGGGTTGGGCGCATGAAGCGATCACGAGCGTGCTTGCGATGGCGAAGAGGCAGGATCGGCGGCAGGTCATTTGGCGATTTTGAGAAGCTCGACGTCGAAGACCAGGGTGCCAGCGGGGGCACCGGGAGGCGGGTTATCACCGTAGGCGAGCTTACCCGGAATCCAGAGGCGGCGTTTTTCTCCGACGACCATGAGTTGCACGCCCTCGGTCCAGCCAGGGATGACGCGGTTGAGGGGGAAGGTGGCGGCTTGGCCGTGCATCACCGAGCTGTCGAAGAGTTTGCCATCGGTGGTCCAGCCGGAGTAGTTGACGGTCACTTGATCGGTCGCTTGCGGATGCTCGCTGCCAGTGCCTTTGGTGATTACGCGTGAGGCGATGCCAGAGGCGGTTTTCTCCGCGCTTTCAGGAGCGGCGGCCACGTCTTCCGGCACGTCGGGTGGTTTAGGGGCGGCTTTAATGGCGAGCAGCTCGACATCGAAGACCAGCAAGCCGCCGGGCCGCCCGCCACCGGGATTTTCACCATAAGCGAGATTGGCAGGGATCCAGAAGCGGCGTTTTTCGCCTTCCACCATGAGTTGCAAGCCCTCGGTCCAGCCCTTGATGACGCCATTGAGAGGGAAACTGGTGGGTTGGCCGCGTTGCACCGAGCTGTCGAAGAGTTTGCCATCAGTCGTCCAGCCGGAGTAATGCACCGTCACGGTGTCTGCGGCGGCGGGTTTGTGATCCCCCTTGCCTGCTTGGAGGACTTTGGAGGCGAGGCCGGATGGGGTTTTAGCGGCGTCAGCGGGTGCGGTTTTGACGTCGGATGGGGTTTCGGGCATGGCGGGTTCGGCGTGGACGGTGGTGGAAATTGCCAGCGCCAGTCCAAGGGCGGACGGGATGATGGCGTGCAGGGATTTAGTGATGAATTTCATCCGCGAAAACTCAATGGATCGGGCGAGTGTGTCAACCCCGAGAATCGGGAGAATTTCCCTGGTGTTTGGTGCGGACCTCCAAGGCGGACCGTTCATGGCAATACGGGCAGAGAAAAGTGCCTTTGAACAAAGCCGCCAGCGCCACCGGCAGGCGATGACTTCCGAGCAACGTGCGGGCGCGGTGATGTTTTGAACAGCCGTTTCCGGCGAGCACGGGGGTCAGACACAGGGGGCAGCGCGTGCGGGATGCGATCAAGCATTGCAACAGGATTACTAGCATGGCAAGCACCCCGATGACGATGGCGATGAGTGTCAAATCCCGGTCGTCGGTAATAATGGAGTAGCCCAAAATTCCTACGGCTAGCGCAACTAACAAGTATTTCAGGCAAAGCAAAAAGGCCGCGAATTTAAAGCGGTGAATACAGGATCTGGAATGAAAACGATGCATTAGGCGTCCCCAATCACCGTTAGATTAGGGGAATTGCAAATAGTTAGACCTAACAAATTTTTAGCTCAGTCAAAACGGCAGATAATAAATTGTTAAAAATCTCCAAGCTGCTGATTTCCAAGAACTCATTATGGCTGATTTGCAAACTGCTATTCCAAGCCACGGTCCGCAAGCTCATCTTCATCCCAGCCGAGGTAATGGCCGAGTTCGTGGAGGAAGGTTGTGCCCACCTCGTCGCGATAGTCGTGCTCTTCTGCGCCGACCCACTCCCACAGGTTAGTTAGAAAAAGACGGATGCGTGGGAGTTGTCCAGACGCGTCTTCATCAAATGCGGACGGGCCTTCGAACAGCCCGAGTTCGTCGCCATCCAGTTCCTCGTCAGCAGTTCCGAGGCCCGGTTTTTCCTCGAAGGCAATCGCCACTTTTCCGGCAGCGTCCTGGATGTCCTTGGGCAGGATTTTCACCAGCGATTTCAGCTCCTCGTCCGCCCATTGGCTCAGTGTTTCAAAATTCATGGCGATGAATTAACCGGAGTGGGCAGGCGGCACAAGTAACTTGCAAAAATCCTGGCGCGGCCTCCCGGTGTTCTAACGGGTGGGTGGGGAGAGTTCCGCAGCGGTGATTTGCGGCTTGCCGACTTGTGTCCGCAGTGCGCTGACTTGGGCTGGGGTGATGGGTGGAGCCTTGTTACCGAAGGCACCGCGGATGTAGCTGAGGACGGCGGCGATCTGTTCGTCAGTCTGATAGGCGAGGGCGGCCATGCCACCGGCGATCTCGTATTTTTGGCCCTTGACCTTGATGGGGCCTTGGAGACCGCGGAGCTGGATGCGGATGAGGTTTTCTGCGGGGCCGGCGACCCACTCAGACCCGGCAAGGGGTGGGGCGGCGGCGGTGCCCTCGGCCTGCTGGCCGTGGCAGGCGGCGCAGAGGATGAATTGCTCGCGACCGGATTTCAGGAAGGCCGGGTCGATGCCGGGGGCGGGTTTGGCGGGAATTTCGAGGGTGGCGGGATCGAGGAGGGTGGGCGAGGCAGCGGGCTTTGGTGGCTCGTCGCCCTGATTCAGGCTGGCGAGCCAAGCGATGATGTCGCGGAGTTCACCCGGCTTGAGCAGGGTCGCCATGGGTGGCATCGGCGATGCGGGCGGAGTGACGCTGGCGATGTCGCTACGGCGGATGCGCAGAGGCTTCCCGACAGCATCGAGATCGAGGTGATCGGGTGATTCGGCGGTGAGGTTGCCGCTAATACTGGCACCATTTTTGAAGTCGATGAGGACGCTGCCGAAGCCGGGGGCGATGATGGCGCTGGGGCTGATCAGGGACTCCAGGAAATAGCGGCGGTCTGGGTGACGGGTGGCGATGCCGACGAGGTTGGGCGCGGTTTCTCCACCGGCGGCGTGGCCGGCCTCGGCACGGTGGCAGCGCATGCACTCGCTGGCCGGGTGGGAAGTAAACAGGGCGGCCCCGGCAGCGGGGTCGCCGCCTTGCAGGGAGGCGTTCCACTTGGCAAGCGGGTCCTTGCTTTCCGTGAGGGATTTCCCAAGTGCATCGTAGGCAGCTTTGACGGCAGAGCTGCTACGGTTGCTGGCAGCGGCGGTGAGTTCGATGGCGGCGGGGGAGATGCCATTGGCGGCGCGGAGGGCGTCGAGGTTTTTGACGATGATGGCATCCACGGCCTGGCCCGGCAGGCTGGCGAGGATGGCCCAGGTTTTCTGCGCCCGTGGGATATTCGGGGAATTTACCGCAGCTTCGAGGGCGGGCAGCGCGGTGGCGGGTGAGAGCTTGGCGATGGCGGCAAGGGCAGTCAGGACCACCTCGTCGGAGGGATCGGTGGCGATTTCTGCCAGAAACGGGCCGAGGTCACCTGGCTTGTCGCTGATGAATAGGTCGAGGGCGGTGGCGCGGGCGGTGGCGGGTAGGCTGGAGTTTTTGACGAGGGCACGGAGGGCGTCGGCGTCGAGGCCGGGGACTTGGAGTTGGTAATGGCCGACCCATTCTAGGGCGGTGGTGGCGGGGTAGCCACCTTGTTTGAGCAGTCCGGGAATGGCAGCAAGGAGGGCGGGGCGGATGGTGGCGGGGTCGCGTTTCGGCAGTGGCCGCCAGTGGCCGGTGAGTTGATCCACGGGAAACGGTTCGGTCCACTCGGAGAGCAGGCGGAAGGCTTCCTGGCGGACGATTTCCGGGATCTGCGGATCTGCGGCGACTTTGAGGACGCGGCCGGCATTTTCCACCGTGCCGAGGCGGAAGGCGTTGTGTATCAGCCGTCGCAACATGAAGGGCGTCCAAGCCCGTTGGGCGAGGCTATCCAACAGTGATGCGATCTGCGGGCGAAGGGCGAGCATGTCATTGTCGCAAATCGCGCGGATAGCTTCGTCCGCGACTTTGGGGTCGGGGTCTTTGATATAGGTGGCGATTTCCGGGCTTTTCAGGCGGCGGAGGGCGACGGTGGCGGCGAGGCGCACGGCGGGGGACTTGTCGGTGACGAGGGCAGAGAGGATCGTGGGAGTGGCAGCGGCCATGTGCTCCAAGGCATAGATCCCGGCGTGGCGGAGATAGACGTCGCGGTTGTTATTTTCCCGCAGCAGGTCGCAGATGGTGCCGTAGTAGCCGAGCATCTTGCGCTTACCGGCGACGATAGCGGCAAAAAAGCGGACGCGCGGCGACCCGTCGGTGAGCAGCGGGCCGAGCGGGATGGCGTTGGCCCCGTTTTTTGAATCGGCGAGGACGCGGAGGGACTGGGCTCGGATTTCTGGATCCATGTCCTTGAGGAGGGCGTAAAGTTTGGTTTCTGCGGCACTGCGGATCTTGAGCTGGGGCAAATCCTCGAACTGCGCGTATGGCAGGGGCGAGGCACCGCAGCGGGTGAGGATGCCGAGGCCCCAGATGGCGTGGATGCGGACCATGAAATTGGTGGAGTCGGCGGCTTCGGTGAAGTACTTGAGGGCGTCCGGTTTGCGGGTGAGGGCGATTTGGGCGCGCAGGCGGATGCGGGCGTCCGGGTGCTTGAGGAGGTTGGCGAGTTCGGCGGAACTGCGTTGCTCGAAGCCTTCCTTCATGATTTTCGCGGCACCGGCGGCCTCGGTGGCTTGCCAGGTTTTTTCTCCAGTACTGAGTGATAGCAGGCGACCGTCCTCATGGCTGGACCAGCCGCCCATGAAGTCGGTGATGAAAATTTTGCCATCCCATGAGTATTCCACGTCGGTGGCGGCGATGCCCCAAGCGAACTCCCGGGAGTCGGTCATTTCCATGCCGGCACCCTTGGGCTTCATGGCGAAGGACCAGATGCCCGAGTTTGCGCTGCCGCCGCGGTAGTCGCAGACGAGGAAGCGGCCGGCCTCGCTCTCAAGAAAGCCGACACCGGGATGATACGTCAGGCCGGAAGGACCTGAGGTGAGGTGGGCGCAGGGCGGCAGCATGAAGGAGGGCTGCACGGGGTTTTCCAACCACCACATTTTCTCATCCATCCAACGGCTGGGCGGAAGTTCCTTGAAGCCGATTTCCCGATGGAACGTGTGCATTGCCTGATGTTCCATCTGCCAACCGGTGTCACCACCCTCGACGAGGTAAACGACGCGGGCGGCATCACCCTGATCGGAATTGTTATCGACGGTGAAGGCATTGCCGAGGGCGTCGAAGGAAATTTCCTTGGGGTTGCGCAGGCCGGTGTGGAAAATTTCAAAATTCCTGCCGTTCGGCTCGAAACGGAAGGCGAAGCCCTCGTCCGGATAGTTGTAGGGGACGCCCTCTTTCGTGACCAGGCTGACACCGCGATCGCCCGAGGTGCCGTAAATCCGACCGTCGGGGCCGAGAGTGAAGCCGTTCAAATCATGTCCGGACAAGGAAATGCGGACGCCGAAGCCTTCCTCCACCACCTTGCGCTCGTCGGCGGTGCCGTCGCCTTTGGTGTCGCGCAGCATGTAAATCTTCGGGATGCAGGCGAAATAAAGGGCACCTCCGTAATAAAAGACCCCGGCAGCGGTGCCGTCCAAGGTATCGTTGAAGCCTTCCGCGAAGACCTTGGCGGTGTCGAGGGTGCCGTCGCCGTTGGTGTCCGCCAGCCGACGAATGAATTCGGACTTTTTCGTCATGTGTTGGAGCGAGACCTTGCTTTTCCATTTTTCATGCAGCGCCAGGCGGTCGCTGGTTTTCATGGATGCGAGGTCGTCGAGATACCAGTAAAGGTGGTTGCGATCGTCCTCGATGCCCTCGCGGAAACGGTGGGTCTCCGCGATGAAGATACGGCCCTGGTCGTCGAAGGTGAGGGCGGTAGGCGAGTTGATCTGCTGGTCCTTGTAGGTGGCCTCGATTTTAAGGGTGCTGTCGCTGGGGATGTTCACTCCGGCGGCGGCTGGAGTGGCGACCAGGCCATTGATGGAGCTCTTCCCGGCCCGCGTGGTGCCGGGAAATTTCTGGTTCGGACTGTCGGTGAAAATGATGTGATCCACGCCGATGATACCCCAGGCACCGGATTCGTCATCGACCAAGCGGATCGTGGCTTTACGGCCTTTGAAGTTGGTGACATTCCAGACGACGGGGGCACAGAGGAGACTGCGTTTCCCCACGGCTTCGCAGACGGACTTGCCGTCGATGATCAACTGCGCTGCAGTTTTTCCGGCATAGTCGCCGCCGGCGATGAGGAAGGTGATATAGGGCTCGTCGATGGTGAATTCCGGCGAAGTTAGACGGCCCTTGGACGCGTCGCCGCCGTGGGCTGAAGCGGCGAGACTGTTGCCCGCAAAAGCGGTGAAGGGATTTTCCATAGCATCGGTTTTTCCTGTCACTGGGGCCATCCCGAAGGCGCTACCCTCCGCTTGCCAACCATCGAAGCCATCGCCCTCGAAAGTTTGAAACACCTGGGTAGCGGCGGGCAGCGTGGCAGTGAGGGCGAGCGAGGTGATGAGAATGCGAATCATGGCGGCAAGGATTATTGGCTGGCGGGTTGAAACGCCGGACTATTGATAAGGAAATCTGGAATGCCAATCACAAAGGAAGCTGGCGCGGCGATGAAACGAAGCTTGCGGTGAAACGAGAATCGGGCAGATTTCTCCAATCATGCGCTGGGAAGGAAGACGGGAAAGTGAAAATGTCGAGGATCGCCGTGGCAATAGCGGCCGCCGGGGTGGCAGTTTGGTAGTGGTAGGCGGGGTCGGCACCTTGATCCTAGTGGGGGTCGCTTTGCTGTTAGGTGGCAGCCCCAAGAATTTGTTAGTGAAGGCCGGTCAGACACCCGCTGGGCAAGCCGCTGCCGCCTCCTCGCCCGAGGATGAGAAGCTCGTGCATTTCGTGAAGGTCGTTCTGGCCGATACCGAAGACATTTGGACCGAGCAGTTTCAAGCTATAAAGAAAACCTATGTTAAGCCCAAGCTGGTGATATTTTCTAGTGGCGTGCGTTCCGGCTGTGGCTTCGCGGACGCCCAAGTAGGACCCTTTTATTGCCCGGCGGACGCGACGGTGTATGTGGACCTCGCGTTTTTCCGGGAACTACGAGTGCGCTACGGCTCGCCAGGGGATTTCGCGGAGGCCTATGTCATCGCGCATGAGGTCGGCCACCATGTGCAGAAATTGTTAGGGTTGTCGGATCAAGTGGACGCTTCACGCGGCCGGGTAACAGAAACTCGGCAGAACGAACTCTCCGTCCAACTCGAACTGCAGGCGGATTTCCTCGCAGGAATGTGGGCGCGCAAGGGCCAGGGAAAATTCAATTTCCTCGACAAGGGCGACATCGAAGAAGCACTGCACGCTGCCAATGCCATCGGCGACGACACCTTGCAAAAACAAGCGCAAGGCCACGTCGTGCCGGACTCATTCACCCACGGTAACGCCCGGCAGCGGGTGAAGTGGTTCCGCAAAGGCTTCGATTCCGACGACATCCGCGATGGCGACACCTTCCACACCAGAGAGCTCTGACTGAAACCTCATCGTCGATGTCGGAGCCGTGTGGCAATAAAGCATCGTAATCTAATCAAGAGCGAAACACCCCGGATTTGCCCCTTGCGCGGCTCTGCTTGCGGTGCGAGGTGACGCGAGATGACACTTTCCTTTCTCACTCACCCGCTCGCCACCTTCCTGGCTGGCCTGTTGGTTTCGTTGGTGGCGATACTGCTGGTATTGGCCTCTTGCGCGGCCCCTAACGACTCGGCGCGGGTCGTGGCTGCGTATCGGAATCGTCTGGAAAAAATGGCGGCAAGCGGCCTGCAACCCGGTAGTCCGGGGGAAACCGAGGCGCTAGCCCGCTTCCAATCATTTCTTCAAGAAATCGGCGACGTGAACAAGGTCCACGCCAATACCGTGAAGGTCTATGCGGCAGATGCCTATCTCGACGACACGCTGGCGGTGCATCACGGAGCCGCAGAAATCGAAGCGTATTTCACCAAAACCAGCGAGACGATGACGGAATACAAGGTAACGATTGACGACGTGGCCCGCTCGGGAAAAGATTACTATGTGCGCTGGACGATGGTGTTTGCCGCGCCTGCCTTGAGCGGGGGGAAGCCCGTCCACTCCATCGGCATCAGCCAGATTCGCTTGAATCGTGAAGGCATGGTTGCCTTTCATCAGGATTTCTGGGACTCTGGTAAAAATTTCTACGCGCATCTGCCGGTCGTCGGTGGTGCCGTGGGATTCGTTCACAAACGCCTAGCTTCTAACTGAGAGGTATAATTCGATGCAAAACGATGACAACAAGTCAGCTCAGAAAATGACAAGTGCATGGAGGGCTGGTATTCTGGCATTTTGTCAATGGCTCGATTCTGATTATCGGCGCGAAGGTCTGCCCGATCCCGCGACTCTGCCTGAAAGAGTCGATTGGCAGCGGACCTTGCCATTCATTTTCCTGCATCTCGGCTGTTTGGCGGTGTTCTGGGTGAGCTTCAGTCCCACAGCACTGATTGCGGCGGTGTTATTATATGGAATCCGGATGTTTGCGATCACCGGATTCTATCATCGGTATTTTTCCCACAAGACCTTCAAGACCTCGCGGACCGTACAGTTTCTATTCGCAGCCTTAGGCAACAGTTCCATGCAGCGCGGTCCACTGTGGTGGGCCGCGACGCATCGGCATCATCACAAGCACGCGGACCATGAGGAGGATATTCATTCTCCGGTGATTAGTGGTTTCATGTGGTCACATATTGGCTGGCTGACATCGATGAAAAATTTTCCGACGGCTTACAAGAGCATCCCGGATCTTGCAAAATATCCGGAGTTGGTGTTCTTGAATCGCTATGACCAGACGGTGCCGTTTGTGTATGGATTACTCATGTTTGGAATCGGCTGGATCTTAGAAACCTTTTTCCCGGAGCTCGGCGTAACGCTTGGCCAATTCTTTATTTGGACATTCTTCATCAGCACCACGGCATTGCTACATGGCACGCTTTTTATCAACTCTCTGGCGCATGTCTGGGGCCGTCGTCGGTACGCAACGGACGATGACAGTCGGAACAGTTGGTTGCTGACATTCATCACGTTGGGTGAGGGGTGGCATAACAATCATCACCGCTACCCACATTCGGTCAGGCAAGGTTTTCGCTGGTGGGAGCTTGATATGACTTACTATGGTTTGAGATTTCTCTCATTGACGGGATTGATCTGGGATTTGCGCCCGGTTCCCAAGGCGGTGCTCGAAGAGGGGCTAACAGTGGATGTGTCCCAACACCACAGCGCATGAGCCGACAACACATCGCCATCGTTGGAACCGGGATCTCAGGCATGGCTTGCGCCTGGTTTCTGGGCAAAGAGCACGATGTTACATTATTTGAAAAGGATGATCGGATCGGTGGCCACTCACATACCGTGATGGTCGATGAGGGCAGCGGGGAAATCCCGGTGGATACCGGATTCATGGTCTATAATGAGGTAACGTATCCCTTGCTCACACGCCTGTTTCGCGAACTCGGTGTAACGACGAAGCCCACTTCCATGTCGTTCAGTGTACAACATCTGAGCAATGGCTTGGAGTTCAACGGTGGCAGCGTGAATCTGCTGTTTGGCCAGCGCCGGAATTTATTCAATTTCCGCTACTGGCGGATGCTCGGCCAAATCGCCCGTTTCAACCGGGAAACTCTCGCCGAACTCGCCAATCCTCAATATGAAAATCTTTCCTTGCGCGAGTATGTGAAATCCCGTGCTTATGGCAGTGATTTTCTCAATTGGTATCTATCACCCATGGCTGCTGCGGTATGGTCCAGTCCGCCAGAACGGATCGAAGAATTTCCCGCTAGAACCTTGATGCGTTTTTGGCATAACCATGGGTTTCTCGGATTGGATACCCAGCATGCCTGGCGCACCGTTTCGGGGGGCTCGCGCACTTATGTCAGCAAGCTAACTGAATCATTCGTGCGGAATATCGAACCGGGCTGCGGCGTGCGGATTGTTGGCAGAACCCAAGACGGCGCATTGCTCACGTTAAATGACGGAAGCTGCCGGGAATTTGACAAGGTGGTGATTGCCGCACATGGCGATCAAGCCTTGGCAATGCTCGCGGACCCTACCGGACTCGAAACCGAGCTGCTTGGCAAATTCAACTATCAGGAAAATAAGGTCGTGCTGCATACCGACCCTTGCTTCATGCCGAAGACCCGCCGTTGCTGGGCGTCTTGGAATTACCGGATCGACGAATCAAAACGCCACTCGACCCACTATTGGATGAATGAGTTGCAAGGGGTTTCGGATCGCGAGCAATATTTTGTTTCCGTTAATCCATCATCCCAACCCGCTGACAAAGCCATCAAGCGACGCATGACCTATGAACATCCGCTGTTCGATCTTGCCGCAGTGGCCGCGCAAGAAGATTTGCCTAACTTGCATGCCGCGGGAAATGAAACGGGACGCTACTTCTGCGGGGCCTGGCAGCGTTATGGTTTTCATGAAGACGGCCTATGGTCGGCGGTAAATGTTTGCAGGGAAATTCTAGGAAGTGATCCATGGTCATGAACGCGCTTTATGAATGCTCGGTCGCCCATTGCCGCTTGAAACCCAAGCGGCACGCGTTCAACTATCGGGTATTCATGTTTTGCGTCGATCTCGATGAATTACCGGAACTGGATCGTCGGATTCGCGGCTTCAGTCACAACCGGGTTAATTTGTTCTCAATCGATGACTGCGATCATGTCGCTTTGGGGCATCCCGGCGGTATCCGTGGTAATCTGCTGGCTTGGCTTGCAGAGCAGGGAATTGCTTGTCCCGACGAAGCTCGGGTGCGCTTAGTCACCTTTCCCAGAGTGCTGGGTTATGGCTTCAATCCGGTCTCATTTTACTACATCGAGTCGAATACGGGCGAGCCACTTGCCGCTGTGGCGGAAGTGGTGAATACCTACCGGGAGATGAAACTCTTTGCCTTGACCAATAGGGATGATGATGGGTTGTGGCATCGGCGGGTGGCGAAAAATTTCTACGTCTCGCCATTTTCCGATCCTGGCTTGGAGTTCGACTTCAAGCTCGGGCTGCCAGATGAGAAGTGGCGGGTGAACATTGATGATTATGCGAATGACGAGCGTGTCCTGTTGAGTGCTGTACGTGGCGAGCGGCGGGTTCTGACATCGGCTAGGCTGATCGGCTACGCCTTCAAATATCCCATGCTATCGCTTAAAATCATTGGCCTGATCCATTGGCAAGCGTTACTCTTGTGGCTGCGGCGGGTGCCATACTTCCGCAAATCCGCAAGACCTGAAGTACAGCTTGAAGTCATGCGTCCTCATTCCAGTCTCAACAAGAATCTACCATGAACGCTTCGATGGAACTTAATGACGAGCGGGTGCCGCTGGTGACTAGCAGCCATGCGACGCAGGGATTTGCCGAGTGGATGGTGATCCGATTGCTCGAGAAAATGCCCATGGGCGGGCTGCGGATGGAATATGCGGATGGCCGGGTCCGGCACTTTGGGGAACCGGGGGCAAGCATTACCGCTCGGGTAGTCTTGCGGGATGATGCCGGCTTTTTCAAGCGCTGCGCCTACTATGGTAATATAGGCATGGGTGAGGCCTACACGGATGGATTATGGGAAACCCATGACATCGCCTCGGTGATTTCATGGTTTATCGATAACATGAACGCGCTTCAGGGATCGGATACATCCTCGGGCGATCTGCCGGGCGTAAACCTGTTAAAACTCATCAATTGGTTCCGCCATTTGCGTCGGGAAAACACCCTGGACACAAGCCGCCGCAATATCGCGGAACATTATGATCTCGGTAATGCTTTCTACAGTCTTTGGCTGGATCCCAGCATGACATACTCCAGCGCGAGGTTTGTGCATTCCGACCAATCGCTAGCAGCCGCCCAGCACGGGAAATACTCGACTTTGTGCCGAAAACTAAAACTCAAGGCTTCCGATCATGTGTTGGAAATCGGCTGCGGCTGGGGCGGTTTCGCGGTCCATGCTGCAAGAAATCATGGCTGCCGGGTGACCGGAGTGACAATCTCCGAAGCCCAAGCGGCCTATGCCCGGAAACGGATTGCCGCTGAAGGTCTGGCAGAACTGATCGAGATCCGTATTCAGGACTATCGCCATATCACCGGCACTTATGATAAAATCGCCTCGATCGAGATGCTGGAGGCAGTGGGCGACAAGTATCATGAGTCGTTTTTCGCAAAATGTGCCGAAGTGCTAACGCCTAACGGATTGCTTGGCGTGCAAATGATCACCGTGCCGGATTGCCGTTACCGCAGTTTGAAGCAGGGCGTGGATTGGATTCAGCGGCATATATTTCCAGGTTCGTTATTGCTCAGTGTGGGCCGGATCAACGAGGTGTTGCTGAAGACGGGCGATCTATTCATGCACGATCTTGAAGACATGGGCGCGGACTACGCACGAACCCTATCAATCTGGTATGACAATTTTAATGTGGCTCGTAAGCAAGTCATGGCTTTAGGCTTTGATGAACAATTTATTCGGACTTGGAATTACTATCTGAAATACTGTGAGGCGGGATTCGCTTCCCGAAATATTTCCGTGGTGCAGGCGGTTTATACCCGACCTAACAATCCTGTCCTGCACCATCGTCACGAGGAGGGCAGGGGGTGATGCGGAATGCCGCAGAAACCGCAGAGTCGGTTAAGGAAAGCTGGTGGCGGCGGTGGTTGTTGAATCCAGTGGTGGCGCAATTGACGGGTGGCACCTCGCCAACGCGGATTGCTTGGACCATCTCGCTCGGCGTGGTATTGGGTGTTTTCCCAATTATGGGATCAACGACGTTACTTTGTTTGGTGGTTGGTTGGATGTTTCGTTTGAATCAACCCATCTTGCACGCCTTTAAGTCAATAGTTTATCCGCTGCATCTGGCGTTGATTTTAGTATTCATTCGCCTAGGCGAACGTATTTATGGAGTGCCTCTGATTTCGCTATCCATTCCGGAGTTGGTGGAAAAATTCAAAACCGATCCACTTCAATTTTTCAGTGATTTTGGAATGGCGGCTTGGCATGGAGTGAGCGCTTGGTTGTTGATCGCGCCAGTCGCGGCGCTTCTACTAAAAATGGCGGCCATGCCATTATTGCAGCGTCTGGCTACTTCGTTATCCAAGATGAAGGAGGTCAGGGCATGAATCTATGGATCTCGGCGGCTTTGGGGATCGGCCTGATGGCTGTCTGGTTTCTTCTCGCATGGTGCTGGGCGGTAAAAATTAACAACTATTCGGTGGTGGATGCAGCATGGGCATTTGGAATTGGCTTCACTGGGATCACCTGGTTATTGGTATGTGGCAATGGCAGTGTGAAGCATTGGGTGGCGGTAGTATTGCTTGGGGCATGGAGCTTGCGGCTTACTTGGCACTTGGAGCGGCGGATACGACGGGCGCATCCCGTGGAAGACGCTAGATATGTAAAGCTCAGCGAAGTATGGGTGGGCAGGGAGAAATCAGCGTTCTTTGGCTTTTTTCAAGCACAGGGTGCCTCTGTTGTCTTGCTGTCATTGCCTTTCCTATTCATCGCTGCAGACCCAGTTGTGAGTTGGTCGTTTTGGGAATCCATTGGAGTGATCGTTTTACTCACCGGAATCCTTGGCGAGGGCTTGGCGGATTCACAAATGTCCCGGTTCAAAGCGGGAAATAGCGATTCAAAAGCAGTCTGCCAAGTTGGATTGTGGCGATACTCACGGCATCCCAATTATTTTTTCGAGGCGATTATCTGGTTTGGATTTTATCTTTATGCCTGTGGTTCGGAGTGGGGCTGGGTGACCATTCATGCACCACTCATTATTGTTTTCCTGCTATTGCGAGTCACGGGTATTCCGCCGACGGAAGCCGCAGCATTGCGTCGCAAGGGCGAGGCCTATCGGATATACCAGCAGACCACCAGTCCGTTCATTCCATGGCCACCGAGGCCATTTAAACCCTAACTCCCCGAATCATGATCCATACCAATGACTTACTCGCCAAGGGCATCATCCCGGATGCTTTGATCCGCATGGGAATCCGTCATCGTCTGGCGGGCACATTAGCTGAGTTTGAAAAATTGAACTGTGAACAGCGTCAGAGAAAATTGATGAAGCACGTCCGTGAGCTGCGGGCGAGCCCGGTTGCCATTGCGACTGATGAGGCGAATGAGCAGCATTATGAGCTGCCAACGCGTTTTTTTGAGAGAGTGCTGGGAAAGCATCTGAAATACAGCTCGGGTTATTGGGATGAAGGAGTAACTCACATTGATGATTCCGAGGCACGGATGCTTGCAATCACCTGCGTAAGGGCGGGATTAGAAGACGGCCAGCGGATTCTCGAGTTGGGCTGCGGCTGGGGTTCGCTGACGCTTTGGATGGCGGCTCACTATCCAAACTCACGAATCACGGCAGTTTCAAATTCAAGGACTCAGAAAATTCATATCGAGTCTCAACTTGCGGCCCGTGGCCTGAATAATGTTGAGGTGCGAACGGTGAATATGACCCAATATGTAGGTGAAGGCGATGCGATGTTCGACCGCGTGGTCTCGGTGGAAATGTTTGAGCACATGAAAAATTACGAGTTGCTCATGCAACGGATTTCGCGCTGGCTGAAACCCGGCGGCGCGTTGTTCGTCCATATTTTCACGCATCGCGAGTATGCTTATCACTATGAAGCCGAGGGCGAGGACGATTGGATGGCGCGTTACTTTTTCACCGGTGGTCAGATGCCATCGGATGATTTATTACTTTATTTTCAGAATGACCTCATGATCGAGGGTCATTGGCAGGTGAGTGGAAGTCATTATCAAAAGACATCCGAAGCGTGGCTGGCACGGATGGATAGCGCCCGCGACGAGCTTTTCCCTCTAATGGGTGTAACCTACGGCCCCGACCAACAAACGCGCTGGTGGGTTTATTGGCGGGTCTTTTTCATGGCCTGCGCGGAGTTATGGGGATACCGCAATGGTGAGGAATGGGTGGTTTCCCATTATCGGTTCCGCAAGCCAGAGTGATCGACGTTAGAACGTCTTCCGCAAATGTGAGGGCAGGATGTTCAATTGCTCACGGTATTTCGCGACGGTACGGCGGGCGACGGTGATGCCTTGTTTGTCGAGTGCTTTCATCAGGACCTCGTCGGACAGCGGTTTGGCGGGATTTTCTGCGGCCACAAGTTGTTGAAGTGCTTCCCGGACTCCGGCGTTGGAAACCTCGGTGCCGTCGCTGGTCTGATAGCCGGTGGCAAAGAACGCGCGCATTTCCATTAAGCCATGTGGTGTTAGGACATATTTACCGGCAACCGCGCGTGAGATGGTAGTGGCGTGAAGATTTAGCTCGTCCGCAATATTGTTCATGGTAAGCGGGCGCAAGTGGCGCGGGCCTTTGGCGAGGAACAGTGGCTGATGCTCGATGAGTTTGTGGGCAATGGCTAGGATGGTTTCCTGACGCAGCGAGATGGCGTGGATGAGACTGCGTCCGTCGCGGATTTGATCTCGGAGAAACTGGCGGGCCTTCGCGTCGGTGCCATTTTTTCCGATCATGTCTTTGTAGAAATCGTTAATTCGCAAATTGGGCAGGTGTTCGCCGGTGAGGCGGGCATACCATCGTCCGTCGTCGTCGCGCTCAATGACGACATCGGGAAGAATGTAGGGATTGCCGGTTGGATCGTATTCGCCACCGGGGTTGGGTGTTAGGCGGCCAATCCGCGAGGCGGCTTCTGCGATGCGTTCTACGGTAGTGCCGAGGGCGCGGGCAATTTGCGGGTGCCGCTTGCGGGCCAGGTCTTCGAGGTGGTCACGGACAATCTTGTATTCGATAGTATCATTGCCGCTGCAGCGTTCCAATTGCAGTAATAACGATTCAGGAATTCCGGAGGCACCGATGCCGACGGGATCGAAGGACTGGACAAGTTTTAGTGCCTCTTTGAGATGTTTGGGCCGTAGGCCGAGGCGCATTCCAAGCGAGTCGAGTGGCAGATCAAGAAATCCGCGTTCATCAAGATTGCCTAAGATGGCTTGGGCCGCTTCCCGGATTTCCGGCTCGACCATCGACTGGTCGAGTTGATGTTGGATATGCTGTTGAAGTGTTTCGGGGGCGACGATGGAGTCGTAAATCCGTTGGCGACGCTCCTCGTCCTCGCTGGTCCAAGGGGAGCTTTTACCCTCAAGGATCGTTCTGTCGCGCCAATCGTCATCGGTTTGATTCAAGAATTCCAGCGAGTCCTCGGGATCGGGGGCTTCATCGTCGAGGGAAATCGTCTCGGTGAGATCTTCAAGTACCGGATTGGTTTCGAGAGCTTGCTGGACGAGTTGGGTCAGCTCAAGTGTGCTAGCTTGAAGAATCTCCAGACTCTTGCGCATTTGGGGCGCGAGGGTCTGCTGCTGGGACAGCGACTGATTGAGGGAGACATTAGCCATTATCGGCAATTTCGTTGCCGATGCGAAGCTAGAACGTCTGCATCAAAAGGCGAAGCAAAATATGTGCCATTTATAATACATTTTCGACAGGAGCTCGGGTGCTAGCCAGAGGTGTGTGGACGGCTGATGGAATGGCAGGGAAAAATGGGCTTTGCGTGACGTTGCGTGCTTCCAAATTGCTCCCACAGTTGCCCGAGGCGCTGCATGACGCACTTCGTGTCTTGTTGGTGAAGCTAACGATTCATGCTGGGGTAGGCCATCAACCTTGCTGAATCATATTGCTGTGCGTATGGGTTCAGGCAGCTTGGCGTAACAACGCGATGAGCACGCCTTGGATGATGAGTTCTTGGGCGGGGATCAGATCTGGAAAGTTCGGGTTTTCCGCGCGGAGGAAGGGTTTGCCCTTTGCGACTAGGTAGCGTTTCAAGGTAGTTTCGCCGTCAATGAGAGCGGCTACAATGTCGCCTTTCCGGGGTTCACGGAATTCGAGGATTACCGTGTCGCCACTGCAAATGTGGGCATCGATCATGGAGTCGCCACGAACCTTGAGGGCGAAAGTGCGGGCGTGACGGGGAATTCCGAGCGCGCCGATGTCGATGGAGATGCAACCTTCGCGTTCCTGCTCCACATTCTGGGTCATCCCGGCGGCGATGTTGCCATAAACCGGGATGTCGATAATTTCGCCCCGGTCGAGTTCATCGGGGAAGATGACGGCCCTGGCTTTTCCCGGCAAACGTTGGATGACTCCTTTGCGTTCGAGTGCCCGCAAATGGCTCATGGCGGCGGTCTGGCTGGCAAAACCGAAGGCGTGTTGGATTTCACGGGTTGAGGGCATGATGCCCGTCTGGCGTTGGGATTTGCGGAGGTAGTCTAAAATTTCCTGTTGGCGGTGAGTGAGTTCTAATTGCATCGTTTTATGAACAGTGTTCCTTAGAACAAACTCTAGACTTGGAGGCGGTGCAAGCAAAAAATTTCCCGAAAGTCAACATCTGTGGTTAACGGCTAAATTCTTGGTTCGGTATCGCGGCGCTGGCAATTTCTCCAGCTGGCATCTAGTCACTGCGCGTGCAAGACGAGCGGGAGAGTGCGAACAGGCCGATGTCGATTTTCATGGGGCTGTGGATGGTGTTTTTCCTACAAGGGATGACGCCGGGCTTCTGGATGCCGGCCCTGACGAATATCCTAAAAGCTAGGGGGCTTGAGGGTTGGGTTGCGGTGGCCTTCGTGGTGCCGCCACTGGCGGCAATGTTTTCGCCGCTGATCGGTGGCGCGATGGCGGATCAGCGGATCGCTGCGGACCGGCTTTATGCGTGGTCGTCCTTGCTGGGGGCGGTGGTGTTGTTCGCGGCGTTTGCGGCATTGGATGCGGCATGGAATCCGTGGTGGTTTGTGGGGTTGCTGGGAGTTTATTCGCTATTTTCCGCGCCGGCCTGGGGCTTTTTGACGACGATGGCGCTGACGAATCTGCCGAATGGCGAACGGTGTTTTCCGCTGGTAAGAATGGGGGCGACTCTGGGTTGGATGGTTGCTGGGTGGGTGACAAGCTATGTCCTCCATGCCGATACCAGTCCGGTAGCGGGTTATGCATCGGCAGGGGTTCGGTTGTTAGGCGGCGGTCTCGCGTTCATGTTGCCGCACACGCCGCCTCTCGGTCAGGGGACCAGATGGCAAAGCCGGATCGGTTTGGATGCCTTCACACTGTTGAAGCAACGCGATCATTGCGTATTTTTCGTGGTGACCGCTTTGTTTTCAATTCCGCTATCAGCGTTTTACATGTATGCGCCGGAGCTGCTCAAGGTGCTGGGTGACCGGCATTCCACAGCGACGATGACGATCGCACAGGTGACGGAAGTGGTGGGGATGTTGCTGGTGGGGATGGTGATGCTGCGGTTCCGCATCAAGACGGTGCTACTGTGGGCCTTGGGCCTGTCCGTCGTGCGCTTTAGCATGAGTGCGTATGCAGGATGGAGCGGCTCGATCCATTGGCATATTGCTGGGATCGTCCTGCATGGGGTGTGTTATACATTTTATTTCATCACCGCTCAGGTGTTTCTGGATCGGCGGGTGGAGCCTGGGCTCAGGGGACAGGCGCAGGGTTTGTTGATCCTCGTTTCCAGTGGCCTCGGGCCCTTGGTTGGGGCCTTGCTCTGTAGTTGGCTGAGGAACCATCTGGTGACGGCGGATGGGCAAGGCTGGATGGCGTTTTGGTCGATCCTGGCCGCGATGATCGCGGGGTGCTGGGGGCTGTTAGCTGTATTCTATCAGGGAACTTCTAGTAGGGATACGCGGGTCTAACGGGCATAAAGTCCGCAGGCGGCGACGACTGCGTAGGTGCCGCCGGTGATGCCAACCGGAGGGATGATCAAGTCCACCTTGGTGCCGTTTACATTGAGGCAGGCATGGCCGGCGGCGGCTTCCAGTCCTTGATTAGAAATCGTCCCGTCCGCGTCAAGCGAGTTCGCAGGCGAGGCGGATGGCGGCGAGCATGGATGACGGGTCAGCTAGATTTTTCCCGGCGATGGAAAATGCCGTGCCATGATCTGGGCTGGTGCGTGGCTTTGGCAGACCGAGCGTCACGTTCACCGCCGTGTCGAAGTCCAGCAACTTCAGAGGGATCAGCCCTTGGTCATGATACATCGCCAGCACCGCGTCATAGCTCCCCAGCACCGCTTCCCGGAACACTGCATCCGGCACGGCGGGGCCGGTGAAAATTCCCACGCCTGCCATGTTCAAGCGGTCGATCGCGGGCCGGATGATGCGGATTTCCTCATCGCCAAATGACCCATTCTCACCTGCATGTGGGTTCAGCCCGGCCACCGCGATCCTTGGCCATTCGATCCCGCGGCGGCGCAAGAAATCTGCGGTCAGTAGCCCGATGCGGACAATTCTCTCCACGCTCAAAAGCCCTGCCACCTGCGCCAGCGGCTCATGGATCGTCGCCAGTCCCACGCTGAGCGTTGCGCCGGTTAGAAGCATTCCATAATCCGCCACTCCGAAGGCATTCGCGAAAAATTCCGTCTGACCGGGAAATGGAAAACCCAGTGCTTGCAGGCCCGCTTTGGCGACCGGCCCCGTCACCACTCCGTCCGCCGTGCCGGACTTCAATTGCCGCACAGCCTCCTCCAAGGCGGCGCGCGCGGCGGCAGCGGAGCGCACGTCCGGCTGGCCCGGCGTCCCCGCTGACCTGTCGCCCAGCACTTCGATTTCAAATCCGCTGGGAATTTCTAGCAACTCCAGTGCCCGGTCGATGACTTCCGGCCCGACTCCCGCCGGATCTCCTAGAGTGATGATGATGCGTGGCATGGTAAGTAGTTATTAGTTTAATGGATAATCAGCCGCTTGTGATGCGTGGGCCGGATAGCGCTTCCAATCTCCGCAGCAGTGGCGGATGTGAGTAGTCAAGCCAGACCCGCAGCGGGGCGGGGGAGGGGTGCGAGAGGTGGTCGGCGGTCATTTTTTTCAACGCATCCCCGAGTGCCGCACCGTCTCCAGTGGCTTGTGCCGCGTAGGCATCTGCCTCGAATTCATGCTTGCGCGACCAAGCGTTGGCGAGGACGCCGAGCACCTTGCTAACAGGTTCTAGCAGGATGCTGAACAGCACGAGTCCGACGTGGGGCGAAATTTTTTTCACCCCGAAGGCATGGAACAGGAGTTGGGCGAATTTCCCCTCGGGATCGGTCGCCAAGCCGAGTAGGAAGAATATCACCGCCGTTTGGAGGATGCCGACGGCGAGGCGTTGTTTGATGTGGCCGCAGCGGAAATGGCCGATCTCGTGGGCCAGCACGCCGAGCAGTTCTGGTTGAGTGCTTTTCTCGACGAGGGTATCGAAGAGTGCGATTTTTTTCCGCTTTCCGAGGCCGGTGAAGAAGGCGTTTGCCTTGGTCGAGCGCTTGGAGCCATCCATCACGAACACGCCAGTTAGAGGAAATCCGCATTTCACGCCGAGCGCTTCGATTTCCCGTTTCAATACGCCATCGGGCATCGGCGTGAATTTGTTGAACAGCGGCATGATGAGCGAGGGCGCGAGATAGGTTAGAATGAGTTGGAAGGCCGTCACCACCGCCCAGGCCCACAGCCAGGCGTGGGCGACGTTGCCGAAAATCCACAGCACGGCGGCGGTGAGCGGCAGGCCGATGACGGCGGCTAACAGCAGTCCCTTGAGCCGGTCCATGATGAAGGTGGCGGGTGTGGCGCGGTTGAAGCCGAATTTCTGCTCGATGACGAAGGTGTGATATACCGAGAATGGTAGGGAAATCACGCTCTGGCCGAGGACTAGCAGCGCGAGGAAAATCAGCCCGGCGACGACGGTGGAGGCGGTGAATGAGCGTGCGAGATCGTCCAGCCAAGCGAAGCCGCCGATGGCCCAGAACACCAGCAGCACCACCAGCGAAACCGTGGACTGGAGGATGTTGAAGCGGGCGTTCACCCGCAGGTAGGCGCGGGCTTGATCGAGCTTGGTTTCATCCATCAGATCTGCCAGCGCTTGTGGAACGGCGGTCGGAAAGGCCTTGAGATTCAGCAAGGTCGCGGCGAATTCCAGCTTCCAAAGCATAAAAACGCCTACCAAGATAATCACCGACATGAAATTCCAATCGCTCATCGCGCCCATCATGCACGGCTCCCGGCTCGCGACAAGCGCGGCGCTTGCAGTCGCTATTTTCGGTTCTCTCAACCGTTGTTCATTTTCCTACCTACGGAAATCGTGAAAAGCATCGGAAAATCGACGGCGGATTGGGCACGTTGAAAAATGCACGAGAAATTCATCGCCACAATCCAAAATATCTGTCAGAGAGTTCCCGGTCTCGTATTTAGAGATGCTTTTCCACTCGAATCGACTCACCTACTTGTGGAGTGCCCTTCACCCGATCCAACGTCCCCACCGAAACGCCAATTGTGATATCTTGAACATCACGATTGAACCGGACGTCACAGAGAAACCCCTCGCCGCCCTTCGTAGGGTAGTCGCGATAAACCATCAGTACCGTTCCAGTGGACACGTGCAGGGGTGATTTCTTCAGTTCTTCGCGCGATATTTCCACTTGTGAGACAGAGCAACTTGTCTTCGTATCGAACGACACTGAAAAAGCTTGATGCAAGGAATCGTTGGTAAAACTCAAGTAACACCATACCTTCCTATCCAGATGGCCCCAACCTCCGCTTCCTTTGCATTGCGGTTCGCCCAGAAGTGAGATCACGTCTTCCTCCGAACTCGACGTCGTGATTTGCTCCGATTGTTTTCGAAGTTCCGCAAATCGTGCCGAAGAAGCCGTCGCACGTTCAGACTCAGCAATAAGGGGTGCGGCCAGAGCTACCAAGGAAACTACAAGGATTCTCATGGCGGGATGATACGCGAGCATTTGAATTACATTGTAACGAACGTGTGAATTCCGAGGCGAACGATGAGCGCATGCACCACTACCAGCGGCGGCGCACGTCGATCACGGGGTTGGTGTTGTAGTTACGGGAAATCATCGCAACAGGGCGGCTGGTAGGGGTTGCTCTGGCGCTGCTTGTTCGACTCTTGAATCTTAGAGCTTGTTAAGTGCGGCATCTAGCGTTGCCTTCACCCGCTTCTTCTCAATCTCTGGATCGACTCGCTGGATGTATTCGACCGCTGCAAGATCGTCGCCGCGCTTGCGATTCTGGCGAGGCTCCAACGCCTCAATCAATATGGCCTCTAATGCTGGAATCATCTTGGCTGCATCAAATGTAGTAGGAAGAGCTCCCAAGACGCCCTGCTCTGAAACTGGTAATAGGCCGAACCAAGAAAACCGATCCCAACGTGATGACATCCGGTCGCTGGTATGCTCGAAAAGCCGCTTCCCGAGCGGCCGATCTGTTGTGCGTCCAACGTAAATCACCTCACGACCATCATAAAGAAGGTAAATCCCCAACTGCTTGTTGAAGTCCACCGGAGTCGCGCCAATCTGCTGCATCCCGAGAAGACGTGGCGTGGCAATCCACTCAACTGCTTCTCTGCGCCAAAACATACCAAATGATGATACGATCTCGTATTGGGCTTCTGTCTCGTCAGATTCGACAATATCAGGCGTTAACTTTGGCTTTTGTTGGACTGAGGCTTGTCCGAGTCCCTTGGTCATCGTGTAAATACCCTTGCCAACTCGAGTGTAGGGTGATGCCGCGCCGTCCTTCTTGATGGAAGAGCTGATCTGAGCGCTGATGGTGGCTGCTGGAGTTGCACCGAGACTCTGCCGGAGTCCGTCTGCAATGATCCGCTCGGTGATCTCGTTGTAGTGCAGCGGCGTGGCCGAAGCATTCAGGACTTTCTCAATGGCCTTTCGCCAGGTTAGTTCAGATGGCATGATAGGCTAAGTCTTTCATTTTCTGGCTCTTCAGCAAAATCTGTGGGTGAACTTGGGTTCGGGTAGATCTCCAAGCGTGTGATATAGAGATACTTGAAGCAGATCGAAGCTGCGATA
>JAYVNM010000213.1:0-9033 GCA_043758445.1 Akkermansiaceae bacterium | reverse complement strand
AGCGCGCAGCTCTTCGCAAAGGCCTCCCATTCGCTTCCACGACAGGAGTGTCGTGGCTCCTTAGCTTGTCCGACAATTTGAATTTTACGCGACACTAGGGGGTTGTTCCTATTTCTCAGGCGGGGCTGGCGGTGCGGGCGGGGGCGCGAGGTGGGTCTTGATCGCATCGAGTAGCGAAGTCCCGGTTTCTTTCTTATGTCGGATCGCAAGACCGGCGCAAACCGCAGCGATAGCGAGAATCAGGAAAAGCAGGGTCGGGCCACAGCCGTCGGTGGAGGGGCGAGCGGTGTAAGAGGAGGCGGACATCTGGGGCGATGGCTTGCTATCGACCGGGACTTCCGCCTCGCGGGTGATCGGGGAGGATTCGATCGGCTTTTCACGGGCAAGGGCACTGATTTCCTCATCCGTTAGCATGAAATCAAAGGCCACGTCGCCGATTTTCACCGTGGCCCCGCTGCGCAGGGCAACCACGTCGAGGCGGACGCCATCCAGCTTGATCCCATTGGTGGAGCCGATGTCGCGCAGCTCGTAGCCGCCTTCGATCCGGCGCATTTCCGCATGATGCACCGAAACCGAGGCAGACTCGATGGCGATGTCATTCTCGCTGCCACGCCCGAGTGTGACCACCTGGCGGTCCAGTTGGAAACGGTAAGGCTGGGCATTTTTCTCAGGAACGGTGATCGTGACGCGAGGCATAATGTTGTAAACGATGAGGTTGCAAAGTTTCTAGCGCGAAACTCACCCGCGATGCACGATTTATTCTCAGGCAGGATAAATCTAAAGTGCAAACGTGATATTGACGACGACGGCAACCGTGTTATCCCCGACGAGAGATGGGGTTGGCGAAAATGTCCAAGCGCGGGCGGCGTCCACGGCAGCTTGGTCGAGCGCCGGGTTGCCGCTGCCGTGATAAAGACGGGTCGAGGCGGCGGAACCATTGCCTCGGACCCGGACCAGCACGGCGACTTTACCGGATTTCCCCGCTGCCTTGGCGGCAGCGGGGTAGCGCGGTGGCGGTGCGCGAAGTAGCCTCGGCGGTGGGATTGGCGCCTCACGTTTCGCGGTCCGGTTATGAGTGGGGGGGGGGCCGCTACCTGCTTTCGCGGCGGGGCGGCCGGGTGTAACGGCGGGCGCGGAGGAATCCGGCGGCGCAGTATTGGGCGCCACTGCTGGCCCTGGTACCTGAGTGACTGATTCAGTTAGGAACGGCGTGATTTCTGGTGATTTTAGATCCAAGTGGTTCACCTCCAATGGCATAGCCGCGAGGAGCGGGGCTGCGGAAAAGACCGGCCGCGATGGAGAATGGGACGAAGCATGCGATTCAATCACTCGCGGAATGCGGATGGAGGTGGGTTCGAGATCCGCAGGCTCCACTGAAGCGGTGGGACTGGTCGCCCAGATGCCATTTAAATTCACATAAGGGATCGAACAAGCGGCGGCGATCAAGCAAGCGTGAATGCCGAGCGAAACCAACAGACCGGTCCTGCCAGTGTGGGGTTTCTTCGCCAGCAAGCGCAAGACCTCCGGTTTGGGCGGCTCCGGACTTCGAGGGATGTCTGGTTTTTTCAGCAAAGAATTCACCGGAAAATATTCAATTCCCGCCTAATGAGGTGGGTTTGTAGCCCTTAGTCTCGGATGATCCCTTACCGAAGTCGAAACCAAAAATCAGCCAGCACTCCGTATTCGGCGAGGCGTTGGTGAGTCCGGCCATGGTCACAAGGTCGAGATGGGTGTTAACGGTGGGTCGCCATTGGATGGATGGGCCAAATATGGCCTCGGATTTCTCGTCCGAAACGTGCGACCATTTCCCCTCAATGCCTACGGAGAGCACACTGTCCACCAAGGTCTTGGAAATTCCACCGGCGACCGCGAATTCGTTAGTCCGGTCACCCCAGACTTGGGTTTCGTGAATGAAGTTCAAGCCCCAATGCCAGCCCGTACCGAAGTCATCGCCAAACAGCAGCTTGGACTCGATGACATCGCTGCCTGCATGGGCGAAGGCGTATTCAAAATAAAGCGTGGGATTCAGCGGGATGGCACCCCAGGCGGCAAAGGCGTAGCGGAGTTCCACCGCGACTTCGTCCTGCTGCCAGCCTTTTCCATCGCTGTTATCGTGAATGGCCTTTTCATAAATATCTAACTGCATCCGGTAGGGTAGGCCCACTTCAATTTCCGTTTGTGAGCGCTGGGTGACCCTGCCGCCATCATATGTCCGGACGCGGTACCATTCCTCAAGGCCCACTTCCCAGGGGTCCTTTTGGATATAAATCCGCGTGGTGCTGAACCGTCGCTGGTGTACCCATTCGGGCTCACCGTTCTCGCCATGCGGCTTCTCTTCGGTTAGTTCCGAGCCGCTCACCACCACGTCACCGACGACCGGCGGGGCGGACGATTGCTCGGCGTGGAGAAATCCTGCCGGGACCAGATAAGCGGCAAGCACCAAGATAATTGTTGGTTTTTTAAACATGTGGTTAGGAAACGCATCGACCCGAAATATTCTTAGAGGAAAACACCACTGGATAAAATTTCACCCGTAACATCAGATTTCAGCAACCCGAAGAAACCCACGGCGTCGGGATCTCGATCACCTGCATCCCGGCCCGTTGGGCCGCGAGGATTCCGGCGGGCGCGTCTTCCAAAGCTAGGCACTTCGAGGGTGCCACACCTAACAATTTCGCCGCCCGCAGGAAAATGTCCGGGGCCGGCTTGCCATCGGTCACGTCATCTGCGGTCACGACTTCATCGAACCAGTCGGAAATCCCGACGATCCTGAGTGTCTTCTCGATCACCATCCGCGAGCCGCCCGTCGCGATCGCCATCGGCACCTTGCCACGGAGACTTTCCGCAAACGCTGCCACTTCCTCGATCAGCGTCACCGTCTGCATGCGCCTTAGAAAGGCCTCCCGCTTGGCGAGCGCCACCTCCGCCGGATCCAGTTTCAGATTGTACTTATCATTGAGCTCGACCACGATGTCCATGGTCGGCCTCCCACCCATCGCGAAAAATACGTCTTCCTTAAAAACTCCCCCCGCCCCGTAAAGCGCGAGCGCCTCACACCACGCGTCAAAATGCGCGGGCATCGAGTCCACAAGCGTGCCGTCACAATCGAAAATCACAGCGTCAAAACCATTGGTGGGGAAGGTGAAGGGTCCGATATTTGCCATTTCGCCGCACGGCTTATGCGGATGATTCGCGGTTGGCAAGAGCGGTTAGTGAGAAATTTCACTGTCCGCTCAGCGGGTTCACCTACCCGAAATCAACCTCCGGATTTACTTGGGGAGTTATGCACCTTGTATTGGATCGACTGCTGGCCGCGAATCACCGTGAGATTGACGCTGCCCTCCGTTGCTGGCTTGCCCAGAACATTGAGCAATTCCTTCACATTGTGCACATCTTGGTTCTCCACGCGTTGAATGAAATCGGATTTACGCACGCCGTCCTGAAACGCAGGCGAGTCTTTGGCGACATCGGTGACGAGGACACCCTTGGCATCGGCTGGAACTCCCACGGCGGAAAATTCACCTTCCTGCAACACGCGCAGCTTGGCACCACGCCATTCGGTTCCCTTCGCGGCTCTCTTCGGTTCGGCACCGCCCGCGCTGATCGCAGGAATTTCCGGAACCTTCGCGATGGCTCGCAGTCGCGGCGAGGTGACGCCGAACTGGTTCATCGGGAAATTCACGAAGCCCAGCGTGAGCACGGGTGAGCCGTCTTCGACGCGGAAGTCACCTTTCGCCGGATCCACAAACATCGGATCACCCGATAGCGAGTTCGCATCGCAGTCACGATCCGCAAACTTCATGCGATCCGCTTCTGAGGTGGTGAAAAAATTGTGGTCCACTTCCTTGCCCCATTTTTTCGGATCGATCAATGCGGGCTGGTAGCTATTCATCCAGATATTGCGAGTCACTTCGTCGCCGCTATTTTCGAACCAGCAGTGCGCGTGGAGGGAATTATTGACTGCGATATTGTTCCATACTTTGCGATGGAATCCTTCGCGGAGTTTCAGGCCACCATGTAGGAAAAGATTATTGTATATCTCAAAGTTAGAACTGCCATCGTCGAGATCCACGTCCCAGCCGTGATTGCATAGCCAGCGGCTGTTACGGATGACGATGGGTTTAACAACGTCGAGCATCGCCAGCGCAGCCATTTCGGCAGCAGGAGCGCCGTCGAGTTTCCAATAGCGATCCCGGCCCCACGAATTGAAACTGCCGTGGTCACTGGTTTCACGAACCGTATCGAACACGTCGCAAAACTCGATGACATGCCCCCCAAAGGCCCCCTCACCCACGTTGATACCAGCGCGCGCGGTTTGATAGATCGAGCAATGACGCACAGTGATGCCCATGGACATGGAAATCTGCACGCCAGCCACTTGTTTCTCGACCGTGCCCACGTTGCGGATCAGGCAGTCATCCACCGTGCAATCCTTGGGATAATTTGCTGTTTTGGGTCCGGGCGTTTTGTCGATGGTTTCATATTTATTGGATTGGCCGTATTGGAAACACGGGTTGCGCACCGCACCCGGATCACCGACGAAGGCAACCGCGCTGGCTCCGATGTCATGGAAATCGCAGCCTTTGATGGTGATGCGGCGGTTGAAATTGTTGACGAAAATGGCATTGCCGCCGGGTTGATCGAATTCGCAATCACTGACGGCGCAATCCTCCGCCCCGTTGAAAAAAACAGCTCCACCGCGATAGATCGTCCAGTCACTGCGCAGCAAGGGCTCCTTAGTTTCCATGAACGTGCGCTTCGAGTGCCGGAAAACGAGGCCACGCAGAGTGATGTTTTTCACCGGCTTTTCCATTGTGCCATTCAGCTCTAGCAGATTTCCAAGGTGATCCGCTTCAACGGTGGCCGTCTTCAAATCCACATCCGCTGGCGGCATGTAATAAAGCGTGCTCGTTTTCACATCGTGGAACCACTCACCCGGAGCATCGAGCTCCTCGAAGATATTTTCGACGAAACGATTCTTATCATTCATCGGCGAAGGTCTGTTGTTTTGCCAACCGCCTTCGTAAGTGGGAACACCTTTATCGTCCTTGCCAGTGATGCGGAAATGAAAGCCGCCCCAACCACCTATGTGCAGGGCATGGATGAAACCGCCCACCGGATTCGCCCAACGCGCGGCCCGTTCGGCAGAGATCGCGTCTGCGGCCACTCCGCCATAGTTGTTGACGCTGGGATCGTAGTTCGGATAGCGGGCCATGTGCTGGGCCTGACCATTGACGAACAACTGATCGATCGTCGTACCCGCCGGAGTTTTCGCCTGCATGATTCCGTCGCGAAATGGCTCCCACTTCAAAGCCAGCCTCAAGCCACCACTCATCACGACGCTCTCACCCGGCACCGCAGTATAAGTGCAACCGGAATCCGCAGGGCCGAAACGAAGCGTCTCCGGCAGATAGTACACGCCCTTGTGGAGCAAGATACTCAGAGCGCCTTGACTAACTGCCGCACGGGCCATCGTTTGGGCCGCCGACACCGATGCCAAGGGTTTTGCTTCAGTTCCCGGATTCGCATCATCACCTAACGGGGAAACATGAATTTCAGCCGCATTGAGCGCAGCCAAACCCGTCGCCAGCGAAATGGCAAACATCGCAGAAATGCACTTCGGGGAGAAAGCCCACCGATGAGATGCAAGTGAAGTCCGGAGGATTAGAAATAGTGACATAATGTTTTAGTTGAACGTTTGACGCCATCTGAGGCAGGATGGATGCTCGGATCTCAGCTGTCGAGGTGATAAGTCCCAGGAGCATTGAAAATTCAAGATGTCTGCCTGCACGATAAAATTGCTCCGGTGAGAGAGTCACGGTGCCGATTGTAAGTATAATCTCCGGGCGGATATACCGGTCTAGGATGGGGCACAAGTGCTTGATTTGGCAACTAACTTCCCGACACCACAAAATCGCCTAGTGCCGTCGTCATAGGTAAGCTCCAGCAACCCGGATTCAGCCGAATTTCCGGATCAGGCTGAACGCCCTAGCGACCTGAGGGACCAGATCGGGCCGCAAGCGCACCAGTTCTGTCATGGCGTCCTTTAGCATCGTGTTGGTGCCGTTGCTTTGTCCGATCGACCAGGGCCAGGACATGGAGTCGGTATGAAACCGGTAGCGGAAAAGCGGCTCGGCCAACAAGGCCACCTGATAACCATGGGCTTGGAACCGCAACCAGAACACCCAGTCATCCGCCTCGCCATTGCGTCTCAACTGATCGAAGGTGACCTGCTGGAGCGCTGCGGATTCGATCAGTGCGGTCATCCGATAATCGTTTCGCACAAAATGCAGGTGGTCGCCCATGTAATGCCGGATGATTCTCTCGTTGCCTTCCTCAAAGTTCCAACGCTCGGTGATGACGGCATTCGCGGTGGGGGATAGATTGTAAGTCTCAAGCACCCGTTCGAGGTATTCCTTGGTCAGCAAGTCGTCGGTATCAAGAAAGATGGCCAGCGGCGTTTCCAAATGCTCCACGAGAGTATTGCGGGCAGCTAACAGTCCACCGTTAGGTTGTCTGACGATCTTGAAGTTTTGCAAACGCAGCCGGGCATAGTCGAACCATACCAAGCTGGCGGCGGGGCTGCCATCGTCGCAGATAATGACCCGTGGCTGCCCAGCGGTCTGGGCGGCGATGCTGTCGATGGTTTCCGTCATCCGGATATCCGGCTTGTAGGCGGGGATGAGGATGGTGACATCTTCGCAAGTGGCGCGGGGGCGAAGCCGGGCCGGATTTTGCTTGAGTGCCAGATGATGGACGTAGGCATCCCCCATCTGCGAGGCGATATTGTCAGGGGCAAGCACCTCGATATTGTATTCGCGCAATTGATGCACCAATTCGGGACCGGCGGCGATGAGGGATTCAAAGTGCTGCTGGATTTGCACCGGAGTTCCAAGTGATTCTGGAAATACTAGGTGACGCAGGTGGTCTGGAAAAAACTCGGCCATGGGCGTCCCCTCGCGGACCAGCGGCAGCAGGCCATGGTCAATCGACTCGATGCAGGCATAACTGAAGGTATCCGCCGCGCCGAGGTGGGGTGCCATTTGCCCGGGGACGAGCAGGCCCAATGCTTCCTCACGCGGGATGTGGCCGTAGAAACGCACGCGGGTGGAGAGATCCGGGGATAGGCGCTTGCAAATGTATTGGCGGGTATCATGAATCCGGAATGGAGTCGGCACCTCCGCCCCGACGCATGTTATCTGAAGGATCGGCCAACGGGCGTGAATCGCATTGGCGAGGTAGATGAATTTATCCATGCCTTTGGCAAGGCACATGCGCCCCATATAGGTGATTTCCGATAGAAGTGCGGGAATCTCACAATCAGGACCAAAGCGATACGGCTCACGGATCACCTGGGCGGCGGTAAATATGCCATAACTCCGCAAATTGCGCAGGGCCGCCTCGGAAGGGGCAATCACTAAGTCGCTCATGCGGCATTGTTGCCGCTCGCCACTCAGTTCGTTCTGGCGGTTGGGCGGTGGCTGCAAATGGTCGTGCTCGAAGAAGTCTTCGATAAACCCATGGTGATAGGTGACGCAAAGCCGGTGCTGGTGCGCGGTCCGACTTTTCAGATAAGAAAACAGCGCCGTCGCCGGGGATAGATAGTCAGTCGCTTCAATGACATCAATTTGCCACTCTTCGATGCATTGGATCAGATCGGGCAGGAGGGCGCTCGCCAGTGATTCTTCTGCGGCCGCCCAGATGGAGGCACGAGCGACCTGCGCTGTAGATAACCGCTTGATCCGGGTGCATTCCAGCGAGAATGGTGAGTCCTGCGGCTGGAGATCTGCGCCATCATGCCAGGTAAAAAGATAGACCTCATGCCCGGCGGCCCGCATTGCGGGAACAATATAGCCCAGATAGGTGCCAATGCCCCCCCGTGGAGTCATCGGCGTTTCTTTTGAAATATAGAGAATTCGCATGCGCGTTTCAGTCAATGCTACTGGTGTCCAGCACCGGCGCTCTCTGGTTGATCGCGACCTCAAAGTAACTCAGAACGGCGGTATAGCTACCACTGACAGGAATCGGCAGGGCGAGGGTAAAATTCAACTTCTCCATCTCCTGCTTTGGCAAACTAAGCAGTTGTTTCGCGGAGAGTTTGTAACTCATCTCGATGGGAACATCAAGCGCTGGCAAACTTTTCCAAAACTGGGGATTGTGTTTCCCTTTGACCGTCACTCCCAACTGCGCCCAGATCGGCCCAAGCGGATACGGGGTGCTGTTAATGAAGCTCAGGATGAAGTTAACCTCCAAACCATGACCGGCGGTGATGGCGGATAGGTCGAGTTCAGTCTCAACATTCAACCACAGATCGGTGGCCTCGGATTGGTTATCCACCGTGAGGACGAGGCAACTCGAGCCAACATCCGTGCGGAACGAAGATTCATCCAACGGCGGGTAGCAACGAGATTTTACTTCCACGCTGAAACCTTCCCGGTTGCCGGGAAAACCGAGCCACAGCTTCGGATAAAATTGCTCATAGGGCTTGGGTGTCGAAGGCTCGATGTCATTGCAACTACCAAGCAGTTTGGACAGCCCGGTATCCAAGGGCTTTTGAAGGGTCGCCCAACCAGTTTGCCCCTGAACCTCCTGCTGTTCGTCCAGATGGACGCGCAAGGCACGGGTCGCTCTTTCGAGCATGTATAACTGACTGCGGATTTTCTTAGTGTCGATACTCATGTAATTTTGGGGGTGTAAAGGATGGAAGATATAAAGACTTGCGCGGACCGGCGCCCGCAGGGATGTGGATGGAATGTGGGGGGGGTGAGTAGTGAGGATGGATCGCAGGTGCGGTGTATCTGTTGGAGGGATTCTTAACGACCCTGCCGATGAAACGGAAACAAAAATTGCTGGCGGGACGAAGTTTTCTAGGTCGGTAAAGATTAGGCAGTTTCAAATTTTCGGATCAACCGATCAAGCGCAGGAAATACGGGCTATGAGGCGGACCCCGAAATTCGGGCCAGGGGCTAAGCTATGATTGTGGTGGTCGGGGGCGGGCATTAACCCGAACCTGAACCACACAAAATGAAAGCA
>JAYVNM010000212.1:0-25563 GCA_043758445.1 Akkermansiaceae bacterium | reverse complement strand
CCAAAAAGACCAGACCCAGCGACGACGTAAAACCCGAGCCTCTCGCCCGACGCTGTGGCCTGACGAAGATATTTACCGAATAACAAAGTAGAGTTAAGGGTTGTTTGGGATGAATCGTCTTCGCCATTTTTGTGGGTTGCGATCGGAAGACCTCCTTGGAGTGAGGCTTCTCCTACAATCCGGCGAACGGCTATGAAATCGTCGCTGTACAAAAGGCCGTGGCCAATCCGACGCTCCACCCAGAGTTCGCGGGCACCGTGGCCACCATCGACACGAAAGCGTATGACTACGGCACCGACGCTAGCCCCAGCAGTGAAGGATACCACTGGAACTGGAACGCCGAGAGTTATTTCAACATCGGCGAAAAAATGGGCCAAGCCATGATGAACCTGCTCATCGCCCAGTCGTTCATGATGTATCCCCACGGCTGTAAAAACGCCACCCTGCTCAACGGCAAGTGGAATGCCATCATTGACTTCTACGGACGGGGCGATGCGATGAAAGGGTCTTCTGCCCTGAAAACAACGTAGTCGTGGACTTTAGTCCGCTCTTCAATGGGCGGAATCGAATGAAGTCGATGACTACTGTATTCACCCTTTCTGCCAGATCCAGTTCATCACCACCTCGATGTCTGGGTGGATGCTGTGATGGACTGGGCAACTGCGGGCGGCGCTTTCTAGCAACTTTCGCTCAGGGTGTGAGCCTGGGAGCGGCAATTCAAGATCGAGTTCCAAGCGCTTGACCCGGCGCGGTTGGTCCTCGGACATGAATTTCCGGACCATGACCGTCATGCCTTCCACGGCGATTTCCTTACGCTTGGCGACGATGCCGATGACCGTGGCCATGCAGGAGCCGAGCGCGGTGGCGAGCAGGTCCGTCGGGGAAAACGCTTGGCCGAGGCCGTTATTGTCCAGCGGCGCATCGGTGACGAGGGTGTTACCGGACGGCAGATGGATGGCGCTGCAATGCAGGTCGCCCGCATAGGTGAGTTTGATTTCTACCATTATGAATATTGGTTAGATTAGCGGATTGGATGGATTATTCTGCTTTCGGCGGGTCCTTGGCAAGCACCACGCGGAAGCCATAGATCTCATCATGGAAGGTCGGCGGCACCGCATTTCTTGAACCGGTGATCAGATTTTCCGACTGATAGGTATTCCAGCCGCCGCCGCGCAGGACACCTAACAAGTTTTTCCCGAGCTTCGAGTATTCATCCTCCACCCATTCCTGGACGTTGCCGCTGAGGTCGAAAATCCCGTTCTGATTGGCAGGAAACGAGCCGACGGGAGCGGTGTGGGCGAAACCGTCATCGTAGTTCGGGATCGTCCGGTCGCTGGCGACGCCGGGTGCTTTGGAGGCTGTGGCATCCGCGAAATTACCTGCTTTCTCCGGCGGTGGCCAGGCCGTGCCCCAAGGATAGAGAGTCTGTTTGCGAGCGTCACGCCATCCCGGACTGATGCCTCCTTCCTCATGCAGGCCAGCCATCATGCTCCATTCCAAATCCGTCGGGAGGCGATAGACATGCGTCTGTGCGATCCGCTCTGCCTTGCGTTCGCGGTCGGTCAGCCATTTGCAAAACGCCTGCGCGTCGTCGCGGGAAACATTGACCACCGGGTGATCGGCGGTCTGGGGGAAATCAGGAGCTCTGGCTCCCGGGCGGGCCGCTTCCCTGGCGAAAAGCTGATAGTCGCGGACTCGTGTCTCCCAGCTCGAAACCATGAGATCTTGGCCGATGGGGGCGAATTTCATACCGATCCCGTTCTCCCATTTCTTGCCGAAAACCACGCCCAGGCTTTTTTCCAAGGTCACTTCCCGCGCCACCTTTTCCCCCTCCTCCACCTTGAGGTCCATGGTCATCGGCTTGTAACCCTCGCGGACCAGATAGAGTTGCCAATCGCCGGGCTTGACCTTGGGTATCCGCAAGGCGCTCGCCGTGGAACCCACCGAGACCCGGTTCGTGGGATCGGACATGGGATTCATGTAAACCTCCGCGCCGGGCGGCTCGGTACTGATGCTGATCTCCCCGTAGGAAATGCGGCGGACCAGCACGCGGAACGGTTTCAGTCCGTCCTGGCGGGCCCGGGCGCTGAGGTTGGGGTTCTCGAAGGTGCTTTCTTGGTCAGGCAGAACCTCGTCATCGTCCGTCATGAAGCCCGATTTATAACCATCCACCCGAAACCATTCGCAAAACGCGCTCGCTTCGGCTGCTGTGGTGAGCGCGATGTCCACCGGCCTGCCATTCTGTGAGAATTTGAGGAACTCCGCCACCGTTGCCGGGCGTTTCGCGGCTTGGGTGAATTGCTGCCAGAGGGACTTGGTCACGAAGCCGGAACTCACATGCTGTTGGCCCACTGGCTGATAGGAATTGCCGAAATGATCCTCCCATTTTTCCCCGATCTGGGGTGGGGAAAAATTTGCCAAGGACGCAGACAGCACCAGCGGCTCGGTCACCACCGATACGGGCACCCGGCCTTCCAACGTGAATGGGCGATAACCCGGCTTTTTCAAGGTGTAGAAATATGCATCACCCACTCTAACGGGGATCAGCCCGGTATTGGTCGTGCCTATCAGAACATCATTCGCATCTCTAACGTCCGCGCCTTCCGGGGCGCTCACCACTCGCAGCATGCCGGTCTGGATGGGGACCGGCTTGGCGACCGGCAGCAGCGATTTCACCCAGTCACTGTCCTTGAACATTTCCCAACTCGACCAACCGATGAAGCCACTCAATACGAGGCTTGTTAGCGCGACAGAGAGGCCGCTCTGCCGCCGCCGTTTTCCCCGTTGCAACCGCCGCAGCGCTTCCGCTAGATCAGCAGCAGTGCAGATTTTCCGTTTGGAAATGCGCGGCTCGCAGATGTCGCAGATGATTTTGTTTAGCTCCAGCCAGCGTTTTCTATCAGCACCGCCGGGCATCTCGTCCGGCAGTTCGGGAAAAGCCAGCCGGTCCTTACCGGTGGCGATTTCATACAACACCTTGCCCAAGCTATAAACGTCCGCCTGCGCCGAACCCGGACCCTCCGGTGGCACGAAGCCCTCGGTGCCGACGAAGGTCCGCTGGCCGCGCGTCGCCACCAAGCCGATGTCGGCAAGCTTGGCCCGCCCATTCACAAAAATCACATTCGACGGCTTCACATCGCGGTGCGCCAGCCCCCGCTCATGCAGGTGATCCAGCGCCTCGGCCAGCCGCAGGCCCACGTCGATGCAGGTATTGGTATCTAACTGCACACCCGGCCCCTGATGGTTGTCCGCCCGCAGGGTGCGCGGCTCATATTCGATGGGATTGATATCCTGACCCGTGGCCACGTCATCGCCAAGCTCCATCACATAGTAGTAAAATGAAACCCCGTCCGGACTCCTGCCGACGTGCAGGATATTGACCAGCGCGGGATGGTCCCGCGACATTGGCTCGAATTTTAAAATCCCCTCGAACTCCCGCTCGAAGCCTCGCTCGTCCGCGAAATCCTCGCGCCACACCACCTTGACCGCCCGCAGGGCTCCGGTCACGCCCCGCGCCAACCACACCTCGCCATAAGCTCCGCCACCGATCTTGCGCAGAACCTCGTGATCGGGAATCGCAGGGTTCGTGCGGATCTTAATCGGCATCGTCTTCGTCTTCGAGTTTGGCGAGTTCGCGCTTCAGCACGGCACCCACCCGGTGCTTCGCCAAATAAACTTGGGCCATGCTCACGTTGAGTTGATCCTGCACCCGCTTCGCTTCCCACTGCTTAATCACATAGCAGTCAAAAATCTGATACTGCTTCGGAGAAACCTGCGCCTTCACCCGAGTCAAAGCAGCATCCGCGACATTTTTTTTCCATTCCACATGCCACAAGCGGGACAACACATCGCTGTTCGGATCCTCCACCCGGTCGATCACCGCCGTCTTGCGGTCGTTTTCCCACTCGCCGGTGATCATCGCCGTGTCCTTTTTCCGTTTGCGGAATTGGTCGTTGATTCGCCACCGGGTCATGTTCATCAGCCAAGTTTTAAATGACCCCTGATCGGGATTGTAGAGCTTCTTCTTGCTCTGCTTGGCGATGGATAAAATCGTCTCTTGCACGCAATCGAAGGCCTCGTCCTGCCGCAAGCCGGCCTTCACCGCCACCGAGTAAATCAAGCGCCAGTAGGTTTGGTAAAATTCATCCCAAGTCCTCTGATCCTCCCAATTTTCCAGCCGGGCAATCAGGCTCTTCCGGGTTTTGGCATAACCCTGCACCAAGATCGCATCGCGCTCATCCACTTTTCCTTCGTCGCCCTCGGCCATTAAGAACTGTTTACATCATTCCTTGGCCGCTGTCTTTCACCGAATCATTTATTTCACAAGCGACTCAGCATCAATTGCTAAACGCATGGTAAAGGCTGGCTAATAGTCGTTAAAAGCGAAATTCAACTGATGTTATTTACATTTCCCACCGTCCCCGCCTAATCTTCCGCGCCTAAAAACTCAACCGTGTCCCGGACTTCACTGATCCGAGCCCCCCCCACGGCGAGCACAATGTCACCCATCCCCCCATCCCCCCTCAATCCTTCGCAAACGGTCGAGCGGATCCGCGAGATCATCGTCGGCCGCCATCTCGAACGGCTGGAGCAGCGCGTCGCCCGCCTTGAAACCACCGGCCCCTCCGCAGCGCCCAGCCACGCCTTCGCCGAGGATCGGCTTTACACCACCGAGGCCCGGTTGGAAGCGTTGAAGGAAAACGTCCAGCGCTGGGCCGATAGCAGCCGCGATCACACGGAGCTGCGATTTTCCCAACACCGTGAGGAAACCCAACGGCTCGCCGCCCAGATCCAACAGGTCGCCACGCAGAAATCCAACGCACCTGCCAGCCCCGACGTCAGCCACTTGGAACAAAAAATCGGCACCTGGCTCAGCGCTTGGCAAAGCTCGTTTCACCTCCAGCTCAATGACCGCGAGCAACGGCTCGCCAACCAACTCCGCAACGAGGTCGCCGCCCTCTGGGAAAGTACCGAGTCCCAGATCACCCGCCTGGAAAGCCGGGTTATGGACCGGGATTCTATCGAAGAACGCTTCAACCGCATCGCCCTCGCCGCCCGCGCTCTCGCCGAGTGCGCCTCACCCACCGCCGGAACCGGCTTCGCCACCCGCTAATGCCTGCCACCCTAACACCCCTGCCCAGCCCAAGCCCCGGGCTTGCCGCCCGCATCGTCAAAGCCCCGGTTTGGAAAGTGCTGCCCGCTTCGAATCACGGGGATTACGCGCCTGCATTTCCTGCCCTCGCGGCACTGCCAAGTTGGCCGACCGCGCCGGTCCCCGCCCCGCAAGCCTTCCCCACTTCTTGGCCACCGCCGCTAACCGTGCTGCCATTCCCGGTTTCCTCGCAGCACCCGGTCAGCCCGTTCCATCAGGAAATTCCGCTGGTTGCGCCCATTCCGAGCGAACCGAAGGCAGCCACCCCGCCGCCCCCGGTTTTCGAGCCTGCTAGAATCGTGGAAGCTTCCGATTTCACCGACGACGACCTCCTCCAAGCCCTCAGTCCCATCCTCGCACACACCCTACGCAGCGCCGGTTACCCCAAGGAAAACAGCATCGACACCGATCTTGAGCCGATGCTCCGGGCCACCATCCGCCGCGCCCTCGCCGAGTATTCCCCCGCCTCGCGGCCATTCCGCGCACCTGCCGCTTTTGATCGCTTTGTCTGGCATCTTCAGGCGCTTTTCACGAGCCGCACCTACGAGGACATTCTATTTGAGAAAACCCACCGCTTCCAGGTGGATGAGGTTTTCCTCGTGGATGTCGCCACCCTCGCCCTCGTCTCCTTCGCCAGTTGCGATCCCGCCCGCCATTCCTCCGCCAAGCGCGTCAACGGCACCGTCCAGCGCCTCGCCATGCAACTGCGGGATGACGATGGAAAAGTCCGCGAGTTTTTCGATCTAGCAGATCAGCGCAATGCCATCGCCCGCGCGGGTCGATTTGTTATTCTGTTAGCCATCGTCCGTGGCCAACCGAGCGAACTCGTCCTCACGGATCTCGAGTTCGCCCTGCGCCGCATTGAGGACCGCTTCCGCGAGCAATTCCAACAACATGGCTCACCCCTGCTGCACGCCCTGCAACCCTTCCTCGAAGACTGCCTACTCATCCAAGCCCCGGCCAGCGCGGCTTGAGAATGCGTTGCTCACTAGAGGTACTGCGATGATGATGGCAAGGAGTTGGAAAAGTTGTTTTAGGCAGTCACCGCGCTTCTATCATCATTCAAGCCGCTCTTCTCGATGAAGTAGTCGTAGCCGCCGGTGTAGCGGGTGACGAGGGCACCGCTTTCCGGGTTTTTCTCGTTGCGGGTGACGTGGAGCGTTGTTTCTGCTAGAGTGCGGATGAAGTGAACGTCGTGAGAAATGAAGACGAGCGTGCCTTCGTAGTTTTTCAGGGCTTGGACTAACGAATCGATCGAAAGGATGTCCAAGTGGGTGGTGGGCTCGTCCATGAGCAGGAGGTTCGGTGGATCGACGAGGAACTTGACGAGGTTGAGTCGGGATTTTTCACCACCTGATAGAATACCGCAGCGTTTCTCGACATCGGTGCGGCGGAACAGGAAGGAGCCGAGGATGGAGCGGGCTTCTTCATCGCGGAGGGTGGAGCAGGCGGCGAGGACTTCTTCGAGGACGGTGTTGTTCTCGTTGAGCGTCTCGGCGCGGTGTTGGGAGTAGTAACCGATCTTGGTGGCATAGCCAGGTTCGCGCTTGCCGCCGTCGATGGGGAGGACGCCTGCTAGAATTTTGAGCAGGGTGGATTTGCCCGCACCGTTAGGGCCGACGAGGACCATGCGGTCGCCGCGCTCGATGGTGAGGTCGAGGTCTTTGTAGATGCGTTTTTCGCCGTAGGACTGGCCGATTTTTTGGAGGTCGATGACTTTTTGGTTGGAGCGGGGAGGTTGGGGGAAGTTGAATTTGAAGGGCTTGCGCGGGGTGCGGGGCTTGTCGATGCGGACGATTTTTTCCACTAGCTTGATGCGGGATTGGACTTGGGCGGCCTTGGAGCCGATCTGGCGGAAGCGCTCGATGAATTCTTGGTGGGCTTCGATTTCCTTGTTTTGGTTCCGATAGGCTTGGACTTGGAGGTCGTAGCGTTTTTCCCGCTGATCGAGGAAGGCACTGTAGTTTCCGGTGTAGCAGTTCAGCTTGGCGGCGTCGGGATCGATTTCCACGACGGTCTCGATGATCGTGTCCATGAAATCGCGGTCATGGGAAATCATGAGGATCGCGCCGCTGTAATTTAACAGATAGCGCTGGAGCCAGAGCAGGGAGAGCAGGTCGAGGTGGTTCGTCGGCTCGTCGAGCATGAGCAGGTCCGGCTCCATGGTGAGGAGTTGGGAGAGGTGGGCGCGCATGACCCAGCCGCCGGAGTATTCACGGGCGGGCTTGTGGAAGTCGTCGGTCTTGAAGCCTAGGCCGTGGAGGATTTTTTTGGCCTTGGGTTCGAGTTGGTAGCCGTTGAGGGCGGTGAACTGGTCTTGGGCGTGGGCAAAGTCCGGGTGGGAGTGGTCGCCGGATTTTTCATAGACCCGCATGGTGCGGAGGATGCCGATCATTTCCGGGGTGATGCCCATGGCGATTTCGAGGATTGTTTCATCGGTCGGTTCGCCGGCTTCCTGCGGCAGGTAGCCAACGATGGCGTATTCGTCGCGCTCGATGGTGCCTTCGTCGGGGCTGTCCTCGTCGAGGATCATGCGGAAGAGCGTGGATTTCCCGGCACCGTTCGGTCCGACGAGAGCGACGCGCTCGCCCCAGTTGATGGACATTTCCGCTTCGCGGAGCAGGCAGCGGCCGCCGAGAGTCTTAGTGAGCTTGTGGATGGTGAGCACGCCGTGGGTTTACCGGAGGCGGGGGCGCGGGGCAAGGAATTCGGCAGGAAGCTGGAATGGCCGGGAAAAAGCTGCTATTGACCTTGACGAAACGGGGGGCGGTCGCGCTTTATAGCGCAAGCACAATACCTGCATGCGTTTCCCCACATTTCCCACACTCCTCATGCCGCGCGGCGTGGGTCAATTCGCCGCCCTCACTTCCCTTTCCATCCTGACCTTGGCGGGGACACTGCACGCGCAGGACTACGAGGGGAAAAACATTTCAGAAGTCGTAATTCAATTCCGGGGACCAAAGACGGTGGATGAGGCCCGCTTGCGGAACCTGATGTCGTCGAAGTCTGGCACGCTTTACCGCGCTGAGGGCTTGGACAATGACATCAAGTCGCTCTACGAATCCGGATTAGTCGATGACGTGCGTTTCCTCGCGGAGGCCAAGGGCAATGGCGTGAAGCTGATCGCGGAGGTGACCACCCGCCCGTCCGTGGTTGGCGTGGGCTTCGTTGGCAACACGGTTTTTAAGGATCAGAAGCTGGCCAAAGAATCCAAGCTTAAGGCGGGGTCGATTATGAGCGACGCGCAGATTCTCGAAGCGCAGCGGAACATCGAGAAATACTATCAGGGCTACGGCTACCCGGACGTCACAGTCACGCACCGCACGCAGGCAACCGGCCAGAACGGCTTGTCGGATTTGATTTTCGTGATCGACGAGGGCGCGAAAAACGAGGTGCGGAAAATCCGCTTCGAGGGTGTCCATGCGTTCACTGATCCCGAACTCCGCAAGGAAATGAAGGTGAAGGAAAAGGGCTGGTTTTCCTGGCTGACCAAGTCTGGGCAATTTGAGTCCTATCAACTGGATGCCGACGTGGATGCGATTCTCGATTACTACCGCAGCAAGGGCTATCTCCGCGCGAGCAGCCCGGGCATCCGGCGTGAGCCCTTGGGCGACGGTCGCGTGGATCTCGTGATCCCGATCAATGAAGGGGATAATTACACGGTAGCGGGCGTCGGTTTCGGCAAGATGAGTGTCTTCAAACCCGAAGAACTCTACCCCGCCCTGACCCTGACCAGCAACGCCCCTTATAACTCCAAGAAAATGCGTGCGGACATCACGATGATCCGCAGCTACTACGGTTCCCGTGGTTATGCCGATGCGCTGGTGACGCCGGACATCCGCGATGCCGGGCCGAACCGGGTGAACATCACCTATCGGGTGACGGAAGGATCGCGCTTCCGGGTGGGCCGGGTGAATATCGCGGGCAACACCAAGACCCAAGACAAGGTCATCCGCCGGGAAATCCCGCTCAAGCCGGGTGACATGTTCAACTCCGTCGAGCTAGATACCACGAAGTCGCGCTTGGAGAACTTGCAATATTTCAGCGAAGTACACGCCACCGGAGTCCCAGCGGGTTCCGGCTACCGCGACGTGAATGTGCTGGTGGAGGAAAAGCAAACCGGCTCGGTCGGTGTGGGCGTGGGGTTCAGCTCGATCGACAGCATCGTCGGGTTCCTCACGTTGGAGCAGTCGAACTTCAATTTGTTCAATCCGTGGAACTTCACCGGTGGTGGCCAACGTTTCGCAGCCAGCCTGCGGGCAGGTTCGCAGCAGTCCGAAGCGAGTATTTCACTCACCGAACCTTGGTTCTTGGATCAGCAACTCGCCCTCGGTGGTGAGCTGTTTTATAAGCAATCGAGCTATTTCAGTGACAACTACGACCAGACGAACGTGGGTGCCGCGCTCTCGCTCAGGAAACCGCTGGGTAAGAAAAGCTCGATCAAGGGCGAGCTCCGGTTGGAGCAGGTTACGATTGATTCGAGTATCGATGGGAAAGACATTTATCCACTGGGTCCCGACGGTCCGAGTGGTAATCGCTCGCAATTCGCTCAAGAAAAGATCGGTGGAGACTTTCTCCGTACTGCCCTAGCTGTGAACTATGTGTATGACAGCCGCGATAGTGGCGTCCAGGCCCGCAGCGGTCATAAGGTGGACATTGGTCTGACCGTAACCGGCGGCGATGACGAGGTGATCTCATTTTCCGCGCAAGGTCAGAAATTCTGGAACCTGAAATGGGACACTATTCTATCGGTTAGTGGGGAGCTCGCTTCGGTGAGTGGTCTTAATGGCAGGCCACCAATTTTCGAGCGTCTTTTCCTGGGTGGCGGCCGGACCCTGCGCGGCTACAAATTCCGCGACGTGGGACCTCGCGACACCGGCTATACCAACGATGTTTACGGCGGCAATTCCCTCGGATATGCCACGGTCGAATACACCATACCAATCATCGAAACCGTGCGTGCCGCTGTGTTCACCGACACCGGCTTCGTCAACTCCGATAGTTGGGATCTGAGTCCGAATGCCATTTACAACGACGTGGGCGTGGGCATCCGCCTGAAATTACCGATCAGCCCGCTGCCGTTGGCCCTCGACTATGCGATCCCGATGTCCTCCCCGGACAAGCAAGCCGACAAGGGTGGTCAGTTTAACTTCTCGTTGAGCACCCAGTTCTAACGAATATTTGTTAGGCTTTACTAACCGGCCCGGCGTTCGCGTCGGGCCGGTTTTTTATTTTCTAACACAAGCGGCGTCGGCACAGCGGAGGCCGTCCATGGCGGCGCTGACGATGCCACCGGCGTAGCCCGCGCCCTCGCCGCAGGGAAAGAGGCCGCTGATTTCTGGATGTTCCAAAGTATCGTCCCGCCGGGGAATCCGCGCCGGAGAACTGGTCCGCGTTTCAAACCCTAACAACAACGCATCGCTCGAAATGTAGCCCTGCATTTGGCGTCCGAACTGGCGTAACCCCTCACGCATCCGGCTGGTGATCCATGGTGGCAGCAGTTCATGCAGCGGCGCGGAACGGGTACCGGGGAAATAACTGGTCGCTGGCAGGCTAGTGGAAATCTTACCATCGAGGAAATCCGTGACGCGCTGGCCGGGCGCGACCTGACCGCCGCCGCCAGCCTGTTTGGCGGTGCGCTCGAGATTCTTTTGAAACACCAGACCGGCGAGAATCCCGTGTTGTTTGAGGAGCGGCTTGAGGTCTTCCGGTTCGACGGTGGCGACCACCCCGGAGTTCGCGAAGGGGGAATCACGGCGGGACAGGCTCATGCCATTCACCACGACCTCGTCATTTTCCGTCGCCGCCGGGACGATCCAACCACCGGGACACATACAGAACGAATGCACGCCACGGCCCCGGATTTTCGTCGCGAGCCGATAGCGAGCGGCAGGCAACAGCCGGGGCCGCTCCTGATCAAAATCTAGATGGTATTGAGTCCGGTCGATGAATGGCTGTGGATGCTCGATGCGGAAACCCACGGCAAAGGGCTTGGGTTCTAGCAGAATTTTATTCGTCGCTAACAACCGATAGATGTCGCGTGCCGAGTGGCCGGTGGCAAGGATGATCGAGTCCGCCAAAATTTCCTCCCCAGATGCGGTGAGCACGCCGTGGGCTTGATTTCCGGAGATCAGGAAATCGACGACCTTCGTTTGAAATCGAACCTCGCCCCCGGTGGCGATGATCGACTGCCGGATCGCCTTGACGACGTTGGGCAGCAGATTCGAGCCGATATGCGGGTGCGCGTCAGTTAGAATTTCCGGCGGTGCGCCATGGGCGACAAGCACTTCGTAAACCTTGGCGACGGGGCCGCGTTTGGTGGCGCGGGTGTAGAGCTTGCCATCGGAAAACGTCCCGGCCCCGCCCTCGCCGAAGCAGTAGTTCGACTCCTCGATCACCCGCCCCTCGCGCAGCAGCGGGGCCAGATCGAAGCGGCGGGCGCTGGCGTCCTTGCCACGTTCTAGCAGAATGGGTTTTACGCCGTTTTCCAAACAGCGCAGGGCGGCGAACATTCCCGCTGGACCACAACCGACGATGATGACGGACCGCGCATCCGCCGGCAACGCGGGGGCGGCCCAGCGCGGCGTGGCGTCCGGCGGCAGTGGGGCATCGAGCGCGACTTCCAATCGGAGCTGGACCTTGACCGCGCGTTGCCGGGCGTCGATCGAATGCTTGCGGAGCCTGATCCCGCCGATCCTTGTTAGGGCGACACCGAGTTGCTCTGCCGCAGCCTGACAGCGGGCGGTATGGTCCTCGGAGCGTTCCAAGGGGAGGACAATATCGACAATTTCTATCAGTGGCTCCACGGCGGTTATTAACTAACAGTGCGCTCCGTTTCAGCCACGGATGGGGCGTTTTCGTCCTGCGTCATCCACACTAACGAAGGTGACCCGGGTCGAGAAAATGGGCTGTGATCCGGCATTTTCATCGATGACCATCACGGCGTAAGTCGCGCTGGTAACGCCCTCGCGCTCGCGGGTGCAGGAAATTTTCAGAATCGTTCCATCGCGCACGCTGTGGCGGAACTCCACGGTGTCCATCGCCACCGTGACGAATTGGCAGTGCGGAAAGTCGAGGCTAGCGGCGATCCACGAGGCCTCATCAATCCACGCTAACAGCCGTCCGCCGAAGAGAAAGCCGTAGTGGTTCAGGTCGCCGGGAAGAACGAGACGGTATGTTTCCATGATGGATCACCAGCGGCGGCGCTTGCTGTCCTTGCAAATGGTGGCATCGAGCGAGTAATTGCCGGCCCCGGAAAAAATGATCGCCAACAGCGGGATCAAGTACAACACCGGTATTTCCTTGGTTTCGACCAGCGTGGATGAACTCTGAAACCACGGGGCGGCACCAAAGTAACTGAAGGCCATCACCACCATGAGAAAGGCTAACAAAAAAGCGGCGGGGCGGGTCGCCATGCCGATGATGAGCAGCCCAGCGGCAATGACATCCACCCCGATGGTCGCCATCAGACTCATCGCGGGCGTCAGGAGGCGCAGGGGGAAAAAATTGGGCACAGCAAAATTCTCTTTGAGCAGCGTGTAGCCGCGGATTTTCGGGATGCCGTGGCCGATGAGGATCATCGCTCCCACGAGCACCCGCAGGATGAAGAGACCGAGCGATGCCGTCGCATCGCGGGTGCCGCAGTCGAAGAAGAATTTTTTCATGAAGCCGGTTCGGAACTTGGTTTTGCGGAAATCATGATCCGTTTGAGACGATCATCACCCGCAGGCGAACTGGACGCTATTTTCGGATCATCGACGAGAATATTGTGAACCAAACGCCGATAGTAGGCATTGAGTGGGCGCATTTGGTAGGGCTTGCCGGTAGCTATCACGCGCTCGGCGATGCCTTTGATTTCCTCATTCAAGTGGTCTTCCTGGATTGACCGGAAATGCTCGCAATCCACCTTGATGCGCTCGGCCTTGGGAAAATGCCTGCGGACGATGCGGTTCACGAGATATTGGAGGTCGTCCAAGCGGTCGCCATCTCGTCCAATGATAGCCTCGCTCTGCGCCGAGTGAATCTGCAAGCAGGGTCCATCGTGCGTTTCTTGCTGCTCGATGGTCGCCGTGAATCCGAGATGCCCGAGCATCGTGTCGAGGATCTTCGTTGCTGATTCCACCGTGGTCATGCAGGGAGTCTAATCACATCGCCCGCCGGGTCAATCACCGTGGCTGGCTTTGTGCTCGAAATGCCCGCCGATCCTCACCGCCAGCTCCTCCAAGCGCAGTTTTTCGGCCTCGGAAAATGCATAGGGCGCATATTTCCCAATCCCCAGCGTGCCGATAACTTCGCGGGTTTCTTCTGAGAAAACCGGCACCGCGATGGAGCCTGAGACGCCGGTCTGGCGAGCGTCCGGCTTGGCAACTCCACCGAGGTCCGCTTGGAGATTGCAGAGTTCGACCGGTTCCCCGCGCTCCGCCGCCGCGCCAGCGATGCCCTTGCCGAAGGGGATGAGGGAAATTTTATCTAGCAGACTATCCGGCACCCCGAGCTGGCAGACGAGAGCCAGCGATGTGCCATCGGCGGTCGCACGATGAATGGTCCCGGTTTGGCAGTCAAAATCCGCCAAAATCGAGCCTAGCAGCGCATTCCAATTCACGTCGGTTGTCATGCGTTCTGCCTTATCATGGGTTAGCCGCGCCGTCACCCTCATATTTGGGAGGAATTTTCGCTTGGCATCACTGGGAATATTGGCGAAACCCGGTGGCGCATGAAGATACCCAATCTGCTGATTTCTACTCTGGTCATCGGCTATCTTTGCTGTGGAATCGCTTCACTAATGGCCAACGAAACTGAGTTGAAACATGAAATATATGGCAAACTGCCTGATGGGCAGGAAGTGGGGATTTTCACGCTGACGAATCAGCATGGACTGCAAGCCAAAGTCACGGAATACGGCGCGATCCTAGTTTCCATGAAAGTCCCTGACAAATCCGGGAAACTGGCGGATATCACCCACGGCTACGACACTTTGGCCGGCTGGCTCACCAACACCTCCTACTTCGGGGCCACCGTCGGCCGCTTCGGCAACCGCATCAAGGACGGGAAATTCACCCTTGATGGCAAGGAATACACCCTCGCCACCAACAACCATCCCGGTGACATCCCGTGCCACCTCCACGGTGGCTTGAAAGGCTTCGATAAAGTTGTCTGGAGCGGAAAAGAAATCGGCAAGCAGGCCGTCGAGTTCACCTACGTTTCGAAGGACGGTGAGGAAGGCTACCCCGGAAAGCTCACCGTTAAGGTCACCTATAGCCTTAACGACGCCAACGAACTCAAGTGGCAGGCCATCGCCACCACCGACGCCCCGACGATTCTCAACATCGTTCATCACAGCTACTGGAATCTCTCTGCAGATCCGAGCACCAGCATCAACGACCATATCCTGATGCTGAATGCGGACCACTACCTACCCACCAACGCGGGCCTAATCCCGACCGGTGAAATTGCTCCCGTCGCGGGCACCCCGATGGATTTCACCAAGCCCACCGCCATCGGTAAACGGGTGGAAGCCGATTTCGAAGCTCTCAAGCTCGGCGGCGGCTACGACCACGCATGGGTTGTCAAAAAAGGTGAAGGCGTCCGTCTCGATGCGCGTGTGATGGATCCGAAATCCGGCCGCGTGATGGAAATTTCCAGCGATCAACCCGCCATCCAGTTCTACGGCGGCAATTTCCTCGATGGCACCTCCGTCGGCAAGGGCGCGGTGGCCTATGCCAAGCGCACGGCATTCGCTCTGGAAACTGAAAACTTCCCGGATGCCCCTAACAAACCAACCTTCCCGTCGGCGATCCTCCGCCCGGGCGAGACCTACAACCATTCGATGTGTTTTAAGTTCTCGGTGGAGCCATAGTCAGCATACACTGTCTCCCAAGAAAAATTCGAAATACATACTTCCGCTTCTCAAAAACCCTACGGCGGAAAATCCATGCAATTCATTCCTTCCATTCCATTGCTCGTTGCCGCCACTGGCGCGGTTCCAGAAATCAATCTGCAAGCCGTCGATTATGCTATCCTCGGAGCTTATATCCTCGTCGTCATCGGCATTGGCTTCGTGTTGAAAAAGCATGTGAAGTCGGCATCCGATTTCCTGACTTCTGGACGCTCGATTCCGCTTTGGGTCACCGGCCTAGCCTTCCTCTCCGCGAACCTCGGCGCGCAGGAAGTTATCGGCATGGCGGCGTCCGGTGCTAAATATGGGATTATGACCTCGCACTTCTACTGGGTGGGCGCGATCCCGGCGATGATCTTCCTCGCGGTGTTCATGATGCCGTTTTACTATGGTTCCCGCGCGCGCTCGGTGCCGGAGTATTTGAAACTTCGCTTCGATGAGAAAACCCGCGGCCTGAATGCAATTTCCTTCGCCGTGATGACGGTCGCTTCTTCCGGGGCTTCATTGCACGCTTTGGCGGCTTTGTTCAACCTTCTGTTTAAGTCACAGTTCGACACCTTTCTCATCGCTCATCAGATGAAACCAGAGTCATTGATGCTCTTTAACTATCAACTCACACTTTACGATATTAGCATGGGCATCTCTGCTATCGTTGTGCTTGCCTACGTCTTGAAAGGCGGACTGTCCTCCGCGATCTATACGGAAGTGCTTCAATTCTTCCTCATCGTGCTCGGATTCGCACCACTGGTCATCATCGGCCTCAACGACCTTGGTGGCTGGAATGGTCTGAAGGATTCCCTGACCGCGCACAACGGCGAGCCGTTTGTCCACTCATGGAAATATATGGGAAGCACGATGAACCCGATGGGTGTCGAGTGGTTCGGCATGGTCTTCGGTCTCGGCTTCGTTCTATCCTTCGGCTACTGGTGCACGGACTTCCTCGTCGTCCAACGCGCGATGGCAGCCAAGACGATGGGCGACGCACGCCGCACGCCGATCATTGGCGCGATTCCGAAAATGTTCTTCCCGGTAATCGTCATCCTGCCCGGCATGATCGCCCTCGGCCTCGCGGCGAAGGCGGGAGCGAACTATAGCATTCCGCTAGGGGTGACCGGTGCGACGGACTACAATCTCGTAATTCCCTCGCTGATTGCCCACTACCTGCCGACCGGCATGTTAGGACTCGCCCTCACCGCGCTGATGGCTTCGTTTATGTCCGGGATGGCGGGCAACGTCACGGCGTTCAACACCGTCTGGACCTATGACATCTATCAGTCATACATCGGCAAACGCAAATCCGACGCGCATTACATGTGGATGGCAAAATTCGCCACTGTGGCAGGGATTGTGATTTCCATCGGCTTTGCCTATATCGCAAAGAATGTAGATAACATCATGGACTTCCTGCAACTGGTGTTCGGCTTCGTCAACGCGCCGGTCTTCGCCACTTTCTTATTAGGTATGTTCTGGAAACGGACCACTGGCCACGGCGCATTCTATGGTTTGTTGGCCGGCACTGTCTGCGCTATGATTTTCCACGGCATCAGCTATCCGGAAACCCTGGCGCCCGGAGTGGACATCGTGAAAAGCAAAGGCGGCTGGCTCGGCGTCCACTATCAATTCACGTCCAGCATGGCCCAGAATTTCTGGCTCGCCATCGTCGCTTGGACTTTCTGTTTCTTCGTCACCATCGGCGTCTCACTCATCACCAAACGCTCCAAGACGGATGCCGAACTCGTTGGCCTGGTTTATTCCCTCACTGAAAAAATCAAGGAGGATGACGAGCCGATGTGGAAACGTCCCGCTGTCGTTGGCAGTGTGGTGCTGCTCGTCGCCGTGATCCTTAACATCATCTTCTGGTAAATCCCCAAACCAAGCCAACCCATGAACTTTGACCTCCGCCTACCAATTGGCATTCTTTTCTCCCTCTTTGGGCTGATCCTATCCGGATTCGGACTGGTGACCCGCGGCAGTGAGATCTACGAGAAATCGCTCAATCATAACATTAACATCGAGTGGGGCATCGTCTTGCTGGTGTTCGGTGGGCTAATGCTCTTCATCTCGCTGCGCGGCAAGAGCGCGTGAATTCCCCCTGCCGGGTTGACATTTGCCCGTGACCGACCTTGGCTTCAAGGCGGTGACGGATGAATCTGAAAAACGACTGCTCAAAGGTGTATCGCGCTCGTTCTATCTGAGCTTGCGGCTGCTTCCACGCCCGATGCGAAGAGCGGCTAGCCTTGGCTATCTGTTGGCACGGACCAGCGACACCTTGGCCGATTCCGTAACGGCGCCGCTGGAGGTGAAACTGCAATTGCTTGAACAATTCGACCGCGCCGTCGCGGCAATGACCGACGCGCCGCGCTGGCCGATAGCGATCCTGAACGCCACCGCCAAGCCACAGGAGCGCCATTTGCTCGAATGTTCGGGCGAGATTTTCACCCGTTTGCAAAATCTCCCGGAAGCCGAAGCGGCGCTCGTTAGGGAGGTTTTGAAACCCATTGTAAGCGGCCAAAAACTGGATCTCACCCATTTCGCCAACGCCAGCCGGGAACATCCCATCGCCCTCCCGGATGACGCTGCGCTGGAAGATTACGCGTGGCGGGTCGCCGGTTGTGTCGGTGCTTTCTGGACCAAGCTGGGCGTCCTCACCCTTGGTCCCCGTTTTTCAAATGCCGCAGCAGGCGATCTGATAGCACGCGGCATCGCCTACGGCAAAGGCCTCCAGCTCGTCAATATCCTGCGGGATCTGGCGGCGGATCTCGCCATCGGACGGTGTTACCTTCCGGTGGCAGATTGCGGGGATCCCCATGAGTTGCTCGCCTGCCACGCGCGATGGCTGGAGCAGGCCGCAGCTTGGGTGGACGAAGGAGAAATCTATGCGAAAACTCTGAATTCCCGCCGCCTGCGGGCCGCCACCGTGTTACCCGCACTGCTGGCGCGCAAGACCTTGGCCCCCCTGCGCGGAGCGACTTGGGAGACGCTCCAGACCCGGCTGAAAATCCCCAGAAGCGCGGTCTATCAGTCCGTGATCCGCACGTTTTTCCAGGGTTAGCCGAGGGTCTTTGGATTTTTCAAATAGCCTGTCCTGCGGAGGCCCAGGGAGGATGGCATTGCAAGGACAGCCGAAACGGGCGTCGGCCGAATTGGGATTCTTGCGCGGTGAAGAGCGGCTGTCAGTCCACGCCTAAGTTTCAAAGAGTTAATTTCCCGCGCTCAATCGCTTGCCCATGCCGCCTGCCTCGCCTACACCTCCCTCCTCGCATGACCCACCTCGAAGCCATTGCCCGCGAAACCGGCATTTCCCTTTCTTCTGTCACCGCCACCTCCAAACTCATCGCCGAGGGCGGCACCGTTCCCTTCATTTCACGCTACCGTAAGGAGCAAACCGGCTCGCTCGACGAAGTCCAGATCACCACGATTCGTGACCGGATGCTGCAACTTGCCGAACTGGAGAGCCGCCGCACCGCTGTTTTGAAATCCCTTGAAGAGCGCTCGCTCCTCACCCCCGAGCTGAAAAAGAAGCTCGAAGCCGCGCGCACGCTCACCGCCGTCGAGGATATTTTCGCCCCGTTCCGCCCGAAGCGCCAAACCCGCGCCACCAAGGCCATCGAACGCGGCCTCACCCCGCTAGCCGATTTTATTTTCGAAAACCAAGCCGCCGATCCGGAAGGGGAAGCCGCGAAATTTCTCAATCCGGAAATGGAAGTTCCAACCACCGTGGAAGCTCTAGCAGGTGCCCGCGATATCATCGCCGAGCGCGTGGCCGATGACGCCCCGTTGCGTGGCCGCGTCCGCAAAATTTACGAGGAGGAAGCGACCGTTTCCTCCAAGCTCATGTATGGCAAAGAAGAGGAAGCCGACGCCCAGAAATTCCGCGACTACTTCGAATGGAGCGAGTCCTTCAAGACCATCCCGTCCCACCGCACGCTCGCCATCCGCCGGGGCGAAAAGGAAGGCTTCCTGCTGATGCGCGTGGAAGTCCCACTCGATCGCGTCACTTCGCAAGCACTGCCGGATTGGGTGAAATCCACCGGGCCGGCTGGCAAGCAAGTCGCCCAAGCGGTGGAAGACGGTTGCAAACGCCTCTTAATGCCATCCATGGAAACGGAAGCCCGCCTGATGGCGAAAAAACGCGCCGACGAGACCGCCATTACCGTCTTCGCCGACAATTTCCGCGAACTCCTACTCGCCTCGCCGCTGGGTGAGAAGCGCCTGTTAGCCATCGACCCCGGCTTCCGGACCGGTTGCAAAACCGTCGTGCTCGACCGCTCTGGCAAGCTGCTCCATCACACCGTGCTCCACGCCACCGCCGGCTCGCAGAACCAAGCCTACGAAGCCGCAGTCGAGGTCATGGGCCTGATCAAAAAGCACGATATCGAAGCCATCGCCATCGGCAATGGCACTGCGGGTCGCGAGACGGAAGCGTTCATCAAAAAACTCAAGCTCCCCTCCTCGATCCCCGTCGTCATGGTGAATGAAAGCGGCGCTTCCATCTACTCCGCCTCCGATGTCGCCCGCGAGGAGTTCCCTAACGAAGACGTCACGGTCCGTGGTGCTGTTAGTATCGGTCGCCGTCTGATGGACCCGCTTGCCGAGTTGGTGAAAATCGATGCGAAGGCCATCGGCGTCGGCCAATACCAGCACGATGTCGATCAGCGCGCGCTCAAGGCCAGCCTCGACGACACGGTTGTTAGCTGCGTGAACGCCGTGGGCGTGGAAATCAACACCGCGTCCAAGCAACTCCTCTCTTACGTCTCTGGCCTCAATGCCTCGCTTGCCGAAAATATCGTCGCCTGGCGCAATGAAAACGGCGCGTTCACCTCGCGCGAGCAATTGAAAAAAGTCCCGCGTCTCGGCGAGAAGGCCTTCGAACAAGCCGCTGGATTCCTCCGCGTCCGTGGTGGCAAGCACGCGCTCGATTCTTCCGCCGTCCATCCAGAGCGCTACCCTCTCGTCGAGAAAATGGCGGGCGACGTCGGCTGCAAGGTGGAAGATCTGCTAGGCAACGAAGCTGCCCGCAAAAAGATCGACCTGCAAAAATACGTCGATGACCAAGTCGGCCTGCCGACCCTCAAGGACATCGTCGCCGAGCTCTCCAAGCCCGGTCGCGACCCGCGGAAACAATTCGAGATGTTCTCCTTTGTCGAAGGCATCGATAAGCCCACCGATCTCACCATCGGCATGAAGCTTCCCGGCATTGTCACCAACGTCACTGCCTTCGGTGCCTTCGTCGATGTCGGCGTCCACCAAGACGGACTCGTCCACGTCTCGCAGCTCGCGGATCACTTCATCCGCGACGCCTCAGAAGTCGTCAAAGTCGGCCAGAAAGTCCAAGTCACCGTCGTCGAAGTCGATCTCAAGCGCAACCGCATCGCCCTCTCGATGAAGAGCAAGGTCGATCTCGACGGCCAGCGCCGCAGCTCCGCCGAAGACCGCGACTCCCGCCCTAACAACCGTGGCGGCAACCTCAACCCAGGCGGCCGCAACCCAAATTTCCCGCCCAACTCCGCGCCGAACAACGATTGGTTCTCCCAAGCGCTGAATAACGCAAAGAAGAAATAAGGAGCGACAAGCCCGCCATCTCCATGGAGCGCTGGCTTCAGCCGGCTAGGCATCATGCATTTTCTGCAACCAGGCACGCCGCCGTGTCAGATCTTGCGCTCCACTTGCTCGGCCGACTGAAGTCGGCGCTCCATTTCGCAAAAACCGCGATTTTTTTCTCCAGTCTCAAGTGACAATGACCAGAGGTGGCTCGGTGGATTCCAAGTGGCGGAGGCGCGTGGCGATGTCCTGAGTCTGGCCTGGCAGGATAAGGTCGGGGCGGATTTCCGCGAGCGGCTGGAGAACGAAACGCCGCTGACCGAGGCGCGGGTGCGGGAGCACGAGTTCTTCCGTGTCGATCACGGCGTCACCGAAGTAGAGCAGATCGACATCGATGATCCGCGGGGCGTTGCGCTCGGGGGTGCTGATGCGGTCTAACAATTTCTCGCAGGCTTTGGTGATTTCCAACAGCTCGAAGGCGTTCCCGTGATAGCCGATTTCCACGACGGAGTTGAGGAAAAACGGCGAGCCGGGCGGACAGTGCAACGGCTCAGTCTGATAGATCGAGGCTTGCAAAAAGGACTCGCCCGGCGTGGCAATTTCCCGCAAGCGGTGGCGGGCGGCTTGCAGATTGGCGAGGCGGTCACCGAGATTCGAGCCGAGGGCGATGCCGACGCGGGGCATGGGTCAGTCTTTCAGGTTTTCCAAGCGGGTAATGCCGTTTTCCTGCATCCGCTGGTTCGCCCCGGCGACCATGGCGGCAGGAATGACGACCGGGCGCTCGGCCCCGAAGAGTTCGATGACGAAAAACTCCGGGCTCACCTGCGGGTGCAGGAGCTCATGGAGATGGGCGAGGTCGCGGACCTCGACGCCATTGATCTTATCCACGGCGAAACCACTGAAATTCTCAAGCTGGCTGGTCACTGGATCGCTCTCAACTCGGGTGAGAACGACGATGTCCCGGTGTTTTTCAAACAACCCCTTGGGCACGTAATCGGTGAAAAGGCGGCGCAGGGTGATGTCGTCGAGCTTGGAGGCGGAGAGCAGGTTGGTATCTAACGGCTGAAAGACCAGGCCGGCGAAAACAAGGTAGCGCGGCGTTTTTTCATACTCCACGGCATACATGCGGGACCACTGGAGCGGCTTGAGCTTGATGTCCACCGTGTGCGCCGTGCCTTCGCGCAGATAGCCGACGGCCACGGTGTCGCCCGCGAACTTGCGCTCGACGATTTCGTTGAGGTTCAAGTCCTCGCCGTCGATGGTGACCATGCCGGCGCTGTCCACGGGCTTGCCGTCCAGAGCCATGAGGATGTCGCCCTGCTTGAGGATGCCGTCACTGGAACTGGTGGGGACGACGTTGCTGATGAGCACGCCGTTGCCATCGTTCGGCAGACCGAGAGCCTGGCGCATGGCGGGGTTGAAAAGTGGAAATTCGGCGACGCCGAGGTCCGCGTAGTTGTCATATTTTCCGTCCTCAATGTCCTTGAGAAAACGGCGGATGACGGGCGTGGGAATGATGTAGCCGGTATTGTCCGCCTGGCGCAGACCTTGGAAGGCGACGCCCACGACCTTGCCGTCCTGAACACAGGGCCCACCGGAGTTGCCTGGGTTGATCGCAGCGTCGATCTGGACGATGAGGTGGGAATCCGCGCGGGTGTGCGAGTAGGCTTGGAAGTCGATTCGGGAAACGACGCCGCGTGTCACCGACAGGCGCTCGCCGCCGACCGGGTAGCCAATGACGCGGACCTGGGATTCCAAGCTTGGGACCTCGCCGAGATCGAAGGTGGGAAAGCCCTCGAAGTCCGTGAAATCCTGAACCGAGAGCAGGGCGAGGTCGCAATCATGGGCGATGAATTCCACCTTCGCTGGGTATTTTTTCGGGCTGCCATAAACGGTGATGAGGACGCGGCGGCTGTTGGAAACGACGTGGGCGTTGGTGAGAATTTTGTTTTTCCCGATCAGAAAGCCAGTGCCGATACCGCCGCTGAAACGGCCGGAATTCCAAGGCGTCTGATAATCGGGAACCTGGGTAGAGACCTCCACGCGGAGCACGGATTTATAGACCGCAGAGGGCAGGGCTGGAGTCTGCGCGAACAAGGGTGGAGTTGCTAACAGCAGGAGACAAAGGAAGCGGAGTGCGCGGATCATGGACTTGCCGTCGAGCTTAGGTGCGGGCGGCGAGGCAGCAAACGAAATCTGTTTTCAAAGCGCCCTGAGCAAGTGGCCAAGCGCCGCGGCGGCCCGGGCGGTCGAGTAATCCTGAACAAGCGGGAGATGAATGAAACCGGCTTGGCAGGTGATGGGGTGGTGTTCGAAAAAATATCCGTCCGCCGGTCTGCCGAGATTCTAACAATTTAACGGAAAGAAAAGATTTTCATCGCCTGTAAACTGCTTCACAAATTTCGACCTAAGCGATTTTCGCATCCGACTCTCCAACTTCAGATCATCCTTTAATGAGCGATTCCTCCCTCCAAGCTCCCAGTCCAGAGCACCTCGGGGAGCTACTCCCGCAATACGGGATCGAGTCCTTCATCGCGCAGGGCGGTATGGGGGCGGTTTACAAGGCCCGCCAACTCTCGCTCGATCGCGACGTCGCCATCAAGGTGCTCCTTTATGAATTCGGCGAAGATGTCGAATTCCGGGAGTCGTTCACCACCGAGGCCAAGGCGATGGCCCGCCTCAACCACCCGAATCTGCTCGGCGTGTTCGACTACGGCAACGTCGATGGGATGCCCTACATCGTCATGGAGTATGTCGATGGCGATTCGCTCCACCAGGCGGCTTGGAACAAGGTGGTCGATCCCTCACAGGCGGTTCTCATCGTCAAGGGCATCTGCGACGGCCTCGCCCATGCCCACGGACACAACATCGTCCACCGCGACATCAAACCCTCCAACATCCTGCTCACGCCAAATGCCGAGCCCAAGGTTGCCGACTTCGGCCTAGCCCACGCCACCGACTCCGATAAATCCGGCCTCGTGATGGGGACGCCTGGATACACCGCGCCGGAGGTTTTCCAAAACCCTAACCAAGCCGGAAAACTGGCAGACATTTACTCAGTTGGAGTCATCCTTCACCAATTGCTCACCGGCATCGACCCCGCAGGATGCTTGGAGCCGCCGAGCCGAGTGACGGGCCACCCCCAACTCGACGTGATCTGGCGCAAGGCGACGCATAGCACTCCCGCCCTGCGCTATCCGAGCGTCGCGGCGATGGCTGCCGATCTCGGAAAATGGGCCTCCTCCGCGAAGCCGAAGGTGCCAGTTGCCACCAACGTGGCGCCGCATCGCCCGCTTGCTCCCAGACGCCCGGTCAAAGCCCGCCCCCAAGGCAACGCCGGTGGTGGCGTCGCGAAAATTTTCCTCCTCGGCATTCTCGCCGTCCTTGGTTTCCTCACCTTACAGCACCTCCAGAAACAGCAGCCGGAAATCAAGCCCGGTATTGCTGAAAACAAAAAAACCAACACGCTCGGGACGCTCATTCCCGACACCCAGCCGATGGCTCATCTGCCGGAGCGGGTCGTGCATACTCCGACACCACATGCCGATCCCACCGAGCTCACCACCCGCGTCGAGCCAGTTACTCCCCCGGTCGTAGATTCCCATCCTGATGCCGACCCTCAGAATTCCCAAGACCTGCCCCCCGGTGATCCTGAGCTGCTCCAACGCGCCATCGGCTTGATCCAAGACTCCCGCAAAAAGCGCGACGCGGGATTCTCAGATAATGCCAAAGCATTGCTTTTCCAATTCGCCAGCCATGCCCACACGGGTAAAAAAGAGGACGCCATCTTCATGGAGAGCCTCAAGGAAATGCTGGCCGGCAACCGAGTTCCCATGACGGAAGGCGCCGAGGAACTCCCCGAGGATGTCGTCAAAAACTTCGAGCGCGCCCGCTTCAAAGAGCAGTCGATCAAAGCCGCCCACCGCTCCGATCTCACCCGCATCCGCGATGCTTACGTGACTCGGCTCAAAGGAGCCGCTGCCGACACCTCCGACGCAGGACTCAAGCCGCGCCTGCTCGCCCAAGCGGAGCGTGCGAGTGAACTGGACGCATGGATCGCCTTGCTCGCGCCCGTAGCCAAGTCTGTCCCGAAATATCTTTCGGCTCCCTTCGTCGGCAAGTGGGCCGAACGAAATTACGGGCACGACGAGCACTGGATCGCGCATCCGGGCGGCAAATTGGAGGTAGTCGGCCAAGATTGGAATGTGACTTGGATCATCCTCGAAAACGGCACTCTAGAGATTCGCTGGCCGGACAAAAAACCTTGCGTCTTCACCCGTGATGGCGATGGCTGGGACGGCAAGAACTCTTTCGGAAAAAAAGCCACCCTCACCCGTGGTAACTGGTGATCTATTTTATTGGCAGGATGGGAAGCGGAAACCAAGGTGCTGAAAGTTTCGAAGTGAATAGTTGGTGTGTCGAGGGTCAGAGCAGATCGCGCTGATCTTGGGAATCCGGTGAGGATCCCGCCAGTCCGTGGTGGGGACAACCTGTCCCCACCCTGCAAGTTTGTCCATCATCCACACTCCGCGCAGCGCGGGTTCTGGTGCTGAAAACTGAAATGCTGAAAGTTGAGATAGCTTATCGCACTTTCTCTTCGCTATCAGCATCATCTAAAATTTCTTGATCTTCCTCAGGATCATATTCCTGCATGAATTTCCGCTTGCCGGTGATGAGTTCGAAGATCTCGACGAAGAACCAGCCGATCATTTTAATGATGAGTTTGATTTTTGAAAACATGGGTTGGTTAGATTGTTTTACGGGTATTTTCCTCGATCCTGAGGAGAGCCGGGATTATGAGCATCATGAAGAGCATGAAGCAGGAAACAAAGGCCGCACCTATGGCATACCAGCGTGTAGTTTTGGCCTCTTGCTTTTTTGGGCTCTTCAGCAAAATCTGTGGGTGAACTTGGGTTCGGGTAGATCTCCAAGCGTGTGATATAGAGATACTTGAAGCAGATCGAAGCTGCGATAA
>JAYVNM010000211.1:0-2936 GCA_043758445.1 Akkermansiaceae bacterium | reverse complement strand
TAAGAATGGTTCGTTCCTCAGGATCGGTGTATCCGGTGAAGCATCTAATTTGTGATGAGTCTTGTGTCGCGTTCATGGCTTGTTTTGATTCTTTAATTCAATATTTACATTTAAATCCAAGGACTGGCCCCGTTCGCGGGGGGGGGCGGGAACCGCCGCCCGCCTGGCCGTGGGGCGTGGAAGTGGCCGGAGGATGCGAGTGATAACGAGCCTAGAATCGTGCTGGCGCGGGGGCTGCATGCCGTAGGGGACTTGTGACTGCGTCGGGTAATGCTGCCGAGGGTATTCCCCGAGGGAACATCCGGGGAGGGAGGGACCCGCTTGCGGGAGGCACCCGAGCCGAGATGCAGCATTACCCCGCGCACGTCACATGTCCCCGGAGGCGAGCTGCACGCGTGACAGCACGCAGCGGGATGGATACAGGGTGCGGAGCGACGATCTTGGAGGGAGTTGCTAGAGCGGGCTGGAGGGTGTTGAGTTTATGACGACAAACCGAGATGCTTCGCCGATTCGATTTCCCACGCTAGAAGTTGGTTTTGCGCATCGGCTGGATTCACAAGCAGCTTCGATTTGAACATCGCGGCTCTATCAGCTATTTCGAGTTGCCACGGAACTTTTGCGTCGAGTGAATCCGCGAGGTCATCGAATGCTGCAAGTGCTTTGTCCACATTGCCAGCACGCGCAAGTGCGTATGCAATGGCTTGCTGGATGTGTGGGTTTTGGGGCAGTCGGAGAGCCGTTGCCGCTTGCGCGACATCGTGCGGCGATTCGATCAGCGAGAGGAACGGTAAAGCTTCACGTTTCAACGCGCTACTGAGTTCGTGAACGAGATTTGGTGCGTCTGCATTCCAGCGGTCGCCTCCGATACGTTTGCCAAATTCAAAGCTGACATGCTTTCTAGGAATGAAGAGTGGCAGGAAGAACGCCCAGACATAAAACAGCCGTGCGTCGTGACTGTGACTTTCAAAACAGATTCCTCGAAGGGTGTGACTCACCGGAGGAATGAACATAAATGGCATTTTGACCGCGAAGCCGGGCAAATCCGGCGACAAAGATTTAGCCAATCCTGCAAAGTCTTTCGTCTTCATGGCCGCACCGGGAAGACCGGGACATTTGCGCCGCCTGGGATGTGCGACTGGATTTGCTGGATGCGTGCAGGCGTCAAAGTTGCGCTGCCAGTTTTGAGATCGAAGATGGAAACAGGCGCGTTAAGCGGCCCGTTCACTACATCGAGGCGCACGGAGCTGGCCGTTCCGCGCCTAACCACCTGCCCGTTGAGGTAGGAAATTTCAGTCGAGAGTCCTTGATTCAAACCATTGACTTCTGCCTCGAACGCAGTGTGAACACGCGTTCCGTATGCTCCTCCGCTACCTGATCCTACGGTGTTTCTAGCTCGTGTGGCAGCGGCTGCCAAATCATCCGCCAGTGTCACTCCACTATTTGCGGCCTCCGCTACAAAATTTGACTCGATCCTCACCGCATCAATCGCAAACGGGGCCGCCGTGTTTCTCGCGATGCTACCAACGACGGCCGTGCTTCCATACGAAGCAACCGAACTGAGCGAAAGCGTCGCGGCTGCCGTAAAACTCTGGATCATCCCCACGTCATCCCCCCGAGCCATCGAGACGAATCCATTGACAAGATTCGCAACGGCTCCGATGGGGCCGGGCACGAAGCCGAGAATCGACAGACCTGCCTGCATGGTGCTGATCGCGCCGAAGCCACTCGGGTCCGCCCAGTTCACCGGGTTGCCATTTGCGTAGGCATACCAATTCCAGCCGTCCCGCGCCGGGTCCACATTCATGAAACGCTGGGTGAGCGGGTTGTAATAGCGTGCCCTCATGTGCAACAGGCCGTTGCCATCCGTCATCACGCCGAAGAATCCGCCGAACAGGAATGGCGTATGGGTCGTGCCAGTCCGGTAGGTCGGAGTGCCATACGGAGAATAAGCCATCCGGTCCGTCATCGTTCCCGCAGCGTTGGTGAGCGCGGCCGTGTTTCCGGCTTGGTCGTAATGATAGTAAGTGGCGACACCGCTGCCGCTGACCTCGTATTGAAGGCCCGCCCCATAGACATAGCGGGTGGTCACCCCGTTCTTGATGCGGGAAAGAACCTTGCTCATGGCCCCCGTCGGATCGATCACTAGGCTCGTCGTTTCTGCTCCAGCCCCCGCATTGCCTGTGATGGAAGTGCGGAGACCTTCCGCATCATACCTGTAGGTTAGTCCTCCGCCGGTGAGTAGCCGGTTTCTGGAATCGTAGCTGAAGCTGCCAAAGATACCGGTTTTCGGCACCGGACCTGTTGTCATATTCCCATCCAAATCATGACTGGTGCTTTGGCTATTCCAAGATCCAAGCTGGTTCGCCGGATCATAAGTAATTGCCACTGTAGGCGTCGTGGAGACTTGGGCAGGCGGAATAGACGGCAAGAGACTCAAACCTCTGATGGAATCACTCGGGTAGTAATCCATGGCCCATGCGAGGAGGGTATTCGTACCTTTTGTCTCGGTGATGGACTTCGGACGCCCGGTATCCGCCTCATAATCGATGGTTCGCAATCGGCCATCCGTGCGCCAAAGGTAGCTGGTGGTCGGGTGATTGGCATGGGCCCACGAAGCCGACGCCTGGAAAATCCCCGCCAGCAGGAAAAGCAGTATCGTCAGGAAAATGGAAACGGTGCGGGACAAGGCGGCAGATTTCTTCTCAAATTACGGCTTGCGGGGAAAGGATGAATTCGGTCATCCTTCGCCGATGTAGCAAGAGTGTGTCGCATTTCTTACTGAGTTCTTGTCGGGAATCCATCGTGGCACGCACTGGGATTTCCCTCGGTTGACCTGCTATACTGGGCGTCATGACATTTTGTGATTTCCGAAGCTCTGGAATTTCAGAGTCAGGAGTGATTCGAGTTCATCTTGGCAGGTAGTCCCCAGGTTATCG
>JAYVNM010000210.1:0-2953 GCA_043758445.1 Akkermansiaceae bacterium | reverse complement strand
GGCACCATCATCGCCAGCCTCCTGCCGGTGCTGTGGAGCACCAGCACCGGCTCCGAAGTCATGCGTCCCATCGCCATCCCCATCATCGGCGGCATGGCGAGCAGCCTCATGCACATCCTGATCTTGACGCCTGTCCTTTACTTGCTGAGCGTGAAGAGACTTCAAAAGTATCCTGCTTGAAATCAGCTGCTTAGAATTCAGATCCTAATTTGCTCCTAATTCATCACAAATTAGGAATTGGATGTTGTAAGTGGGATTGATTCTCCTAGTTTGCTCCTAGAGTTCCAAAAATTAGGAGTAAGCGATGAAATTTCCTCAAACACCGCCCGACTGGCAACCAGAGATGGATCAGGCGTTCAAAGACGGGAGGGCTCGTGAATTTTTTGAGTTTGGCCAAGCTGAAAGCCTACGGCCGGATCGCTATCCACACTGGGATGATTTTCGTCACCGGACTGGAACTAAAGGAAATTTGACCGCAACACAACAATGGGCGGCAATCCGGATAGGTAGGGCATTCCGTTCGCAACCCATTTCATTGTGCGATGTGCAAGGTAAGCCCTTCACGTTTTTCCTCACCCAACGGGCATTCGAGATTCTCCACGAAATTGATTTGCACTGCGGCGGTGGCATCGGGGTGGCGGAAGACGGGATCGTGCATAAGGACACCCGGGACCGCTATTACATCGACTCGATCACGGAAGAAGCCCTGACCTCCAGCCAGCTCGAAGGGGCGGTGGTAACTCGCTCGGAAGCACGCGACATGATCCGGCGGCAACGTCCACCCGCGACTGAGCATGAACGGATGGTGATGAACAATTACCGGACGATGCGGCTGTTGTCCGAGCTAAAAACGGAGAGTCTGACGCCCTCATTGATCTTGCGGATCCACCGTGAAGTCACTGCTGGCACGCTCAAAGATCCGGACGATGAAGGGCATTTTCGCAAGGCGGATGCAGACGTGCGGATCGAAGATGAGGAAACTGGCGAAGTGTTCCATACGCCGCCTCCAGCAGGGCTGCTAGAGAAGCGGATCTCGCAACTTTGTGATTTTGCGAACGAGCCAGGCATGAACGGTTTTCTCCATCCGGTGATCCGATCGATCCTGTTGCACTTCTGGATCGCTTACGATCATCCCTTCGTCGATGGCAACGGCCGCACAGCACGCGCCTTGTTCTATTGGTCCATGCTCCGCCACGGGTTCTGGCTGGCAGAGTTCTTCTCCATTTCCCACGAAATTCTCAAGGCACCCAAGCAATACTACAGAGCCTTTCTGCACACCGAGACAGATGGCAACGATTTGAACTATTTCATCCACCACCAGTTGGAGATCATTCGCGCCTCGATTCTATCACTTCAGGAATACATCGGCCGCAAGCAGGCGGAAGTGGAAACCTTAAGGCGTCATTTGGGTGCAGATAGCGATTTCAACCATCGCCAGCTCGCGTTGCTCAAACACGCGCTGAAGCATCCTTTCTCCGCTTACACGGTCGTCAGCCACCAAACTTCCCACGCCATTTCCAATCAAACGGCGAAAAATGACCTGTCCGCTCTCGAAGCAAAAGGCCTTCTACAACGAGGCAAAGTTGGAAAAGCGTTTGTTTACAGGCCCGTTCAAGATCTTGCCGGTAAGCTTGGTAAATGAACACCCAACATCAGCCAGCCTCCCCGTTTCGATTTCCGAACCGTGATCCTTCCTTCATTCTTCATTCTCATAACTCAACGACCTCGTGCGACAAGAATATCGATAGTCATCGGAACGACTTGGATGAGGCGAGCTAGATTTTTCGACTAAAGGCCTGTCCCTCTATCCGCCACCTCATGAATCGGTGTTTCACCCACCCCCGGCACTCCTCTGTCGCCGACCGCAACTGCACCGGATAAACCGCCTCCGCCAGCACGGTTTCGATGCGCGCATTCAGCACCCCGGGCGCGAGTGCGGCGGCGTCGAGATCGACGACCGGGTCCGCTTGTGCGGCGAGCGCGCTGATGGCGAAAAGCCGGAGTGTGTCAGGGTGCGCGCTCGGCGGTAGGTGAGGGCAACGAGGTTTATTTGGGGGAGGGTTCGGGGATGTCGGTGATGGCGGCGAAGCCAGTGCGGAAGACGGCGAAGTCGTCCAGCTTCCCAACGAAGCCGAGGCCAGCAACCCCTGCGCCGATGCGGCCTGCGCGGGCGCGGACATCTTCGGGCGTGAGCGCGAATTGCTTGTTTTCACCGACGACTTTTCCGTCGAGATAAAGGCGGGCGACGCGGTCCTTGAGCGTGACCGTCACGCGCGTCCATTGGTTCGCCGACAGCGCGGCGGCGCTTTGCACGACGGCGGAATCCTTGCCGCGACGAATGACGAACACGAGCTTCCCGCCTTGCGCGATGGCGAGCAGCACGCTCGCGTCGGCGTCGCCAAACTCGAACACGCGCTGGCCCGCCGCGCCGCCATTCCATGCGAGCTGGAGATCGAAGGTCACATCGCGCGTGTCGGCGACGTGGCCCTCGACGAGCGCATAACTTTTGCCGTCGAACGCGAGGCAGCGGCGCTCTTTGTCGTCGATGAACTTGGCGTTGCCGCGCAGGACTCCGTCGCAGTCGGCGTTCGCGTCCTTGAGCACCTGCTTGCGCGGTTCATCGAATGTCCAATGCGCGTAAAGCCAGTGATTGTTGGCTTTGCCGCCGGCCAGCTCTTCCTTCATCAACTCAGAGTTCATGTAACCGTAGATCATTCCCCCGCTGAGCTTCGGCAGTTTGCTGCCCATGAAATGCACTTCGAGATCTTCGCCACAGATGGCGCCGCCGGTCAGTTCCGTGGCGGGCTGAAGATGGATTTCGCCGAAGCCCTTCACGAGCACGTCGCCGCTGACTGTGCCGTGGCCGTCGAGCGTCGCGTATTCGAGCACCCGCGCATTGCCGGTGAGTGTCGCCTGCTCGCCGACGCAGGCAAAGCCGCGGACGCGCGCGTTG
>JAYVNM010000209.1:0-25781 GCA_043758445.1 Akkermansiaceae bacterium | reverse complement strand
GCGCGGGCGCCGATGAAGAGGATCGAGATGAGGGAAAGCAATACCAGGATGACGACCGTCAATTCGAGGAGGGTCATACCGGACTTGCTTTTCATGTTTTGGGTGTTGGTCAGTTTCATTGTGTGTTTTTTCTAACTTTATTCGGGTGTGTTGTTGTTTTGTCAGCAGGAGAACTTCTGGCGGAATTCAAGGTTTCTGAGTTCTTAGAATTCGTTCGATTGGTTCTCGGAAATGGGTTGGGATGTGAAGCGCGGTTTGGGCTAAAGGATCAATCGACGCCATCGTCATTTTTGTTCATTTTGGCATTTTGGAAAGTATCCTCGGTAATTAAGCCTTGGTTGAGCAGACGGCGGAGATTGGAATCCCACTCGATGTTGCCGGCACGGCGGATGACATCTTCCAGCGAGCGGGCACCGCCGTCGTAGTTGGCAATGGCACTCGACACGGCGTCGTCACTATTCTGGAGGAATTCATAGGTTAGGACGCGGCGCTGGACACCATTGAGCAGTCCCTGCGAGTGGATGAAGATGATGATTTCCGCGAGGCGGCTGAGAACTGAGGTATGGGATTCCTTAGGATATAATTCGAGGATCCGGCCAATGGTCTTGACGGCTCCGGTCGTGTGGAGTGTTGAGAGCACCAAGTGACCGGTTTGCGCGGCCTCCATGCAGGTTTCCATGGCCTCACGGTCGCGAATTTCTCCTAGCAGAATGATGTGGGGGGCTTTCCGCAACACGTCCTTAAGTCCCTGGCGGTAGGAATGCACATCCCGTCCGACTTCCTGTTGGGTGACGATGCTGGGTGAGGGAATGCGATGTCCAGGATAGTCAGGATCATCCATGTCATCGGGATATTGATACTCGATAGGATCCTCAACCGTCACGATATGTTTCGGATGATTGCGGCGGGCCCAGTCGATGAGCGAGGCCAGCGTGGTGGATTTGCCCGAGCCGGTGGGACCGGTGACAAGGCATAGTCCGGCACGCTTGAGCACGCCATGGCGCAGGGTGTCAGTGGTATCGAGATCAATGCCTAACGACGCGAGTTCCGGGATGAAATCGTTAAGAATCCGGCAGGTGACGCCAAGGCCCGAGGAGCTGAGGTGGGCCTGAATCCGCAAGCGCCCGGAGCGCTCGCCACTATCGCCCATAGGAATGCCATCGCAGGAGAAATCCGCAACGCGGCGCTCGGAGAAATCCGCGATTGCGAGTTTGATCTTGTCATCCACGCGGACCTCCATGCCCTTTTCTTGGCCGAAGCCATGGCTGCCGCTTTCACGGTTGCGGATGAGTTCCTTGAGAATTTCATCCATGTTCGCGGCTGAGAGAATCCCGAGGAAATCAAGTTTTTCCATCCCTTTATTGGTATGGATGTAAACCGGTCGATCCGCCCGCATCTGGATATCAGATACCCTCAACTCGCGGCAGACGCGGAAAATGATCCCGAGGAGGTCCGTGCCTCTCATGCCCGCAGCAAAGCGCACCGGTGCGGCAGCGGGGGCATATCCCGGCAGCGGAGGTGGTTCGATGATTGCGGAGGAAACGGACATGGATAGTGAATCAGTTGGATGCTTGGGGCGCGTGGGAATTGCCTTCGAGGCGGAGGATGGTGCCTTCCGCATCATCCCTGAAGTGGTTGATGAAATTGAATCTCTCGTCACACTCGGCAATGCGCTGGGGGGATAGCAGTTCCCAGTTTTTGGTTTCATCCCACGCTTTGGCGATGGTGGCGTAGCAATTCAGGCAATGATCGAGCAGGTTCAGGTATTGATGCATCTGGGAGACATTAAACTTAGGGCTGGCGTTGTGCTGATCGTTGAACATCAATTCTAGAATATTACTGGCGGCGGCGGCGGCGGTGAGGGCCGGACGAGGATCATGTTCCTGCTTGAGACAGTATTGAATGGTCTCTTCTGCGAGTTTGGTGGCGGAAGGTGTCAGTTCTGGCCGAGTGCCGAGCTCGGGTTCTGTCAGGAAGAAATGCAGCGAGTTATAGTTCGCGTAGTGGGCCGGATCGAGCTGATAGGCGAAGCGGAGTTTGTCCTCCACCTGACGGCGGAGGTAGAGTCGGTGGGCCGCGCTCGCAGATTTGGGATTGGTGCTGACTTCGACAGACTTGTCCAATGAGGCAAGGAGGTTTTCGAGGCGGCGTTCCAGGGAAGGATTTGGGTTGGCCACCGCCGCTTTACTAGCCGCAGCTTGCTTGCAAATGGTGCATTCCTGACCGGCTTCATGCTGATGGGCACCAACGCTCATCGCGCCGTGGAAATAGGTATCAATCGGCCCCTGCATGGCCATCGCGAAAACCTCGCCGTAAGGACTGCCATTAATACCTAGCGGATTCAAGGGTGCATCCAAATCCGGGTTTCCGACCAGCGGGCGTCCGGCAAACGCCCACAGCAACACGCCGCTTGCCATAAGCGCGGCGGTGATCGTGTGGGTTAATGTGCGTGACATGGGAAAATATAGATATGAATGAATTTTTAGACCGGGAGCTTCGTGCGGAAGCAGAGGCGGGATAGGCCAGCGTAGGTTGCCAAGATTCCCGCGAAATAGAGCGACATGTTCCAAAAGGTATCCGCAGGCAGTGCGCCGCGCTTGAGCAACAGGCGTTGAGTTAGATCAGCGAAACTATAGTGCGGAGAGAACAGCCAGATGCCATGCAGGATCGGGTTTGCCTCAAGTTTCAACATGTTGTCGAGATAGCCGACACCATAGAGCCCATAGAGTGTGACCAGCAGGGTGACGGTGAATCCGGTGATGCCGCCGAAGCGCGATGCCAGCGCCGTGGCCAAGGCCAGTAGCGGGGCGATGACCAACAGGAACATGACTGCATATTGCAAGTTCAAGATCCACCACATCGAGTGCTCGGCGGGATCGGCAGGGGCGGCTGCGAACTGGCAGATGGCGGAGGTGACGAGTGCCAGCGGCAGGATATAGCAAAATATCGCGAGCCATATCTCGAACAGTTGGCGGGTAGCGGAAACGCCGGTGGTTTGGAAATACTCGCCGATGCCGGTTTTAGCATTGGTTTCACCTTCGTGAGCGGCAGTGAACAAGCCCCAGAATAGCGTGCAAATCCAAAGCGTGTCCCAAGCCGCGATGATTCGGGCAGGCTGGACGAGTAGCGGTTTTTCCGTTGCGCTGGAAATCATCGGCAGCGCGAAGGGCAAGACGACCACCGCAAACACGCAGATCGCCCAAGCCTTGCGCTGGAAGATCGTGGTAAATGTTAGTCGGAAGAGTCTCATGGTGGTTGGCTGATGGGAATTTTCAGTTCATCAAATTCTTGAGGCGGCTCCACGTCTGGCCGTCGGCATTGAGATGGCAGGCGGTTTTCCCTTCGATCAACAGGACGCTGGGCATTTCCATCGAGTCGTAATCCGGGTGGCAACTCACCAATCGCAGCGTGTTCGTGGAGGATTCCCGCCAGATTTCCTCGAAAGCTTGGCGAGCGAAGGCGTCGAGGCCGCTGAACGGCTCGTCGAGCAGTAAAATGTTACCCGCATCAGGCTTCACGGAATATTCGGCCATGATCAAACTGGTTTTGCGACGATTGCCGGTAGAGAGTCGGCCATAGGGCTTTTTCACGTCGAGTTCGATACGGGCGGCCAGTTTGAGAGCATCATCCAGTCGTGACTTGGGAAGCATCATGCGGAAAACGAGCGCAGGTGTGATTTCAGGATCGAAGCGGAGGTCTTCCGGCAGATACTGCACATGGCCTTCGACCCGCAATTTTCCTGAAATCGGCTTGAGAGTTCCGGCGAGGGTGCGAAGCAGTGTGGTTTTGCCCCGACCGTTGCGGGCGAGCAGGAAATGCGTGCCGCCGGTCAACTCAACCGCTTGCCCGAAGCGGGCGAGCGGGCTGCTGTAGCCAATTTCAAGACGGGAGTCGAGATGGATGGTGGCTTGTTGCTTCATCGGTTTGTGTTTCGATTCGTTGCGGTTCTAAGGAATTTCAGCGGTTTGTCAAGATGTCTTAAATATTCGTTTCGCTTGTCTTTACGACCTTTAAAATAATCCGCGTATATTGGCAATCTTTTTTTGAACATTTTCAGGGTTCATGTGTCATTCTTTTTGAAATTCGTAAAAGAACCGGGCTAAAACCCTTGATTTTCAAGAGTTCTGGGAAATTTCCATGCCCATAAAAAAACCAAAGATTTTTTCTGCGTGACGCGAAGAAGGTGGCTTGTAGAACTCTCCCAGCGGAATATGGCGGGCAAGTTAACTTACCAACAGGCAGGGGTGGACACGCGCAAAGCGGCAGCTCTGGTGGGCGATATCGGCACACATGTGCGAAGAACTCAACAGACGCGAAAGCTGTGGGGAGCCTTCGGGCTTTTTGCCGCCTGCTACGATCTCAGCAGCTACAAGGAGCCGGTCATGATGACCGGCTGCGATGGCGTCGGGACCAAGCTGGAGCTGTTGCTGGAACACGATTTGCTCGAAACGGCGGGCAAAGATCTCGTCGCCATGAGCGTGAACGACATCCTGACGACCGGCGGTGATCCCCTGCTCTTCCTAGATTACATCGGCATCGCGGCGCTGCATGAGGAGAAAATCACCCGCCTCATTTCCGGCATGGCCGATTACCTCGAAGCCTGCGACTGCATTCTCGCAGGCGGGGAAACCGCCGAAATGCCGGGCATTGTCCCGGTGGATGTGATCGAGCTATCCGGCTTCTGCATCGGCTGCGCGGAAAAACCCGATCTGATCGATCCCACTACCGTATCGGTTGGAGATATCCTCATCGGCTACGCATCCGACAGCATCCACGCCAATGGCTGGTCGCTCGTCCGCCGCGTGCTCAACGAATTTCCCGGTGAAGTCACCGGCGAGGAACTCCACGCCTGGCTCAAGCCCACCCGCCTATACCACGATGTCACCCGCGATTTGAAAAAATCCGGTGTCAAACCCAAGGCCATGTCCCACATCACCGGCGGCGGCCTCCCAGAAAATCTGGAACGCCTATTCCGCGGCATGGGGGCCGATTTGGAAATCCCGCGATGGGAACTCCCCGGTATCGGGAAACTTCTATCCCACGTGGATGCGGAAGACCGTTTCCACACCTTCAACATGGGCATCGGCTGGGTGGCCATCGTCGCCGAAGCGGATGTCGCCGCAGCCCTCAAGGCGGGCAATGGCGGCACGATGCTCGGCCGCATGGTCCCGGCGGAAGGAGTCCGCGTTCGCGTTATCGGTGAGTGATGCTAATTTCCACCCAAGCATGAGCGACTTCCTCACCCACGAATGCGGAATCGCCGCAGTCCGGCTCCGCAAGCCGCTGGCCTATTATTACGACCGTTACGGCTCCTGCCTGTGGGGCCTGAACAAGCTGTTTCTCCTGATGGAAAAGCAGCACAACCGCGGCCAAGACGGCACTGGCATCGGCTGTGTGAAAATCGACATGCCCATCGGCCAGCCCTACGTCAACCGGCGGCGCGGGATCGAAAAGGACGCGCTCGCCGAGATTTTCCGTAAGGAAATCAAGGACTTCTTCAAAATGTCCCGCAAGGGCGTGATGGATCATAAAAACCCTGAAAGCGTTAAAAAACACTTCGATTTCGGCGGGGAAATCCTCATCGGCCATCTGCGCTACGGGACCTCCGGCGAATTCGACGAAGGCTGCTGCCATCCCTATCTCCGCCGCAGTAACTGGCCCACCCGCACCCTGATGGTCATGGGCAATTTCAACATGACCAACGCCGCCGCGCTCAATGACGTGCTCATCGACCGCGGCCAGCACCCGGTGTTCGGCACGGATACGCAGACGGTGTTAGAGGAAATCGGCTACCATCTCGACGAGGCCCACACGGATCTCTACCGCCACCTCCGTGACGCCGGTGTCCCCGGCGCGGAAATGCCTGCTAGAATTTCCGCCGCGCTCGATGTCCCCAAGCTCGTCGCCGAATCCGCCGCCGCTTGGGATGGCGGCTACGCGATCTGCGGCGTCATCGGCAATGGCGACATGTTCGTCATGCGCGATCCCCACGGCATCCGCCCCTGCCACATGTTAGTGACTGACGAGGTGATCGCCTTCGCCTCCGAGCGCGTGCCGCTCATGACTGTTTTCGAGGCGGATGCCAGCGCGGTGAAAGCCGTCGATCCCGGCTCGATGATCACTATCAAGTCGGACGGCTCCGTGTCGGACACCGCTTTCGCGCCGCCGCAAAAATACACGCCCTGTTCGTTTGAGAAAATTTATTTCTCCCGCGGCAACGACCCGCAAATATACCGCGAACGGAAAGCGATGGGTGCCGCGCTGGTGCCGCAGGTTGTCGATTCCATCGACGGCGCGTTTGAAAAAACCATATTCTCCTTCATCCCTAACACTGCGGAAACCGCCTACTACGGCCTCATGGACGGTCTTCGCCTGTTCCGCCGCCAGCAGGTGCGGTCGGAAATTTTGAAAGCTGTTAGTGATGGCTGCCTGACCCCCGATCTCGTCGATGACCTCATCCTGCGCAACTGGCCCAAGGGCGAAAAGGTCGCTCACAAGGACATCAAGATGCGCACCTTCATCTCGCAGGAAAAGGGCCGCGACCAGATGGTGTCACACGTCTATGACATCACTTACGGCGTGGTAAAGCCGGGCGATTACCTGGTGGCGCTGGATGACTCCATCGTCCGTGGCACGACCTTGAAACAGTCCATCCTCAAGATTCTCGCCCGCACCAAGCCGTCGAAGATCGTCGTCTGTTCCACCGCCCCGCAGATTCGCTATCCAGATTGTTATGGCATCGACATGTCGGAACTCGGCAAGTTCATCGCCTTTCAAGCCGCCGTCGCCCTGCATCGCCGGGCGGGCCGACAGTCTTTGTTAGACCGGATTTATGACAACTGTCAGGCGGAACTGAAACGCCCCATCGGCGAGCGCCGCAACTGTGTCCAAGCCGTTTATGAGTCATTCACCGATGAAGAAGTCTCGGCGGAAATCAGCCGCATGGTCTATCCTGAGGGCATCGACTGGCATGGCGAAGTGCGGGTGATTTTCCAAACCATCGACAACCTCCATGCCTCGATCAAAGGCGAGTGCGGCGACTGGTATTTCACCGGCAACTACCCAACACCCGGCGGTTACTCGATGGTCAACCTCGCCTATCTCCGCTGGTATGAAGGTATCGGCGGCCGCAGTTACGATCTGCCGCTGTGACTCAAGGGGTGCTGGCCTCTGGCCGACACGATTTTCCCATTACCCGAACCGCCTTGGCCAGAGGCCAACACTCCTTGAGTTTATTCCTAGAGATGCTTCACCTTCGACCGCGAGAAAATCGCATATACCGCTGGCACCACAAACAGCGTCAGCAGCCCAGAGAATATCAAACCGCCGACCACCGCGATGCCTAACGACTGCCGGGAGCCACCCGAGGAGCCGAGCGAGAGCGCGATGGGCAGGATGCCAAAAATCGTCGCGAGGCTGGTCATCAGGATCGGTCGGAAACGCGAGATGGACGCATCTAACACGGCCTCCAGTTTCGAGCGCCCGGCCTCCTTTCGTTGGTTGGCAAACTCGACGATGAGGATGCCATTTTTGGTCACGATGCCGATGAGCATGATGATGCCGATCTCGCTGAAGACGTTGAGCGTCTGGCCCGTGAGATGCAGTGAAAGCAGGGCACCGGCGACGGACAGCGGGACCGTTAGAATGATAATGAACGGATCGCGGAAACTCTCAAACTGCGCGGCGAGCACCAGATAGATGATCAGCAGCGCGAGCAAGAAGGCGAATAACAGCGAGGACGAACTCTCCGCGAAATCCCGCGACTGGCCAGATAACGCGGTGCGGAAATTACCCGGTAGCACCTTCTTCGATACACGATCCAGTTCCGTGATGCCATCGCCCAGCGTCTTGCCCGGTACCGGGGTGGCGGAGATGGTGGCCGAAACGGAGCGGTTGAAGCGGAAGATCGCAGCCGGGCTAGCGGTCTCGGCAAAGCTCACGAGATTGTCCAACGACACCATCGTCCCGCCGGCGGTTTTCACGAAGAGATTCTTCAAATCCCCCGGCTTGTTACGGTCCTGCCGCTGCATCTGCGCGATGATCTGGTATTGCTTCCCACTCTTCAAAAAGTAGCCGAACCGCCGTCCAGAGTAGGCAAATTCCACAATCTTCGCGATTTCACCCACCGAGATTCCCAGTTCCGCCGCCTTCCTGCGGTCGATGGAAATCACACCTTCCGGGTGATTCACCTTCAGGTTCGCATCGACTTGGGTGATGACCTTGCTCTGGTTCGCTTCTGCTAGAAAATCCGGCAGCACTTTAACCAGCGACTCGAAGTCAGGTGCTAACAGCACATAGGATAATGGCTGACCGCTCTTGCGGTCGCCGATGGTCGGTGGTTGCAAAGTGATGGCACGCACGCCGGTGAAGGTCTGCATGTCTTTGGAGATCTGCTCGGCGATCTGGGCCTGGGTGCGCTTCCGGTCGGCGGGAACAGTTAGGTAGATGCTCTGGGTCGCCACGTTCGCATCCGTCCCGAAGCCGAGGATGCTGTAGGAGCGGGTCAGTTCCGGCACGTTTTCATCCATATACACGGAGATTTTATCCATCCAGCTCTCGGTGTATTCGTAGCTGGCCCCCTCCGGCGCATTGATCGTGAGGCGGATGTTCTCGCGGTCTTCGAGCGGTGCGAGTTCGCGCGGAATGTGCGTCACCAGCCAGGCGATGATCGCGCCACTGCCTAGCAGAATCGGGAGTGCCAACCACCGCCAGCGCAGGAAGGGAACCAACGCCACCCGGTAGCCCGCAGTGAGGAAACGGAAAAATGGCTCAGTTGCACGGTAGAAAAAGTTCGGCCGCTCGCCGTGTTTTTTTAGGAGAAACCGACACATCATCGGCGAGAGCGTGAGCGCCACGAAGGCGGAGACGAGCACGCAACCCGCCAGCGTGATGCCGAATTCCCGAAACAACCTTCCTGTTAGTCCAGACAGGAAAATCAACGGCAGGAACACCGCAGCCAGCGCGAAGGTGGTGGAAATCACCGCAAAGTAAATTTCCCGCGAGCCGATGAGCGCGGCTTCTAACGGCGACATGCCATCCTCGATTTTCGCGTAGATGTTCTCTAGCACCACGATCGCGTCATCACAGACTAAGCCGATGGACAGCACGATGGCCACCAGCGTCAGCACATTGATCGAGAACCCGGCCACATACATGATGAAGAAGGCGGAGATGATGCTAACAGGAATTGCGATCACCGGAATGATCGTCGAGCGCCAGTCCCGCAGAAACAGGAAAATGATCAGCGCCACCAACCCGAAGGCGATCACTAACGTCTCCCGCACCTCCGCCACCGAGCGCCTCACGAAGCGGGTGAAATCATAGCCCACCTCCACTTTGACATCCGGGGGAACTTCCTTTTTCACCTGCTCCAGCCGCTTGTAGAATTCGTCGGTGATGGCGATGGCATTGGTATTAGGCTGTGGAATGATGGATACGCCGATCCGATAGAGCCGTTCGCTCTTGTAGCCAGTGCGGAAGTTTTCCGGGCCGAGTTCCGCGTGGCCGATGTCGCTGAAGAGAATTTGCCGGCCGTTTTCCCGCTTGATGATAAGGTTCTCGAATTCCTCCGGGGTGGATAGCCGTCCCATGGTGCGCAGGGAGAGTTCATTGGTCGTTCCTTCCAAGCGACCGCTCGGGAGATCGACATTCTGACTGTCCAGCGCGGCCTGCACGTCGGCGGGTGTCAGGCCGTGGACCGCGAGTTTCACCGGGTCCATCCACAGCCGCATGGCGTAGCGTTTTTCCCCGATGATATTGACTGAGGAGACGCCGGGAATCGTCTCCATCCGCTCGCGCACCAGTCGGTCGGCGATGTCGCTGACTTCCATGATGCCGCGCGTGTCACTTTCTAACGACAGGAACAGAATCGACGAGGAATCGGCATCCGCCTTGACCACCACCGGCGGGTTGGAGTCCACCGGCAAGGTCCGTGCCGCGCGGGCGACGCGGTCACGCACATCGTTCGCCGCCGAGTCAATGTCCGAGCCGAGGGTGAATTCCACCGTGATCGTGCTCCGCTCTTGCCGTGATTCTGACGAGAGCGTGCGGATGCCCGCGATGCCGTTGATGACCTCCTCCAACGGCTCGGTGATCTGTGAGGCCACCACATCCGGGTTCGCGCCGGGGTAGTTGGTTTGGATTGTGACCACCGGCGGGTCCACGGCGGGATACTCGCGGATGCCGAGGAAATGGAAGCCCACCACGCCGAACAACACGATCACCAGCGACATCACAATCGCGAGCACTGGACGGCGGATGCTGGTTTCTGATAGACTCATGTTTGATTCATTGCCCCAGAGCGGCGACCTCTAGACCTGGGCGGATGCGTAGCAGATTCGTAGTCACCACCACGTCGTTCTCGTTCACGCCGCGCAGGACTTGCACCCGGTCATCGGTGCGGATGCCGATTTCCACCGTCTGTAGTTTCGCCTTACCATTTTCTATCAGATATACTCCTTGCCCGCTGGGTGAGGCAACGATAGCTTGGCTCGGCACCATGAAACCATTCGCCATGCCATCCAAGGTCAGAGTCACTTCCGCGAAGCCACCGGGCAGCAGGCCCTTGGGCGTGGTGCAGATGCCGCGGACTAACAGGCTACGGGTCGCGACGTCGATGGCAGGTTCTAACACCGCCACTTCACCTTGGAAAATTTGGCCATTGCCCGCGACGGTGAAGGTGAATTTCTGCCCGCTTCTCACATCGCCTGCATAGCGCTCCGGCAGTGGGAAATCGACCTTGATGCGCGAGACATCCTGCAAGGTAATCAAAGGTGTTTGTGGCGAGACGAAGGCCCCCTCGCTCACCTGCCGCACGCCCACCCGCCCGGCGAAGGGCGCACGGATCTCGGTCTTGGAAATTTGCACCGCTTGGGTGTTCCGCTGGGCCTCGAGGATGTGGTACTCTGCGGTGAAGCTATCGAATTCTTGCTGGCTGATCGCCTTGCTCGGCAACAGATGATCGACCCGCTGCTTGTTGGAGTCCGCCAGTTTCAGCCGGACGTCGATTTCCCCGAGCACCGCCACGAGATCGCTGTCATCGAGTTTGAAGAGCACCTCGCCAGCCGCGACTTCCGTGCCTTCCTTCACATGGATTTTCAACAGCCGCCGTGAAAGCTCCGGGACTAGAGTGACCGATTCATTCGCCCGCAGGGTGCCGATGGTCGAGAGTGTCTGCGCGAAGGGCACGTTTTTCACCACGTAAACTTCCGCCGCCAGAGGACCGGTATTTTTCGGTCCGCCTTGAGCAAAGACACCCGCCACGAGCCATGGCAGGACAAGGAGGTGGTGAAGTTTTGGCGGAATCATAATGAACATCATCAGCGAGCGGTAGCCAATAATACGCGGGAAAAAATCCGGATTCGTCAGCGATTGAAAATGCCGCGTCAAAGATCCATTGCTCACTCGGCGGCATTCTTCGCAAGTTTGACGATGATGTCGATAGGCGAGTTGTTATCGACCTTGATCCATTGCCCGGCATAGCCTTCGGACAAGATTTGAAAGAAGACGGGTTTGTCCGCAACTATAGTATATTTGCCGAACTCTTTGGTGACGTCGTGAGCGATGCCAACAGGCAAATGATCTCCACTGTCTCCCGGTAAGCCGATCTCCGGCGGAATCGCGGCACCAGAGGTGGCATCGACTACTCTGAGTCCAATCTCCTGCACCCACAGGTTTTCCATTCGATGCCGTAGTTGCCACAGGCGAATTCCAGCGGAGATCCACAGGACGGAAACGACAACAATCCCTCTGATAAGCCAAGTATATTTGTTGAATGTTCTCGTCATGTTCACCATGATTGGCTGCGCGTCTTATAGGCGCGTGTGAAACGGTCGGACAAGGTCAAGCCCGCACGTAGCCCCAATCTGCGGCGTTTCGCATACGGGAGATTCGGCTGCACCCGGCGTAGCATCGGATCTGTCTCGAACTCGCGCCAAATGACTTCCAGTTCTTCCTTCGGAAGTGAGTATGCTTCCGCAACGCAAGCGTCCACCGCATCGAGAATCTCTTCGACTGCCGAAGCCCCTGTCTCCGCCGTAACCTCGGCGGTGATCGTAATCCAATCTTCGAGACGTTCCGGAGCGGGAACCGGCAAATCAAGCAACTGCCCGTGGCGTAGGCTTTCGCCAGGGTGGAGCCGAAGCCCCTCAACGAAGGAGACCGCCAGCTCACGGACGTTGAATGCGGCCCATTTTTCGACGCTGTCGCCCGGTTGCACGATCCAGCGTCCGTCACTCTCTTGAACCGTGGGATCACCCACTACGCACGTTTCTCCTCCCTGAATGGCCGAGCTCCATTCAACGCGCAAATCCATGTCACGCTTGATACTGGAGCGCAATGTGGTGGAGCCAAAAGCGACAAGGCGGTCGCGCAATACCTGCTCCGCCTGATGGAGCTGCCTACAGGCTTCGAGAAAGCGTTCGCGCAACAGTCCGAAATGCTCTGCGAAATCAAGTAGTTTATCGGTCCATGGCAGACGATTGACGGTCGATACATAAACATTAGCCCGCGCACGGAAAAGCACAGCTTCCCGGTGAGCAATCGCCCAAACAAACTGATATACACGGGAAAGCATGAGGAGATCGAATGGAAATCCGGCACTCTCTTTTCCGGGGAAGAAAAGGCTCGCAGTATTCAGGAAAACCACTTTTGCCGGATCAAACGGTGCGCAATACAGGGCCGGTGCGATTCGGTGGAAAGCATACCCCTTCTTCGGCAGAATATCCGCGTAGCGCCAAACACTCGAGTCGTCCATGCGGGACACATCAATATTGGTCTCGTTCGGCTCGCCTCCTAGCTCGCACGCTGAAATATTCTCTCCCTTGAAAACGGGTAGCCCGCCTTGGGCAACACGGTGTTTCTCACCACGAAATGCGGCCCCCATGCGGACCATGGATTCCTGCTGCCAACGCAAGTCATCTGGCTCCGAGGGTTGGTCCAAGGCCCATTTCACGATGCGTTGCTTCTTGTTCTTTCCGACCCAGTATTTCAGCGCGATGTCGCCTAAAGTGCGTCCCTCGAAGCGAGCGAGAATGCGCCTGCGTTCGGGTGTTAGACGTGTAAGCCACCGTCCGTCGGAACTGAAAAAATCGGGGTAGGGCAGCTCGACCACCGGGGCATCGTCCAGATTGAACTGAACATTGATCTCCGCACCCTGGGTGAAAATGGCGCACCGTTCATCCGCAACCCTCAGCTTAACAGTATCGGAAGAAGTCGCCGGTCTCCTTTCCGCAAGCAGGATCATGCAGACCACGTCTGCACCGAATAGCTGGGGGCTTATCAGTTCGAGATCGACGATTTCACGAACCGTCCAGCGCCCCGTATCCGGCAGAAACAGCTTGCGGAGCGGTGCGCTGTCGTCGTTGTCGCAAACGGACAGCGGAATAACGAATCCGAGACGTCCCGGAGGACGGTCGGGACCACCGTTGGGACGCAACCAGTAGTCCATCGCCTTGTATAGAAACAAATTGCAGAGATTGCTCCGTGCGGAGAATTCCACGTCAAAATATCGCACGGCCAGTGGATCGAGTGCCACCGTCTGGCGTGCGGGCCTCACATAAGGCGGATTGCCCGCCACGACATCGTATCCGTGTGTGTCTATTAAATCGAACTCACCCATCTCCACGTCGAGCAGTTCGCCGTAGAGCTGCGGCGCGTGTAGCGAGTCGTGGCCGCCGGTGACAACCGGTTCCGGAAATCCCTGTTGCTGGAGCTGCTCGCGGTATCCGAACAAGTGCCATAACAGTTGGAGCTGCGCGATCGTCGCGGAGAAGGAATTCAGATCATTTCCCCGGACGTTTGCTAAAGTGTTTTGAATATCGTCCCATGTTGCTGCTCCGCGTTCCGCAGTATCACCGACAAGTGCCTTCCATGCTTCGATCAGAAACGTTCCCAGTCCACATGAAGGATCGAGAACCTTGTCATCGGGTTTCAAATCAAGATGGCGCACGATGAATCTCGCCACTTCGGGAGGCGTATAGTGTTCACCGTATTCCTTGCGCTGGGTGTTGTCGAGAAACTGGCCGTAAACTCCGCTCAAGACATCTTGCTTCACCGTTGAGAAATCGAAGCGGGACAAATAAAACAGCGCCCGCTCGATGGCGTCGGAGAGATGCGGGTCGGCGCAGGTCAGCACCCAATCCAGATTGCCCTCCTCGAAGAACGCTGCCGCAAGATGCGCGGCAGCGCCGTAGCTCTCGCGCAAGAACCATGCGTAGCTGGATTCGTAGTGCTTCCGCCAGATTTGGAATGCCGCCACGCCGCCATTGCAGAGGTAGCGCTTTTCCCCGAAAAACCCATGATCTTCGAAGAATCGAAGCATCAGACAGCGAGCGACAAGCAGACTCGCGGTTTCCGACGCGAGCAGTGCCACCGCCTTGGTGGCTCGCTCTCCGGGTGTATCTCCCTTGGCCCGTTCCTCATACTCGGGAAGGGTGAAACATCCGAGACGCGCCGCCGCCGGATCATCCCTGACAGCACGGCGCAATCCCGCGACAGCCTGCTTGTGGCGATACACGGCCTCTCGTGAGGAAAGTTCGCGCGAGACGAGACGGAACGGGTCAATATGAAACTCGACGATACCGAACTCTTCGGCGAACGCATCGCGAAGCTGCCGGATTTCCCTTGCCCTGATGGCTAGGGTGTCAAGCGCCCGTTGGCTGGAGAGTTTCAATAGATTCGCCGCACTGCGAAGCGCGAGGTAGAACTCGGCGCGCGCTTCGACCAATTCGGATTCCTTGATTTCTATTCCGGCATCCAACCCGTTGCTGAGCTTCACCTCTGCGATCTGCGCCTCATCGCCGCTTCGGAACGCCTCCAAGCGGGGATTGGAGGCGGACTGATCCACATGAATCTGAAATAGCCTGTCACGGAACAGATCTTCTGATAAACCCGCCCATTCAAGAACAATATCGTTTTCAGGATTGTAACGGGCCGACCTAGAAGTCACTGGTCGCAACACAAGGCATTTCGGATCGATCATTACGAACCACGCAGTGTCTAGGTTGATGTATTTCGCCTTTTCCTGAAACACTCTCGCCCGGCTCTGATCCCTGTAGAAAATGCCGGGTTCGTCTTTCACTTCCACCACGATCCATCGCACCGGCGGGCAGTCGGAAATGCCGCTGGGGACGAGAATGCACAAGTCCGGCACCCCGCCGACGTCATCCGCGGTATCAACTAGCAGGTCGCCCGTCCGGTAGCCCAGCACACCGATGAACAAATCCCGAATGTAGGGATACATGTTACGCTCCTGGCCACGCTGGCAACCGATGATCGCCGCGACGATTTCAGCGTATGATGATCTTTTCTTAGAATTGGTTTTGATTGGGGTGGCCATCTTCAAAAACCAATCTCTCGATTCGTAACTGATGGACAAGAAAATATCGCGTTTTATGCGCATGGCCCGAGGTCCACACGATTGGCCGCATCACCGGTCCTTCACCCGCTCGACGTTCGCGCCTAACATGAGTAACTTCTCATCAATGTGCTCATACCCGCGGTCGATGTGATAGAGTCGGGAAATTTCGGTGGCGCCCTTGGCTGTTAGGGCGGCGAGCACAAGGGCAGCGGAGGCTCGGAGATCGGAGGCCATGACGGGGGCGGCGGAGAGGCGGGCGACGCCGTGGACGATGGCGGTGCCGTTGTCCACCTTGATGTCGGCTCCCATGCGCTTGAGTTCGGCGCAATGCATGAAGCGCTGGGGAAAAATGGTGTCTTTGATGACGCTGATGCCGGGAGTGGTGGCGAGCAGGGCAGTCATCTGGGCCTGCATGTCGGTGGGGTAACCGGGGAAGGGCGCGGTGCTGAGATCGACGCCTTGGAGATTTTCCCCACGATGGATGGTGCACGAATCGCCCGCCGTGTTGAACTCGACGCGGTGGCCGGATTGTTCGATGGCGGCGGTGATGGCTTTCATCTGATCGCGGCAGATACGGTGGAGGGTGACGCCATCGCCAGCAAGTGCGGCGGCGGCCATGAAGGTGCCAGCCTCGATGCGGTCCGGGATAACCGTGTGCTCGACGCCGCGAAGCGAGGTCACGCCCTCGATCACGATGCGGCGGGTGCCTGCGCCGGTGATTTTCGCGCCCATCGAGTTGAGGAAATTTGCCAGATCTAGGACTTCCGGTTCGGCGGCGGCGGACTCAATGATGGTGATGCCATCCGCGAGGGTGGCGGCCATCATCACGTTGTCGGTGCCGAGAACCGTGGGGCCGTGAGTGCCGCGGAGGTCGATTTCCGCGCCGCGCAGGCCGTTTTTGGCGGTCAGGGTGATGTTGCCGCCCTCGAACTCGACCTTCGCGCCGAGTGCTTCGAGTCCGCGCAGGTGGAGATCGACGGGGCGGTCGCCGATGACGCAGCCGCCGGGCAGGGAGACGACGCAGCGGCCTTTGCGTGCGAGCAGCGGACCCATGACGCAGATCGAGGCGCGCATCCGGCGTACCAATTCATAAGGAGCCTCGTCCATGACCTCGGCGCAGTTTATGCGGACGGTACCGGAGGAGCGCTCGACATCGGCCCCGAGGGCGCTGAGGATTTGGATCATGTAATTCGTGTCCGAGACATCGGGCACGCGGCGGATGATACAGTCCTCGCCGGTGAGCAGGCTGGCGGCAAGGATCGGGAGCGAGGCGTTTTTCGAACCGGAAATGTTAATGGCCCCCCGCAGGGTGGAGCCGCCGTGAACTACGAGTTTGTCCATGAAGAGGTTGGGAGTTGGTGGTTGAGAGTTGGAGAGGGAAAGAGATTGGGGATAGGCAATAGGTGATAGTCTGGATCTTCTTTTCTGGATTCTTATCTTATATCACCGATCTCCAATCTCCAATCTCTAGCCCCCCCCTCAAAAAACGGCTTACAGCCGCCTAGCGAAAGGAAACCTAGCGATGCCAGAGAGATCGGTTTTCACTTCGATGGCGGTGAAGGCGGAGGTTTTGAGAATTTCGGTGACTTGTGAAGCCTGATCGTGGCCGATTTCGAGAACCAGCCAGCCGCCGGGCTTCAAACGCTGAAAGGCCGCGGGGATGAAGCGACGGATGAGGTCGAGACCATCGGCCCCGGAGAATAGCGCGAGCGGCGGATCGTGCATGACCTCGCGTGACAAGGTGGCGCGGTCGGTTTCCGGGACATAGGGGAGATTGGCGACGATGCCGTCGAACCCGCTTCCAATCTCGCTGAAGAGGTCGCTTTGCACGAAGGAAGTGTTGATGGTATCTAGGGCTTGGTTGTTTTCCCGGGCAAGCGCCAGAGCGTCCAGAGAAATGTCCGCAAGCGTGACATCCCAGTTAGGGCGGGCTGCGGCGAGGGTGAGGCCGAGCACGCCGGAGCCGCAGCCCATGTCAAGCACTTGCTGGTTCACGGGGAGTTCCCATGAGAGAATCCACTCGGCGAGTTCTTCGGTCTCGGGGCGAGGGATCAGGGCGCGGGCGTCGGTTTTGAACTCGTGCTTGTGGAAATAAATCGTGCCTAGTAGGTGCTGGAGCGGGATGCCTTCCCCGCGTTTCTTTAAATTTTCACGCAGCGGGATGAGTTCGGACTCTTCCATCAGGCGGTCGAACTTGAGGTAGAGGTCCATCCGCGTGCAGCCGAGCTGGCGGGCGACGAGCATCTGCATGGTGCGGCGAGCGTCGGCGATGTCGCGTTTTTCGAGATAACGGGTGCCGCCATCGATGGTTTCCAACAGGGTGCTCATGGCGAAAGTCACAGGCAGGGTGAGGGCAGCGGGAGGCTGCGCCAAGACCTATGATCGGGATTTTCTGCGGGCTGGCCTGCATCGTGATTTTCCTAGCCGCGTATCGGGTTTTGAAATTACAAAATGCTGCCTGCCGTGCTTTTTGAACACCCCGTTTGACAAGCTGCGCGGATTTCAACTAGGTTGCCCGTCCCGACGCTGATGTCGGCCCCATTTATTATGAATATTGTTGTCGAGAAGCAGCCCAAGTGCGTCGCCACCCTGCGTGTGGAAATCCCAGCGGAAAAAGTCAGTGGTCAGCGCGATCAGATCGTCAAAGGCTACGCAAGCAAGGTCCGCGTGCCAGGTTTCCGCCCCGGCAAGGCTCCGCGTGCCGTCGTCGAGAAGCGGTTCCAGAAGGAAATCACCGAGGAACTCAACGGTGCCCTCATCAATGAAGCCTATGACGAGGCTCTCAAGCAGGAGTCCCTGCACGTCCTTGATTTCGGCGAGCCCGAAGAGGTGACTACCCACGCGAATGGCACCCTCACTTTCACCTCGAAACTCACCCTCGCCCCCGAGGTGACACTACCGGAATACAAGGGCGTCAGCGTGACCGTGCCGCCGTATGCGGTGCCGGATGAGGAAATCAACTCCCAGCTTACCGCCCTGCAGGAGCGCTTCGCAGAGTTCACGGAAATCGAAGGCCGCCCTGCCGCGATGGGTGACTTCGCAGTGATCGACTACACTTCCACTGTCGATGGCCAACCCACCGACGACTTTCTCGGCAAATCCGCTGGCTATCTATCCGGTCGCGACGGCTTCTGGGTGCGCCTCGATGAAGCCGCCTTCCTCCCCGGATTCGCCGCTCAACTCGTCGGCATGAACACCGCTGAGCCACGCGAAATCACCGTCACCCTCCCCGACGATTTTCCGGTCGAGGAACTCCGCGCCAAAGCCATTGTATTCCAAACCACGATCAAGGAACTCAAAACCGCCGTGCTGCCCGAACTCAATGACGAGATGGCCGAACGCCTCGCTCCCGGCAAAACAATGGCGGAAATCACCGCCATCATCCGTGAAAATATGACCGGTGAGCGCCGCCGCAAAATCGACGACATGAAGGTCAATCAAATCGTCGCCCATTTTAACGCCCAGGTCGATTTCGAACTGCCCGAAGAACTCGTCACCCAGGAAACCCAGAGCCAAGCCGACGCCATGGTCAAACGCGGCGTCCAGTCCGGCATGACTGAGGACGAGATCGAGTCCCAGCAGCAAGAAATTTTCGCCAGCGCTGGCCATCAGGCGATTTCCAACCTCCGCACGAATTTCATCCTCCAGGAAATCGCCCGCGTGGAGAAAATCAGCGTGACCGACAACGAACTCGTCAACCACCTCATGCAAATCGCCAACTCGCGCAAGGTGCCCCCCAAGAAATTTATCAAGGACATGCAGCGCTCTGGCCGCATCCCAAGCATCCGCAGCTCGATGGCCATTGGTAAGACCATTGACTTCCTGGTTGAGCAGGCGAATGTTGTCGAATCAGAAACAACCGCCCTCGATGCCTAATTTCCAATCCCCTAACATGAGTTCTCCCGCCCCGCGCAATAGCTATTACGTGCCGATGGTCGTCGAGCAAGACGGACGCGGCGAGCGCTCGTTCGACATCTACTCGCGCCTGCTAAAGGACCGCATCATTTTCATCGGCACCGCCATTGATGATTATGTCGCGAACTCCGTGATCGCCCAGCTTCTGTTCCTTCAGATGCAGGATCCGAAAAAGGACATTCACATCTACATCAACTCGCCCGGCGGCTCCGTCACGGCTGGCCTCGCAATGTATGACACCATGCAATTCCTCACCTGCGATGTGAATACCTACTGCATCGGCATCGCCGCCTCCATGGGATCGGTTTTGCTAACAGCGGGGACCAAGGGCAAGCGTTTCTGCCTGCCGAACTCCCACGTCATGATCCACCAGGTTTCCGGCGGTGCCCAAGGCACAGCCTCGGATGTCGAGCGGACCATCGGTTTCATGTTCAATCTCAAGAAACGCCTCAACGGCATCCTCTCCCATCACACTGGCAAATCCATCGAGCAGGTCGAGAATGATTCGGACCGTGACAACTACATGACCGCCGAGCAATCCGTCGCCTATGGCCTCGTTGATAAGGTTCTCGAAAGCCGCAAACAGCTTCCCAACGAAGTCGTCGCAGCCATCGAAGGGCCGAAAGACGCGTGAACCAAGCGCCTCCGCCCGGCATTCTTCCTCCTTGTTTTCCACCACCTGATTCCGTATCCTCCCACCCATGGCCCGCGCTTCCAATCTAACGATGTGCTCTTTCTGCGGAAAGAGCCACTCCGAGGTCAAAAAACTCATCGCCGGTCCCGGTGTGTACATCTGCAACGAGTGCATCGATGTGTGCTCGAACATTCTCGAAAAGGAACTGGGCACCGCGCCCGCCAAGGGCAAGACCACGGCGGAGAAACCCGGCTTCAAGATCCCCTCCCCCGCCTCGATCCTTGCGAAACTCAATGAATTCGTGATCGGTCAGGAAAACGCGAAAAAGGTGCTCTCCGTCGCCGTGTACAACCACTACCAGCGTCTCCGTCAGGATCAGGCCAAGGTCGCCGAGGAGTTCAAGGAGGTGGAAATTGAGAAATCCAACATCATGCTGTTAGGGCCGACCGGCTCTGGCAAAACCCTGCTCGCCCGGACTCTCGCCCGTGTGCTCGACGTGCCGTTTTGCATCGTCGATGCCACCACACTCACGGAAGCCGGCTACGTCGGCGAGGACGTGGAAAACATTATCCTGCGCCTGCTCCAAGCCTCGGACTTCGATGTCGCCCGCGCCGAGCGTGGCATCATCTACGTCGATGAAATCGACAAGATCGGCCGCAAGACCGAGAACGTCTCGATCACCCGCGACGTGTCCGGCGAAGGCGTCCAGCAGGCGCTCCTCAAAATCCTTGAAGGGACCGTCTGCAATGTCCCGCCGCAAGGTGGCCGCAAGCACCCGCAGCAGGAATACATCCAGGTCAACACCGAGAAAATCCTGTTCATCGTCGGCGGCGCGTTCGTCGGCCTTGAGGACATGGTCCGGCGCCGCCTCGGCAGCAACACCCTCGGTTTCCACGCGAACACCGCCAAGGACAACCTGGATGATCCCACGGCGAACATCTTGGAAAAAGTCCAGCCCGAGGATCTCCTCCACTTCGGCCTGATCCCGGAATTCATCGGTCGCCTGCCCGTCCTTTCCTCCCTGCGGAAACTCACGGAAGACGAGCTCATGGCCATCCTTACCGAGCCGAAGAACGCCCTCGTCAAGCAATACGGCAAGCAGCTCGACATGAACGGCGTGAAACTCCGCGTCACCCGCGACGCCCTCCGCGCCCTCGCCGAGGAAGCCGTCCGCCGTGGCACCGGGGCCAGAGCCTTGCGCTCGATTTTTGAAAAAATGATGCTCGAGGTGATGTTCGATATTCCCTCCCGCGACGACATCGACTCCGTGACGATCAACCGTCAGGTCGTTCTCGGCGAGCGTCCGCCCAGCATTCGGCGCAAACGCGCGGACCAAGACGCCGCCTAAGCGCGGCAGACTCTGAGTTTTGGTCTCTGGAAACTACAAGATCCCGCCCATCTTGCGTGATTCGCGACAATCGGCGCTTGATTCCCGCCTCACGACTGCTAGTTCTCTTTTGACATCTTGCGCCGTAATGCGCGAATGCCAAGCAACCAACAACCGAAACAACATCATGAAAACTGTTAAATACCTCATCATCGCTGCCGCTGCTTCATTCCTCGCCGCTTCCTGCTGCCCGAGCGCTCCTGCTCCAGCACCAGCGCCGATGCACTCCTCCAAGTAAACCTTGGTCGCGAAGCCCGGCCCGCCCGCCAAGGCGAGCCGGGCTTTTTCGTGCCCGCCGTGATCACGCACTTGCCAACATCGATCCTGTGGCAACCCGGCCCGGCCTCAGGCAACAGTGCTTAATAACACCACCCCGCTCAAAACCTGCTTTCCAAGCTAACCGGATTCGTTATCCTCTCCGTCATCGAAAAGACACCACCACCCTTGACCAAAACAAATTTCGAAGCTGCGGCGAAGTTCGTTGAATTCGGGCTACAGGAAAAGCAGCATGGCCGGCGGGAATCCGCATCCGGGCCGGGCAGTAGCCTGGAGGCCACCGCAGAAGCCCAGACATTTCTCGAAGCCATCCTCGCACAATACGCCGTTACTTCCATCCTCGACCTTGGCTGCGGCGATTGGAACTGGATGAGCCATGTCGCCTTGGTCACGCCGCAGGGACAAGCGATCAACTATCTCGGGTTTGAAGCAAACGCCGAACTCGTCAGCCAACTCAATGAAACTTACGGCAACGCCAATCGCCGCTTCGAACTCAAGGACATCGTCACCGAAAATTATCCCCGGGTCGATCTGATCATCGTCCGCGACGTGCTTTTCCATCTACCGACCGAGCTTGTCCTCCGCGTGATTGAAAAAGCGCAATCGAGCAGCCACCTGTTGCTCACGACCACCTACCCGGACGAAACCCAGCAACCGGATATCAAGGAATATCTGCCCATCCCCGGCTGGGGTTTCCGGCGCGTCAACATGGATCTTGAACCCTTCAATCTCGCCCCATATCGGCTGGAATACGTGCAGGAAACCAAATGCACCCACGGCGGCTTCGACCGTCACATGGCGCTCTACCGCTTCCCCTGACCCGCCGGTTCCTGCAATTCTGGGCTTCTCTCTGGGCCACCCGTGGGTTCCAATCCCCGCGCCTGCCCGATGTCCGAAAATTTCTATCAGCAAACCACCACCGCGCCAGCGACGCCCTTCGACGTCTCGCTACGGCCCCCGGCATTTTCGGAATTCATCGGCCAGGAAAAGGTCAAAGACCGCATCCTCCTCATGCTCGAAGCCGCGAAACAACGCGGCGATGTCCTCGACCACGTTCTTCTATCAGGACCGCCCGGACTCGGGAAAACCACCCTCGCTAACCTCATCGCCCGCGCCGCCGGCACCCAGCTCCACACCACCTCCGGCCCGCAGATCGAAAAAGCCGGCGACCTCGCCGGCATTCTAACGAACATCCAGAAGGGCGACATCCTCTTCATCGACGAAATTCACCGCCTCCACCCCGCCATCGAGGAATACCTCTATCCCGCAATGGAAGATTTCCGGCTCGACATCATCATCGACTCCGGCCCGTCCGCCCGCTCGATCCAAATCAATCTGCCACGCTTCACCCTCGTCGGCGCGACCACCCGCTCCGGGATGCTGACCGCTCCCCTGCGCTCCCGTTTTGGCCTCGCCAACCGGCTGGACTATTACACTCACGACGAACTCGCCCTCATCATCGAACGCTCGGCGGGCTTGTTAGATGTGCCCATCGAGCGGGCCGGTGCGCTCGAAGTCGCCTCCCGCTCCCGTGGCACCCCGCGCGTCGCCAACGCCCTGCTGCGCTGGGTCCGCGATTTCGCCCAAGTCCGCGGCGGCGGCTTTATCGACAAGGAAATCGCCGACGCCGCCCTCGCCATGATCGAGATCGACTCCCAAGGCCTCGATGAAATGGACAAGCGTCTGCTAGAAGTCCTGATCTACAAATTCAACGGCGGCCCCGTCGGCCTGAACTCGCTCGCCGTCGCCGTCGGCGAGGACGCCGCAACCTTAGAGGAAGTCCACGAACCCTTCCTCATCATGCAGGGCTTCCTCATGCGCACCCCGCGCGGTCGCACCGCCATGCCCGCCGCCTATGAAAAAATTGGCGCTCCTGTGCCGCCCACAAGGCCGGAAGACCCGCAATCCAGCTTGTTCTAAGCGGGTTCGCCTTGCTGATTTCTGATAGAGTGAGGTGGACCTGCCAACTCGGCACAGCGGTGGCAGCGCACGGACGAGAGCTTGTCATGAGAAAAGCCCGAATCTACGGTGAGCCGTCATGAATCCCGTCGTCAAGGAAACCATCGGCCGCTGCCGCGAGGCCGGGCTGCGCCGCACCAAGGCGCTGGAGGAACTCGTTACCACCCTGCTCGAAAGTCCGCGACCGATGACTCTATCCGAGCTCGCCACTTCCCACCGGCTGGCTGGCCAATGCGACAAAGCCACCGTTTTCCGCCTCCTGCATCGGCTCCACGGCCATGGTCTGGTCCGCCGCCTTGGCCTGCACGAGCGCGCCGCCTATTTCACCCTGATCCAGCCGGGAAAACATAGCGACTACTTGATTTGCACCGTCTGCGGCAGCATCGAATCGGTCCTCGCCCCCTGCCCCGTCCATCAGCTCGAAGCCGAGATCCGTGAAAAAACCGGCTTCAAGAATCTCTATCACGAACTGGAGTTTTTCGGAGTCTGTCCGAAATGCGCGTGAGCGGAAATCCGGGGATCCAGTGAGTCCCGCCTAGTGATGGGGATCCAGAGTTTCTCAAGCCGCTGCTTGCGGTCATCCCTTGTATCCCTTATAACGACTACAATGTTCCGTCCCCGCCTTTGCCTCCCGCTTTCCCTAACCTCGCTGCTTACCCACTGCGGTGGCGGCTCGGGCCCCGCGCCATCCGGCCGGCTGCCGCAAATCATCAATGTTTCCGCCTATGATCCAAAGGAACGCCAGCGTGAAGGAAGATCCTACTCGGAGCATGACGTCTCGGCGCTGAAAGCGAACGGTGCGGCAGGCCTGATCGCCCGCTGTGGAAAAGGCGGCGTGCTCGATGAGATGCCAACTCACGCCTCTCCGACATCACCCGCTTCGTTGATCGGATCGAGTCCCGTACCGGCAGCCCGCCCGTAGTTTATCTGGAAAACAGCGAGCACATGCGCGTCATGCTCAGTCAGGCGGACTCGGCGACTAAAGCCAAGCTCCGCCGCTGCCCGTATTGGCTCGCCCTTTACTCCTGTGAAAGCGGCGCATGCAAATCCTTTCCGGCTCCCGTCACTCCCGGTGGTCTCCTTGGACAATACAATGTCTGGCACGATTGGTCGCTGTGGCAGCATGCCGGAGGCGATTGGGAAAAGGGCCGCTCGAATCCGCAGCGCTACAGCCACCAGACCTTCCACTCCAGTCCGTATTTCGGAAATCTCGACCGCCCGGTGGAGCGCAACGTGTTCAATGGCAGCCATGGAGAACTCGCCTCGTTCTGGAGCAAGCACGGGATTTCGACGCAATGATTCGCCCCCGGCACGGATGCAGATTGACCTTGGACAGGTTTGTGCTTTCCTCGCCGGACCATGAATAAAATCGTTCCCTTGATCAGCTCCGGCAGCGCCGGCCCGCTTCGTGTCCTCCACCTTCCCCGGCTCTGGCAAAAGGTTTCCCTAAAATCCCGTGGCAAGCTTGCCGACGGCTACAAGGCACCCGGCCCAGGCTATGACTACATGGTTATCGATGCCTTGGGCCTCGATAAGGAGGCGCTCACCGCATTCATCGCAGAAAGCCACCCAACATACGCTCAGTTTGAAACTTGGATCTCCCGGCAACCGGGTGTGAAGCTGGATGCCGCGACCGTCGATGCTCTCAATGCCTCAATCGCTGGCTACAACCACAGCGATGAGGTCCGGAATAACATCCTCGCCACCGCAGGAATCGCCAACGATGCCCCTGCGCCGAAGGACGCCGTGAATCTCAACAACCTCGATGATTGGGCCGAATTTCACGCCACCGAGCTCACCTGAGCAGCCGGATGGTAAGGCCGTCCAGACAGCAACAAACAAATCTCCAGATTCCGAAGACCCGAGTTTTCGCGTGATAAAGTCCCCTGCGGGTGAGGCGTATTCGGCTCCTCGGAAGGGATTCGTTGCTTCCTACGATTGGATGCCTCCGGCTCCAGGATACCAAGCGGGCAGAGTGAAGGGCTCGTCTTCGAGTTACTTCAGAGTTTTCTGAGAGATATGTTTTTTGTGCGCGATAATCGTATAAACGTGCTCGTCAAACCAACTGTCATGCAGTGTCCAACGTCCTTTGTTGCCTTTATCGTCGCCCCAGCTATTTTCGCCTGAGCCACTTGCGGGGATTGCCGTCCTTATCTAGAGCCTGTCCCAGACATCGTGAGTCCTTTAGGCACAATGTATTAGATGCTAAAAAAAGTGGGCATGGAAGTCCGAAAAGACTCCCATGCCCGAAA
>JAYVNM010000208.1:0-9310 GCA_043758445.1 Akkermansiaceae bacterium | reverse complement strand
TCAAGACGAGGCCGGTGAGATTGGCATTGCCGGTGTTTTTCACGGTGTAGGTGAAGGTGCCGGACGTGCTGCCGACGGCAACCGAACCGAGGCTGGTGGTGCCGCCATCGCCCAGGTTGAAGCCGACGGGTTTTTCAACGACGATTTCAGGGCCGTTGCCGGTGCCGGTGAGGTTGATGTCGAAGGGGTTTTCATTGGCATCATTGCTGGCGAGGTGGATGGCGGCGGTGCGGGCACCGGCGGCGAGGGGCTTGAACTTGACGGTGAAGGTGGTGCTCGCGCCGGGAGCAAGGGTGCTTACCAAAGGTGCGGTGGTGATGATGTCGGCACTGTTAGTTCCGGTCTTGCTTAGCACAAGGCCGGTGAGGTTGGCGTTGCCGGTGTTTTTCACGGTGTAGGTGAAAAGGCCGGAACTGCTGCCGATGGAGACGGTGCCAAGGCTGTTGGTGGTGCCGTCAACGATGTTAAAGCCTACGGGTTTTTCGATGACGATTTCAGGAACTGCTTGGGTGAGACGTAGCAAGGCCGCGCTCACGCTGCCAGTGTCACCACCTGCGCCATCGCGCAGGGTGAGCGTCCAGGTTCCGTTCGCCTCGGCTGAGGTTAGTCCACCGAATGCGGTGGTAAGACTGGTCAAAGGGGGAGGGTTGGTTTGTCCAGCCTGTCCGGGGCCGGTTGTCCGATACTCTCCCGGAGGGATGACTCCTGTGTCGGTGACAGTGCCCGCAGCCGTCCAGAGATTGCTGCCTGCGGCGGCATCCGAGAATGTGTAATTACCGGAATAGTTTGACGAATCACCGAATCCACCCGCCGTGACGACGCCAATGCGACTGACGAGCACCAAGCTGCGGGTGCCACCCGGCGAGGCTAATACCACATCCACATCTCCCGCCCAGGTGTGGGCCATGGTAAGATCTACGACCGCATTCGTGAGATTGCCGGTGATGCCGGAAACTTGAAAGCTGAGCACCTGCGGGGTGCCATAGTCCGGTAGCGTGCCGGAACCTCCATCCGGAATCGCGCCAGCACCGGTGCCCGAAAAGCCGTTTGTCACCGTCAAGGTTGGGTTGAAAGTTTGGTGAACGCCCGAATTGACATTCGTGAGGGTGACGGTGTCGGTGAAAATAGCGGCGGCGAGTCCGTTGGCCGTGGCATTGAGGGAGTAGGTGATCAGCGTGGTGGCACCGGCGGCAAGGGTTCCGCTGGCGGCCGAGAGATTCGCCCATGACTGGGTCTTGGACGCGTTCCAACTAAGGGATGAAGCGGAATTATTGGTCAGAGTGAAGGTTCCCGAAGTCGGAGAGAATGGCCCGCCCACGGGTCCGGTGGCAGCCAGTCCGGTGAAATTGACATTCAGCGTATCGGGCGGGCCACTACTGACCACGAGATTGAATGATTTCACCACGGCTGCGCCGCTGGTGTCCTGCACCGTCACGCGGATGACGTAGCTGGATGCAACGGTGGTCGTGAGCGTGGTCGCGGTGACGGCTCCGGTGAGTTGGTTCACTGAGACGGTGCCGCCTCCAAGGAGGGACGTGGGAAAGACCGAGACTGGAGCAGCGCCAAGATTGTTATTGGCATCGGCGGGCGCGGCGGTGGGAGTCGCGGTCACGTTGGCGTTTTTGGCGACGCTTTGGTCCGCATAATTTCCAACTGTCGGCGCGGGATTGGGCAGGACGATGAGATTGAAATTAGCGGCGGCGGTCGAGCCAAGGTTGTCAGTGACGGTGAGAGTGACCGGATACGTGCGGCTGGTATTGGTGGTCACGAGCGAGCTGTCGGCCTGTGCGCTGACGGTGATATTGCTGCCTACCAAACTAGCAGTGATGGTGCTATCCGCAGGAGCGTTGGTGACTGCGACCGTGAGCGGAAGGTTACTATCCGAAGCCGTGCCGACCACTGCGTTGGTGGCGGTGGGGGTGCCGCGCGTCACAGTCACGTCGCTGGTGATGCTGAGCACAGGCGCGGTATTACTGCTAGTTATCGTTAGATTGGCCCCTGAAATGTCGAAGAAAATATTGCCCACGGACTCGACCTTGATGCGGCCCTGGGTGGTGGCGACGTTCGCGGTGTTCGGCAGGGTCACATTTTCCGCGCCGTCATTGGGCGTGTTCGTGGCGAGGATGATGGGATAAGTGCGGCCACCGTCGGTGGAGAGCGAGATTTTCACATTGGCGCAGTTGACGGGCGCTGCGGTGGTATTGGCCACGGACCAAGTGACGGGCACCGTCGAGCCGCCGGCGAGTGTGGCTGCGGAGTTCTGCGAAGTGATCACGAACGGGCCGGCCGCGGTTGTCGCAGTGACGGTCGTCGAGGCATAATTCGAACCGCCGCCGCCGGGACGGTTGTCACGCGCGGTCACGCGGAAGGTCATCGTGCGGTTAGTGGTCGGGAGGAATTCCGCAGTTGCTAAACCGCTGAGGGTGGCAGGCGGAATGTTGTCGTTGTTCAGGATATAGGATAACGAGGGAAATGTCCGGGTCGGGCTGAGTGAGGGATCGAACGAGCGAAAAATGGGGGAGGACCCGTTGTCGCGCGGCACAGCTATCGGATCTTGGGCCGGGCCTAGGTCAAATTCCTCCCAGCAGTAGGTGAGCACATCGCCCGCATCTGGATCGCTCCCCACTGCGGTCAGGGCGAAGGGTGTCTGCTGGGGAATCGTGTGATTGGCGGGAGCGGTAATGGTCGGCGGGGTGTTACCAGTGGCGGTGATCACGCCGACATTGCCGGGAAAGGTGGTAGTGACCGCATCGATTTCATCATAGCTGATGGTGTGGAAATAGTCGTCACTGTTAGGTGCAAGATCCTGTGGTGAGCAAATCCCCGCATAGGCCATGATGGTGGTGCCGCTGCCCGGTTCGTAGGCGGTGGCGGCATTGCGGTTGCCTCCGGAGCAACTACCTGAAGTCCCGTTGAACGGATGGTCGCCGCCGAACTGGTGACCCATTTCGTGAGCCACGTAGTCGATGTCATAGGGATCGCCCACCGGGTTTGAGGAGCCCGTGATGCCGCTGGCCTTCTGACCGGATACACCGACCACGCCCAGTCCTGCCAAGCCGCCGCCGCCCGTGCTGAAGGTGTGGCCAATGTCGTAGTTTGCATCGCCGATGACGGCGTCGATTTTGGTCTGGCTTTCGCCAATTAAGGCAGAGGCGTTATTGTCGGTAAAGCCATCGGTTAGGGGGTCGAGAAAAATGAGTTGCTCCTCGTTGTTGATGAGTTTCAGTCGGATTGCGAATTCACGTTCATAGACCGCGCTGACGCGGTTGACGGTGGTGATGATCGCGCCGAAGGCCCCATTGAGCGTGCCGCCGCCGGCTGCGGTCGCATATTCTCCGGTGCAGGCGACGGCCAGCCGGTAGGTACGCAGGGAGGCACCGGTCGGACGCTCGGCTTGTGATGCGCGCTGGCCCTCGAGCGGTGCTGCCCCCAGATCGGGGAGCAGGCATTGCAGGGACTTTGCCGCATTGACATAATCCCGCCGCTGGTATGAGACATAAGTTGTATTATCGTTGCGCCAATAGGGGTCGATATAGACGGTGCCTGAGCCGGTGAAAACAACCGCGTGGAAACCCTGCGGCGTCTGATCAAGGCGGGCGGAGAGTAGGGGATTGTCAAGCCCGCGACCGATGTATGTTTTGACCTCAGGGAAGCGTGCGGCGAGCTTGGGTTCCATCAGCGGCGACTCCTCGATCCCGAACCGGGCGAAGGTGCCGTCCGGCATCGGCAGCGTGAGTTCTTGTGGCGGTTCGGTACCGGCCCGGAACTCCAGGGGCGCATCGGCCACGGTCTTGCGCAAGCCATTCCAGTCCAAGCGGAGCGTCCGGTATATTAGTGGCACGACAGTCCGCTGCATGACCAGCGGACCTTTTCCTGCCAGCAAATCCGCCTCGCCAGCATCGGTCCAAAGGCCGACGGCTAGCTGCCCTTGCGCGTGGACCGTGCCGGATGTCACCGCCAATCCCAACACGCAGGCGAGGCCGGAAACGGACAGCGGGCGGGATGCGCGGCGGCCGTCCCCTTTGGACCGGAGGCGGCGCAGTTTTTTCATGGCGGCTTCCAGCGTGTGTTTTGAAATTTGGAATGGATTCATGGGATGAGAGAGTCAGGGTGGGTCATTAAAAAGCAGCCATTTTAAAAAGCAGCCATTTGGTATTCTCGACTATCGTTACCAAACTGATAGTATCCAATACCCGAGATTCCGTGCCAACTGACAAGCAGAAAGCTCGGCCCAACCGTGAAATGACGTGAGAGTGGCGTCACCCGGAGGCTTTCAGCTATCAATCGCAAAAACAGTTGCCTCGCCGCAGGCTGGCGATACTTTGCAAGCCGCTATGATTATTGCCCCGAAGATCCGTGGATTCATCTGCACGACCGCCCACCCGGAAGGCTGTGCCGCCCATGTTGCCGAACAAATCGCCGTCGTGAAAAGCCGTGGGCGGATCGCGAATGGTCCGCAGCGGGTGCTGGTGATCGGCTCGTCCACCGGCTACGGACTGTCCTCACGGATCGCCGCCGCGTTTGGCTCGGGTGCGGCGACCATCGGCGTGTTCTTCGAGCGACCCGGCGAGGCCGACCGCACCGCGACGGCTGGCTGGTATAACACCCGGGCGTTTGAAAAGGAAGCTGCCGCCGCCGGTCTTTATGCCCGGTCTTTCAATGGCGACGCTTTTTCCGACGAGGTGAAAAAGGAGGTGATCGCCGCAGTCAAGGCGGACCTCGGGCAAGTGGATCTGGTCGTTTACAGCCTCGCTTCCCCGCGCCGCACGGACCCGAAGACGGGTGAGGTTTACAAATCCGTGCTCAAGCCCGTGGGCGGGAGTTTTACTAACAAAAACCTCAACACTACCACGGGTGTGGTCAATGCGATCACCATCGAGCCAGCGGAGGGCGACGACATCCGGCAAACCATCGCCGTCATGGGTGGCGAGGATTGGGAGCTGTGGACGGATGCGCTATTAGAGGCTGGGGTGCTGGCGGACGGCGTGCAAACCGTCGCCTACTCCTACATCGGGCCGGAAGTGACGTGGCCGATTTACAAGAACGGCACCATCGGCAAGGCCAAAGAGGACTTGGAGCGGGTCCAGCGTGCGCTCGATGTCAAACTCGCACCACTGGGCGGCAAGGCTTGGGTTTCCGTGAACAAGGCGCTGGTGACCCAAGCGAGTTCCGCCATTCCTGTCGTGCCACTTTACATTTCCTTATTATACAAAGTGATGAAGGCCGAGGGCACTCATGAGGACTGCATCGAACAAATGGACCGCCTGCTTCGCGAGAGACTATACAATAGCGATCCGCAGCCCGACGAGGCCGGGCGCATTCGCGTGGACGATTGGGAGATGACGCCGCAGGTGCAAGCCCTCGTCGGCGAACGTTGGGATGAAGTGAACACGGAAAATTTCCTGCAGTTCGGGGATTTTGAAGGCTATCAATCCAGTTTCCTGCGCTTGTTCGGCTTCGGACTAGCAGGCGTGGATTACAATGCGGAGACCGATCCGGCAGTGGGAATTCCTTCGTTGGAGCAGACCTGAAGGGAACCGAGACTTACACGCATGAAAATTGGCATTTGGGATACGAATGCTGCGCGAAGCGTCAGGGATGTTCCCGCAGGACCAGTAGCTCGCGTGATCACCCGCCAGCGGGATGTTTGGCGGTGCGGAGCGAAGATCTTCGGGAGTGTTGCTAGAGTGGGAAGGAAAGAGGTTTTCAGGAAGCGGATTTTGAAATGTTGACCGGAGTTGATTTGACAAGCTGCTAGCCGTGCATTCAGAACGGAGCTTGGCGAAAAGCCCTTATCCATATCCACACCAGATATGCGAGCCAGAGCACAAGAATCGCGCCGGTGGCATAGTGATGTTCAATCCAGTAGTTAATTTGCCACCTATAAATCAGATCCCACTTCTCAGGAGAAATCCTTTCGATCGTGTCCATTCTTGATTCCACTGAACTCTTCATGGAAATGTATTCGAACCAAACCGCGAAACCCCAAAATGCGGTGCCGAGCAGCGGAGCTTTGGAAGTCTTTCTAGCACTATTTTTCATGGACGGAATTCTTCTGGAGGCTGACGATCATACCTGCTATCTTCTGCCTTAATTGAGAATTTTCTCTGACCACCTCGGACTTATCATACTCCCCTAAGACTTCGATAGCATCGATTTTACCAGATGTGTATAAGGCGGAAAGTGCTTTATCAACTACGTATGCATAGTCCCTTCATTTTGTCTGGGAACTTGAATTAAAGCCACCGCCGAGGCCGGTTCCCGGTGCCACTAACAACAAGCTGCCAGTGTGATCTGCGCGGAGTGCATACTCGCCGAGCGCGGCGGCGTTGCCGTCGTTAGTCATGTGAACCGGGATGCCGATGCGGGCGGCGAGTTTCCCCCGGATGTCGGTGCCGACCCAATCCTCGCCCAAGTTCGCGCGGCCCCAGATCACGCCCTCGCTGCTTGGCGCGGGAACGTCCAGACCGATCCCGGCGATGGCGCTGCGGGCGATTCCAGCACCGGCGGCGAGTTGGTCGAGTGCGCTATCGAGTTGGCCGAATGTCGCTTCATAGCCATCTTTCACTAGGCTTCTAACTTCTGCCAAGGGACCCACCTGTGCGGCGAGTTGATTGACCAAAACCGCCTTGACCGTGGTGCCGCCGATGTCGAGGCCTGCGAAATAAGTAGCCTCATTTGTCATGACCATTAGCCTGTTTTCCCGACCGATGGGTGTCAAGAAATTGGGCACGCGGCGGGATTTGCCCTTAGGGAGGCCACTCCTAGCTGAGTCGGTAATTCGCGAGCCGTGCTTACGGCGGTCATCGCCTATCGTAGGCCAAATTGGTAAGGTCGGAGCGATAGCGTAGTCAAGTGCAGTCGTGGTATTCCAGATGAAATATCCGGGGAGGGACCCGGCATTGCCGGGAGAGTTTTGGACCGAGATGCCGCATTACCCCACGCACGTCACCTGTTCCCGCAGGACTTAGCAGCACACGTGATCAGCCGTCAGTGGCATGTTTCGCGGTGCGGAGCGACGATCTTCGGGGGAGTTGCTAGAGAGGGAAAGAGAGGGGTTTTGTTAAAAAATGAGACAATTCGGAATATTGTTAGTTTGGTGGACGTTGTGTTACCAACCAAGCTGCTAGTTCATTCCACTTCGCGGTGATGACGGCTTGGTTAGCGGCATATTTGGTTTTGAGAACCGCCATTCCGTCACCGGACACCGCATAACGAGCGAATGCGCCGGTGGCAGTGTTGTTTCCAAGAAACTGTTCCGCTTCCTGCCATGGTCGGGTTTTCAATTGGGTAACGACTGCTGTGGCATCTAAAATCATGACGCCTGCCGAATCGATTGGGATTCGGGTTTCCTCCCAATCACCTTCACTACAAAAACTTGCAATGCTAAAGACTGTGATAAAATTTATTAAATTAGCCGACGAAACAGTTCCGTTTTGATCTACAACATGCCGTTCAATCGCATGAATGAGAACCGTGCTGAAGCCATTTGCCAGGCCTGCGCTCTGCAATGCGAATTCGGGAACAGGATGTCCTTCATAGACTTCCTTTCGCGCTGCTAACAGGTCGGTGATTTTTGCAATCAGCGTGATACAATCCGCCTGCAAACTGCTGGTGGAAATGAGGTCCAGTCCCGCTTTGTAACTCTGTGCTTTCGTGAACCACGGGCTACCGATTCCATTGGCACCTGCCGGAACGGCGGCCAGAGTTGTAGCCAAAATGGCGCGAAGCTGGTTCACTGTGCGGAGTTGACTTTTTTGAATTTGCCCGACCGGAGGTATAGCAAGTTCAGCGGCGGTTAGTTCGGGCTCGGCTGGAGGATTCAAGTCGCCTTGAATTAGAGGGTCATTTGCGGGCAATGTCAGGCCTACCGCGTGCAAATCACTTAAAGTTAAAAAAACAAATGACAATGCGACGCATGTTTTAAATAGTAATGTATTCATATTGATTATTTCAGTTGGACTTTAACTTTTAAACCATGGAATCGCTGGAGAATACCATCGACTTTCAAACAGTCGTTGTATGTCTGAATCCCGATACATCCAGCAGTTCCGCCCATGACATTGTCATTGCACTCTCCATCAGGGTGAATTTGGATATAAGTTCTACCTTGTGCTGTCCCCGGTGCAATAGCCGTCATGTCATACTTGAATCGTATGGTCGTTGGTTCGCCGATGGCTGCGTCATGTGCATTTGACGCATCATACCGATAAGGAGTTGTGTAACGGTTTGCGGCAGCAGTTTCATCATCCTGCTTCCACCGAACATAGCCACCTTGTTTGATTTTTTTATCTGAACCAGTTCCACTGATTTTATCCGGTTGTGGACCGGTAAAATCTGTTCGTCGTTCCGTCTTCCACCAGCCTGGTGGGGTATGCCCGAACCCATCCGTTACTTCATAGGATTTCCCTGGAATTTGCGGGTTGTCGATTGTCTTGCCGCTCTTCGCCTTCCAAGTTGCGAGCTTAGTTCCGTAATCGGTGACATCCGTCTCGAATTCTTTGCCGAAAATTGGCTTGCCGACTTTGTGTTTTACCCGGCCTTTGCCATCCCAGAACTCGAAGTCACCCACGGTGCCCGGTGCGCCCGCAGGCTGCATGAAGCGTAAAAAGCCGCCACGATAGACCAGCAATTTTGCAGATGCGGTGGTGCCTCCCAAGGAGAACTCCCATTTGAGTTGAGCGCCACCGAGAAGGGTAGGATTGTCAGGTAAGTCACCAAAACGATCCGCGCCTTCGATGAAAATGGTGACTTCACCCTCAGTGAGGATTTTTGACAAGTAACTGCTTGCCGGGGCATTCGCGAGATCCGCGATTTGCAGATCAGTTGTAGGGTTGGTGATCCGGGTGCCGTCGGTTTTGTAAAAGTTTAACCGACTTGGCCCGCTTGTGCTGACGGCTGCATCTGCTGTCGTTTGAGTGGCATCCACCCGCATCCCATCGTGGAGGAGTTTCAATGAAGCACCTGCGGGTTTGATTCCAGCTGGCCATTTCAAGACAATCTTTACCAAGTCATCATCGTTGGCTTTCCGGTAAGCGTTGAGATCTGCTGCGGCTCCCGATTCATCACAATCGCGGCTGGTGCTGGTGGCGGAGTTTTCGCTATCGGCATTTTCCATCATTACGGTTTCATAGCCAAATTCTCCAGTCCCAGCAGGCACTTCTGTGCCGGGCGCATTGAGCGTGCCGCGCTTGAATGCTTTTATGTCAATGGGCAGGAGGCGGTTTTCCACCCGCTCGTGATAACTTGTGAAAGTTGGCTTCATGTCAAGCGGATCGGAGAGTGTATTATTAGCGTGAATGGTCACTTC
>JAYVNM010000207.1:0-2989 GCA_043758445.1 Akkermansiaceae bacterium | reverse complement strand
GGATGGGCTCTAACTTTTCGAAAGAAGGCATCACCAAGGACCTTGAGGCCATGAAAGCTTCCGGCATCGGCGGCGCGACTATTTTTAACATCGCCTCCGCCGTTCAGGAGTCTCACAAGCCGACTCTGAACAACCCCTGGCCGGACCAGACCTACCGCAGCCCGAAATACTGGGAGGCCCTGCGCCACGCCGCTGCCGAAGCAAAACGCCTCGGTTTGGAAATCGGCCTGCACAACACTGTCGGCTACTCAACCACCGGTGGACCGTGGATCGACGAGGAGAAAAACATGCAGAACCTCGTTTCGAAATCCATCACGGTGGAGGGCGGCAAACACATCTCCACTGACATCCCGAGACCGGATCCCACCACTTACCGCGGTTATGGAAGCCAAGGGCTCACATTCACCTTTTTCCGTGAAATCGCCGTGCTCGCAGTCCCCGCTTCCGGCGACATCGATCCATCGAAGGTCATCGACTTGACACAGTCATTCAAGAACAACCATCTCGACTGGGACGCTCCCGAGGGAAGCTGGCAGATTGTTCGCCTCGCCCATGCGCCGACTGGTGCCAACCCGCACCCGCTGCCAGACGATCTGATAGGTAAAACCCTCGAAGTGGACAAGATGAGCCGCGACTTGAATCGCTACCATTGGGACCAGGTCATCGAGCCGATGAAGGAACATCTCGGTCCCTATCTGGGAAAGAGTTTCAAGCATTTTCTCATCGACAGCTATGAAGCCGGCTCCCAGAGCTGGACGCCAGCGTTTCGCGAGGAGTTCCAAAAGCGCAAGGGTTACGATCCCCTCCCCTGGTTGCTCACATTTCAAAACAGGATCGTTGGTGACAATGATTTATCTGCCCGTTTCAAATGGGACCACAACGATGTCATCAGCACGCTGTATTATGAAAATGGCTGGCTAACAGGCAGTGCTAAAATGAAAGCCGTCGGCATGGATCTCCAGTTCGAGCCCTATGGCGGGACCTTTGATTCCGTGGAGGGAGCCGCCCTGGCCGACATCCCGATGGGCGAGTTCTGGACCGGGGGCGGCGGAGGCATTAGCAATACCATCGTCGATGCCGCGCGTGCCGCGGGTCGCACGGTCGTGGGTGCCGAGGCATTCACCGGCTTTCCCAATCTGAGCAAATGGTCGGAAACACCGGCATTCCTCAAGAAATCCGCCGATGGCACCTTTGCCAGCGGTGCCAACCGCCTGATCCTTCATCACTGGGTACACCAGCCCTTCGATGACCGCTACAAGCCCGGCATGGGCATGGGCTGGTGGGGCACCCATTTCAACCGCCATCAAACGTGGGTCAAAGATGGCACCGCTTTCTTCCAATACCTCGGGCGCACCCAGGCTCTCCTCCAGTCCGGCGAGACCCCGTCAGACTTCGTCAGCGTAGGTAAGTCCCAAGGCTCCGACGTCATCGCGTGGCGCGAGTTCCGAAACGGCGTGACCGTGCGCGATGGCCGGATCGTTGTTAGTTCCGGCCGCAGCTATCCATTTCTCGGCATCCCTCACGATGGCCGCCTGACGCCCGGTGACGTGAAGAAAATCGCCGCCCTGCTGGATGCCGGCGCGGTGATTGTCTGCGCGAAGCCAACTGGTGCGCCGGGTCTGGCAGGCTTCCCGCAAAGCGATGCCGAAGTAAAATCCTCCACTCTCTGGAACGACGAATCAGTCCGCTTGGTCGGAAAAGGAAAACTCTACACCAAGGGCGATACTGCCGCAGCAGTTCGTGATTTCAAAATCGCTCCGATCATGCAGTTCCCCGGCGCAACCGGCATTACAGGCACCGCCCGCCAGACCAAAGAAGAAACTCTATTCTTCGTCGCCAACTCCACCGACAAGTCCAACACCTTCACCGCTTCATTCCGCGTGGGGGGCCTGCGCCCGGAACTATGGGACGCCGAAAACGGCTCCATTTGCTTCGCTCCGGTCTGGCGGCAGAAGGACGACCGCACTGAAGTGGATCTCACGCTCAGCGCGGAGCACTCGATTTTCGTGGTTTTCCGAGACGCCAAAATGCCTGCCGATCACGTCGTCTCGGTGGTCCAAACTTCACTGGATCATGCGGAGTTAGAAATTATCAAAGCCCGTTTCGGGGTTTCTTCAGCAAACAAGTGGATGGACGTGACTGACAAACTCAAAGCTCTTGCCAGCTCCGGAGCACTTCGCGTTCCAGTAGTCGATCCCGGCATCTTCGGTAATGACCCAGCGCCGGGCGTGGTCAAACAACTCGAACTCGAATACCGCCTCGGAGACATGGCGCTGAACATCACCGTTGATGAAGGAAAGTCACTCAACCTCGGCACGCCATCGATGAGGGCCGAGCTGCCCCTAACGGCATCGTCTGAGGGAAGGGTAACCGCAACTTCATCGTCTGCCACTCGCGCCGAACTGGTTTATTTCTCGGGCAAACGCGAATCCCTGATTTTCCCGGCTCCGCCCGCTCCGCTTATTTTAAAAGGACCATGGCAGGTTTCGCTAAATTCACCGGTCGATAAAAAGCAATCGATAAGCCTGCCATCATTGGTCGATCTTTCTGAGCACAGCGATCCTGCCGTAAAATACTTCTCTGGAACCGCCACCTACTCCACGAATTTTGAAAAGCCTGATGGAAAATCTCAAATCATACTGAACCTCGGCAACGTTTACGACCTCGCCCGCATTACTTTGAACGGCAAAGATCTGGGCGTGCTGTGGCACACGCCCTTCACCCTCGACATTACCCCAGCAGTCAAAAGCGGGAAAAATCTGTTGGAGATTTCCGTCACGAACACCTGGCACAACCGCCTCGTCGGCGACGAACAATTTCCCGCCGATTTCGAATGGGGCGAGGACCGCGGTGACAAGGGACACGCGATGAAGGCCTACCCGGATTGGTTTATCAAAAATCAACCGCGTCCCGAACAGAACCGAAAGTGCTTCGTCACCTGGTATTACCACCGCAAGGACACCAAGCTTATTCCCGCCGGACTCGTCGG
>JAYVNM010000206.1:0-9321 GCA_043758445.1 Akkermansiaceae bacterium | reverse complement strand
CATCTCTGAATCCGGCTGGATCGACTTTCGCTCGATGTATATTTGAACACTATTCAAGGGCTGTTTCGAAAAAACGCTTTTTTGGGACAGGCTCTACTTACCAGCCGTGGACTACTCCGAGACTCGCGGGAAATCGCTGATCGCCTGGCCGCCGTCAGTTATTACCGTCTCAGTGCCTACTGGTATCCCTTCCGCTTGTCTGACGACTCTCTCCGGCCGGGCACTTCGATGGAAACCATTTGGCGGCGCTACACCTTTGACCGCCAACTGCGCCTTCTGGTGCTGGATGCCATCGAGCGCGTCGAGATCGCCATCCGCACCTTGGTGGTCAATCAACATTCCCTGCTCCACGGCCCCTTTGGCTATCTGGATCGCATGCATCTTCCGAATCTGACGCCTGCCGATCACGGGCAATTGCTGCGCCGGACTCGTGAGGAAGCAGGCCGCAGCCGCGAGGATTTCGTCAGCCACTTCTTTGGAAAATATACCTCAGAGACCGACCTGCCGCTGTGGATGGCCTGTGAATTGATGACCTTCGGCGGGCTGCTCACCCTGTTTCGAGGACTGGCCACACCTCTGAAGCAATCCATCGCCCGCGCTTATGGTGTTTCGGATACCGTTTTGGACTCCTGGCTCCTCGCCATCAATCAGATCCGCAACATCTGCGCCCATCATGCCCGCCTTTGGAATCGTGTGCTCGGGGTGAAACCGATGATCCCCCGCCAGCGTAAAAACCCCGATTGGCACACGCCGGTGGCCATTCCCGATGACCGGATCTTCGGCTGTCTTACCGTGCTCCGCTATCTGTTGCGCATTACCGCGCCCACCAGCCAATGGCAGTCCCGTTTGCAAACTCTCCTTTCTTCCTATCCGGAAATCTCCACCCGCGACATGGGCTTCCCCGAGCATTGGACGGATTCTCCCCTTTGGCAGCCATGAAACCATCTTCTCCACAAATCCCCGCCGAACCCGCAGACAGCACCCGCCATCTCGACCTCTCCAAGGCCGTGCGCCTCACCTTGCCCAATCTAAATCCTTCCTCCATCGCTGAGGATTCCCACCATCTAACAACCCACAAAACCAATTCCCCCCAGCGCCTGACTGCACCGGAAACCGATTCTTCCCAAGGGCCAACGGCCCGCAACACGACAGCCCAGGGCATCGCCTTGGGTTTCCGATCCATCATGAAATCAAGCCCATCTTCAGGGCCAACGGTCCGCCATACGACAGCCCAGGGCATCGCCCTGGGTTTCCGATCCACCTTGAAATCAAGCCCTGAAAGGGCGGCGCAAATGAGCGGGGAGGTGGGAGAATGAGCGCTTCTGCCGCAATTCCCCGCGCCAAACTTCGTCGTGCCGCTGAACTCAAGGTAAGACGCTGTGAGGACAATTCGCTTCCTTACGTGGGCTTGGAGAACGTGGAATCCAAAACCGGACGTACCTTGAAGGCATCAACGAAATGCCAGATGCCGTTGCGAACGAGTTTGTTCCCGGCGACGTGCTTTTCGGCAAACTCCGCCCCTATTTGGCTAAATCACTCGCGCCGGATTTTCATGGTCGGTGCAGCGGCGAGTTGTTGGTTTTGCGACCCAAGACATTGGAACCTCGCTTCCTGCATTATTGGTTTCTATCAGACGAAACCATCTCTGCCGTTTCGGCTTCCACCTATGGCGCGAAGATGCCTCGCGCGGATTGGGAATTCATCGGCAATTTGGAAATACCAACGCCCCCGCTCCCCCTCCAACGCCGGATCGCCGCGTATCTCGACCTCGAGACGGCGCGCATCGACGCGCTGGTGGCCGAGAAGGAAGCGCTGCTACGCCTGCTTGAGGAAAAACGCGCCAGCCTCATCAGCCACGCCGTCACCCGCGGCCTCAACCCCAAGGCCAAACTCAAACCCTCCGGCATCCCTTGGCTCGGTGACGTGCCGGCGCATTGGAAGGTTCTGCCGCTCAAACGCCTCACCACCACGATTAAGACCGGGACCACGCCCAACACCGATGACGTGACCGTGGAAGGCGACTTCAACTGGTACACTCCCGGCGACTTTGGACATGACATTCATCTATCACCCTCCAAGCGCCGGATCTTCCGCGAAAGCGACTCGTTCGACTCGTTGAGGATCTTCCCTGCTGGAACTATTCTTTTCGTCGGCATCGGCGCAACCCTTGGCAAATGCTCGGTTTCCCTAACTGATTGTTCTTCAAACCAACAAATCAACGCCATCGTCCCAACCCGAGAGACCGACTCCGTTTTCCTCTGCCTTTCCCTCCGTGCCCAGGCCGAAGGTATCCGCCTCATGGCAAACGCCTCCACCATCGGCATCCTGAATCAGGAACGCACCTCCGCCATTCCCATCGCCGTCCCGCCGCCCGTCGAGCAATCCGCCATCGCCGCCGAGTGCCTCCGCATCTCCACCGCGACAGACACCATCCTCTCCGACATCCAAACCAGCATCCACTTCCTCCGTGAAAAGCGCGCCTCCCTCATCTCCGCCGCCATGACGGGGGAGATGGAGATTTAGTAACCACGACCAAGATTGCCAATGCAACCGAACCCATTTCAACTCACCCTTTGGGATGTAGGTCACGGAATTTCGATTTGGATTCAGACTCCTTCAGGGCATAACCATTGGGTCGATACTGGTTGTCTGCCAGAGTTTTCCCCTGCTCACCATGTTTTTAACAGTTACGGAGTTGGTCGAGGTGATATAGATTTCCTCACGATCAGTCATCCAGACAAAGATCACTTTGATGACCTCGACGATTTCCTCCATTGGTTTGGAGAGCCTAGAGTATTAGCACGGAACAAGTCTGTTTTTCCTCAAGAAAAATTTGGCGAGCTTGGTGCTGGTTATCAACAAGCCTTCTTTGAGTTGGACTCAAAATACCACGACACCGTATCGCCTGGGACAGAGCCTTGGAATTCGCTGAGGAATGGAGGCGTCACTGTGATGAATTCGTGGCTTGATCGACGAGAAGTCAGCAATATTAATGATAGTTCAATTGTCACTTTCTACCAGTATCAGAAATGGCTTTTTGTAATGCCGGGCGACATAGGTGACAGCGCATGGCAGACTCTTTGGGAGCGTGATAAGCATCGATTCGATCCCTTAATCACAGGTTCGAAAGCGAGGATTTTAGTCGCTCCCCATCATGGCCGACCATCGGGCTACTCAGATGCAATGATCAAAAACATTCGACCTCATCTCATCGTCATCAGCGACGAACATGGGAAAGAAGATACGGATCCGCGTTTCCGGACGAAAGGCACAGGAATGGAGCACTCATGGTTCAACGGAGAATTGAAACCTATTTCTTACTGGGTTCGCCTTCTTGCGCAACCTCAGGCTCCAACTGGACTTGCTGGACTGCTGAATGCACGGGCCGACGAAATTTGCTTCTTATCGACCAAAACCTGCGGAAGGTTGAAATTTCAAGTCGATTCATTTGGAAACGGCAGCCTTCATATTGTAAGAAAATGAAACTCGGCATCTCCCTGTCCGGCGGCGGTGTCCGCGCTTTGGTGTTTCACCTCGGCGTCCTCAAGCGTCTCGCGGAATCCAAGCACTGGGATTCCATCGAACACATTTCGACCGTCTCCGGCGGTAGTCTCTGCGTCGCCATGATCTTCGCTAAAAACGGCGGCAAGTGGCCAAGTGTGGACGAGTATCTCAACACCGTCCTGCCAGCGGCGAAGGAGCAATTGACCAAGCACAGCCTCATGTGGGCAAGCCTTCGGTCGGGCCTCATCCTGCCGTGGCAGCTAGTAAATGGCCGCGCCCACCTTGTGGCCCATGTGATCAAAAAAAAGTGGGGTCTGGGAATAGGCCTTCAGGACCTCCCTGTTCGCCCTCGCTGGACCATCAACTGCACCACATACGAAACTGGAAAGAATTGGCGTTTCTCGCACAAACGGATGGGCGACTACCTTACGGGTTACGTTTTTAATCCCGACTTTCCCGTCGCTGATGCAGCTGCCGCTTCAGCAGGCTTCCCCGGCGGCATTGGTCCCCGCAAGCTGAAAACATCCAAATACAAATGGGAAGATTACAAAAGGGGATCTCAGACGGAGACTGAACCCATCAAGCCACGTCACGGACAGTATCACCTCTGGGATGGTGGCGTATATGAAAACCTCGGATCGGAGGCCTTACTGAAACCCGGCAAAGGTCTTCGCAACGATATTGACTTCTACATCGGCAGCGACGCTGGGAAATCCATTAGCCTTGAGACAAGGCGCGGCATTTTTCGTCCCGCCATCCGTCTTCTTGACTGTGCAATGGATCAGATTCGCGCCGTTCGAGCCCGCACGATTCATGGATTTCTCCGTGAAGGCTCTAATCCTCAACCGATTGGCATCTACGTGAGAATGGGAATTAGCAGAGAGGACATTTACCGACAGTTTGCACCAACCACGACTTGTCCAACGACAGGACCTTGTAACCTCAAACCTGAACATGCGGATTTTGCCGCGCGCTTCCCGACAACATTGAGGCGCATTACCAGCGAGGAATTTGGCATTTTAGCGAATCATGGCTATGAAGTTGCCGACGCAACCATGGAGACCTGGATTCCAGGGGTTTTTAGTCATTAGAATTCGATCATGTACAAGTCTAGATTTTCAAAGGCTTGCGATTCTTTCTGCACCCTGATAGTTACACGCGGCATGGCATACAGAGAAGAACTTCCCGCCCAATGCCCACCCGATGCCGCCGAAGAAATTACGGCGGAGCGGGAGGTTTTCCGTGTGGTGAGAACCGATCCACCGACAGAGGATGACTTCCGATCCCAGCGGGCCATGAAGCCAGAAGCCGTCTTCCAGAACGTTTCCGAATGCCAAGCAAGAGGATTATCGGTTTTTTCGGATCGCCGGGATGGAGAAAAGCTGCTCAAGTTGCCCCGGATGCGTGGCGGTATGCTGGCACCGGTCCGGCTCACACCGGGCGCGGGCAGCATCCAGCAGACCTTCAAACCCCGCCACCACACTTGGTGGCCATTTGCTGATTTTGACATCCTCGCCCATTGTGGAAAGGCGCAGCCATGAGGACCATTCGACACACCAAGACTCTTTTTTACTACGACGGCCCACAGGTTTTTGAAGCCCGTGATTCTATCGGCGGCAATTATATTGGCGTGATGGTGGAACCAGAAGAAGCGGAAGACCGCTTTTTGATCAAAGGTGCCTCTCCCGAAAGCCTCCGGCTTTTCCGGTCCGGAGCGCTCGATTTAAGGAGCCTGTTGCTCGACACCGCTTCGGACGATTGGTTTCTGGCCACCGCGCCCGGAGGTTTCGGGGAGTCATTCGTGGTCAGCTTGCAGCGGGACTCGCTCGACAACAGCGGCTTTCTCCCTGAACCGGGATTTTTACTGCACGATCAAGTGACTGAGGACGAAACGCTCAGGGAAGCCCGCGAGCGGAATAATCTGGTGATGGAGGTTTCCGTGGAGCCCCCGGAGGCGGCTTACGAGCATCGGATCCGCGTTTCCACGCTGGCGGCTCTGCTGAATCATGTGCAAACCATGGTCAAACACGCCTATGGAGTGGCGTTGAGGGATCTTTCCTTGGAGACCCGGCGGGCCATCGACAAATCTAACGCCCATCTGCTCGATGTGGTCATTCCCGCCGCGCCGGGTTCATTCCGGGTGTTTTTCGAGGCATCCAAGGAAACCGACCTTCTCGGCCAGAGTGAAATGGCTCGTGCCTTGGAGCGCGTTGATCAGCTTTTCGAGCATGCCGCCGATCCGGCACGTGCCTTGGCAATCGTTAAGGAACACAAGGGCCATTTGGCCGGAGCTTACCTGCGGTTATTGAAGTTCCTCGTCGAAACCCGCACGGGAATCCGCTATTCGTGGGCGGAGCCTGGTTTTACGCGTCCGAAAGCGGGAAGCGTGTCCGAGACGCAGGCACGGCCATTGGTTGATGTCCTGTCCGGGGTATCTAATCTAGCCGCTGAACAGGTCTCCTTCGTCGGAAAACTCGAAAAAGGAGACACGCACGGAACATGGCGGATCAGTTCGCCCGAAGGAGATTTTTCCGGCAAAGTGCGGGATGGTGGACCCAGCATGGAAGGTCTCAAACTGGGCTCTACCTACCGCTTTTCCTGCCTTGAGGAGATTGAAGAGGTGGAAAGCACCGGTCGTGAAATACGGTCACTTTATCTCTTGGAATATGAGCCCCTGTGAAGTCACCGCCCATGCCCAAGACCACCTCCGAGCAGAACTTTGAAAACGCCATCGTGGCGGATTTGGTGAAGCTGAATGGCTTCCACCCCGCCGCGCCGGAGGACTATGACCGCGAGCTTTGCCTGATCCCGCAATCGCTGGTGCGCTTTCTGCAGGTGACCCAGCCGCAGGCGTGGAAGGCGTTACGAATCGAGCTGGGAGACGAGGAGGCGGAAAGCCGGATCGTCAAGCGGGTGCGGAATGTGATCGAGAAAAAGGGCACGCTGCATGCGCTGCGCAAGGGAGTGGACGAGAGCGGCTCGCACTTCGACCTGTGCTTTTTTCCGCCATCCGGCGGTGATGATGCGGAATTGCAGAAACTCTATCAGGGGAACTTTTTCCAGGTGCTGCGCGACGAAGATGCGTCGGGCGGTTTCAAATACTCCCTCGCAAACCAGAAGAGTCTCGATCTGGGGATTTTCCTCAATGGTCTGCCGATTTTCACGAGCGAAGTGAAGAATGCGGTTTCCGGCCAGACGGTGGCGCATGCGATTGCCCAGTATCAGAAGGATCGCGATCCGAAGGAGCCGTTGTTCCGTTTCGGGCGCTGCCTCGCGCATTTCGCGGTGGATACCGAGCAAGTTTTCATGACTTCCACGCTGGAGGGAAAGAAGACGCGGTTTTTCCCCTTCAATCAGGGCAACGATCACGGTGCCGGAAATCCGCCCAGCCGCACTGGCATTTCCACCGCCTATCTGTGGCGCGAGGTGTGGACCAAGGTCAGCATCCTCGATCTGATCCGCCGCTTCGTGCAGGTAGTGGACAAACTCGACGACAAGGGCCGCCCGACCGGCGAGAAGATCCAGATTTTCCCGCGCTACCACCAGCTTGGCAGCGTGCGCGAGCAGACCGGCCACGCCCGCGACAACGGTCCGGGTTTCAGCTATCTCAACAACCACAGCGCCGGCAGTGGCAAGACGATCGAAATCGCCACGCTCGCCAACAGCCTCGCCATACTCCACGCGAAGATCGGCAATTCGGTGTTCAGCACCGTGATCGTGCTCTCGGACCGGCAGGTGATCGACGCCCAGCTTCAAAAAGAACTGGAGCAATTCACTCAAACACGCGGCATGTTAGAAAACATCGACCGCACGTCGCGCCAGCTCAAGCAGGCACTGGAAGACGGCAAGAAGATCATCGTTTCGACAATCCAGAAGTTCTCGAAAATCGTTGAGGAAATGGTCGATTTGAAGGATCGTACCTTTGCTGTGATCATCGACGAGGCCCACTCGTCGCAGGCGGGAGTGACTGGAAGCAATGTCAATCGGGTGATTTCCTACGGCAAGTTAGAGGACTCCGAGGACAAGGATGAGGAAACCTGTGAGGACAAGATCCAGGAAATCATGAAACGCCGTGGGCGGATGAGCCACGTGAGTTTCTTCGCCTTCACCGCCACGCCGAAGCCGGAAACGCTCCAGCTTTTCAAAACCAAGATGCCGGACGGCAGCTCGAAGGTGCCGTTCACGATCTACTCGATGCGGCAGGCGATTGAGGAAAAGTTCATCCTCGATGTGTTGGAGAATTTCACCCATTGGAACCAGTATTTCCACCTGCTCAAGAAGGCCGAGGAGGACAAAACCTTCGACAAGAAAAAGGCGACCGCGCTGCTGAAACAATTCGCCGGGGTCCACACCCATGCGGTGAAGAAAAAGGCGCGGATCATGATCGACCATTTCCGCGAGAAAGTGGAAGCGGCGCTCGATGGCAAAGCCAAGGCGATGATCGTCACCCGTTCCCGGCTGCACGCGGTTCGCTATGCCGTGGCCGTCCGGGAATATCTGGCAGAACTTGGCGAGCCGTTCGAAGCGCTCGTCGCCTTCACCGGTACCGTCAAAGACGAGGACACCGGCGCTGAATACACGGAAGCGAAGATGAACGGCTTTTCCGAGGACAAGCTGCGGCTCCGCTTCGATGCGGCGAAATACAAGATCCTAATCGTCGCCAGCAAATATCAGACCGGTTTTGATCAGCCGCTTCTTAAGGCGATGTATGTGGATCGCAAGCTCTCCGGAGTGACGGCGGTGCAAACGCTCTCGCGGCTGAACCGCACGTATCCCGGCAAGGAAGACGTCGTGGTTCTCGATTTCGAAAACGATCCGGCTCACATCGAAAAACAGTTCCAGCCGTTCTACGACCGGATCAAGCTCACCAAGGAAGTCGAACCCGAAAAACTCTACGACATCCGCACCGAACTTGAAGATTACGGCCTGCATACACCCGCCGCCATCGATGCGTTTTGCGAAGTCTTCTACGCCAGAGGCAACAAAGAGGCGAAGATCGCCAAACTCCACGCTCTCACCAACCCATTGATCGATCTCTACCGGCAGATGGACGAGAACGACCGAAAAAACTACAAATCCCAGATGCGGGATTACGTGAAGCTCTATGGTTTCCTCTCCCAACTCATCCCGTTCAAAGACGCCCGTTTGGAAAAGCTCTACGCGTTCGCCGGATTCGTGGTGAAAAAGCTACCCGCCGAAGGCAAGCCGCTGCCCACCGAGATCCTCAACATGACGGACCTCGACAACTACAGGCCGACTTACGTCAAGACCACGAAGATCGAACTCAAGCGCGGAGAGACCGCCGTGAAGCCGAAAAACTACGGTGGCACGAGCGTCGCCGAGACAGAGACGAATGAACCGCTCTCCAAAATCATCGAAGCACTCAACCAGCAATTCGGCACTAAGTTTCCGATGAAGACCGGGTTGTGATCGAACACCTCGAACAAAAACTCGGCCAGGACCCGCAGCTCGAACAACAACTTTCCGCAGGTTCAAAGCAGGCAGTCCGCATGTCATTCGAGGAGGTCGCGCAGGACATGCTGCATGAGCTAATTGAGTCGAACTTCAAGTTTTACAAAAAGGTCCAGGACGACGATGAGATTTCCAAAGAGCTCTTCGACCGGCTATTTGAGCGATATTACCGCAAGAGAAAGGCTTGAACGCAGCATTCAATCTAGCAATGACCGGATCATGCTGGCGTCGAGTTTGTTAGAAATGTCCGCATCTGCTAGAATCCCGGCGGCGAGTTTGCCTTTTTCTTGTTGGAGCTTGTGGATGCGTTCTTCGACGGTGTCTAGGCAGAGGAGTTTGTGGACG
>JAYVNM010000205.1:0-59220 GCA_043758445.1 Akkermansiaceae bacterium | reverse complement strand
CATCCGACCCCACCAGAGTCGAATCGGGGAGGTTTGTCTAGGATTTTTTCGAAATCATGAACCTATGCGGATATTCCCTTCAAAAAGAAAAAGCCGTGCCGGGATCGGTCAGCCGTTTGATTTCCGCTGGACGAGGGGATGGGAATCTGTCAACCACGAGAAGTGAAATGGATCAGCTATTGACTGAAAATGAATAAAACATGCAAAATAGCAGAACGTGTGAATCCGCGAGGACCCCATTTGTTAGTAACGTTACCATCCCCGATAGCGTCATCGAGATCGGGCAAGGAGCGTTCAGCCATTGCGCTTTCTTGTCGAACGTCTACATCGGTAACCGCGCCACCTCCATCGGCGTCGGTGCTTTTGCCTCTTGCACCAATCTAACCAGCATCACCATCCCCAATAGTGTCACCTCAATCGGGAGTTATGCGTTCCAGAGTTGCAGCGGGCGGACCCGCGTCACCATCGGCACCGGCATCACCTCCATCGCAGAAGGTGCGTTTTCCAGCTGCACAAGCCTGACCAGTGTCTTCATTCCCAAAGCCGTCACCTCCATCGGGGGATTTGCATTCAATGGTTGCTCCAGCCTGACCAGCATCTCGATCCCTAATAGCATCACCGATATCACGGATCATGCGTTCTTCTACTGCCCCGCCCTGACCACCGCTGTTTTCCTTGGGAAAGCTCCAATCATGGGATTTTCTGTTTTCGATAGCGCCGCATCCGGCTTCACCATAAACTACCTGAAAGGGAAAACCGGTTTCACATCGCCGACGTGGAATGGTTACCCATGCGTGGCTATTGATCCACTGCCGGAAATCGAGGTGCAACAACCTGCAGGCAGTATTCTGGTGGATGGTACCAGCAAGAGAAGTTTCGGAACCATGGCCGTTGGCATGAGCGGTGCAGCCAAAACATTCACCATCTGGAACACCGGAACGGGTAATCTCAGTAATTTGTCGATCGCCAAAGTCGGCGGCAACACTGGAAATTTTATCGTCACTGCTTCTCCGAAAACCACTTTGGCACCCGGCACCCCCACTACATTCACGGTGACGTTCAAACCGAGCGCCACGGGAACTCGCACCACCACCATTCAAATCAAGAGCAACGATGCGAATGAGAACCCCTTCGACATCAAGCTCACCGGTCTGGGCGTGGCTCCCTGAATGATACCAGATCTCGCGCATTCACCGCCGTGTATTAAATCGGGTCAGGGTTTCGCATTTCAACAACCATTCGGGTCAGAGTACACTAATTAACGTTTTTTCGATTTCTTTGCGGTTATCATCATGACAAAATGCATGTCCCTTTGTCATGTCATGACCGCCACTGTAAAGCCCCAACGGGGCGACAGACGATAGCCCTGGGCACCGCCCGGGGTTAGATCCAAAGATGATATTGAGCCCTGAAGGGGCCGCACAAATGGCGGTCCGACAATCGGAAGATATATTGCACTTTCAGCGCTCAATATCCCGATCAAACAAATTCCTAGGGCGTTGCCCTAGGCTGTCTCATTCCGCCCCATTTGGGGCTGACCATGACTAAAGGCCTGTCCGTCTGTCATGACAGTTTCCCATGACAATTTCCCCATGACAGTTTCCCAAACAAAATGTAGTCCCCCCAGACCCTACAAGGATCGCAGCGCCTGAATCATAAGCGGGGGGCTGGAGTGAATGGGGTCAGCTTATAGGGTCAATCCGGTAACGAGATGGCGAGTTGCCCCCGCGCTCCATTCGAGGGGGCGTTGGAGTGTTTGGGGGATGTGCTTGCCGGTGAGGGCGATGGTGTGGGCATCGGGGATTGTGAGCTGCCGGACTCGCGCTTGGAGCGGTATTTATCGCAGCGCAGACTGGCCTTGCGAGTGAGGACGGGCGTTGAGGGATGATTTCCATTTCCCGCTCCTAGTATTGGCGACGGACCGCCTTCCAGGTTTCCACTTGCGCGTGGCAAGGGCCGAGGCTACTGCCGCTGGCATGAAAAGTCGTGCCGCCTGTCTGCTTGCGAGCCTTGCCATGTTCTCCGGTTGTAAGGAGAAAAAGGAGGTCGTCGTGACGGAAACCCGTGCGGCGACTACGCGGGACAGTGCGGCGAAGCTGTTCGCCACCAGCGACGAACGCTTCCGCGATGCCAAGCCGAGTCCGGTCAAAGGGGAGACTCCCGCGGGCTGGCTGGTGGTTCCTGCCTCGCAATTCCGGTTGCTGAACTACCGCTTCGGCGAGAGCGGGATGGGGGAGGTCTGGGTGTCCATTGCGTCCGGCACGGTTCTGGACAACGCGAACCGCTGGTTGAAACAGTTCGGCGCAAGTCCGCTCGATTCGGCGGCGCTCGGGAAACTGCCGACCCTTGCCATCGCCGGCGGGGATGGCGTTTTGGTGACGGCGGCGGGTGATTACGCGGGCGGTATGGGCGCACCGCCGAAGACGGGTTTCGCCCTTGCGGGTGTCGTTGCGGCGCTGGATGGGAAGATACTTACGGTGAAAATGATCGGCCCCAAAGCAGAGGTGGAAGCCGCGAAGCCGGTGTTCGTGACCTTTGCCAAAAGCCTCCGCATGGCTGAATGATCTACCACTAAAAATTCGTATTGCCACCTGCCCTTCTATTCATGGATATTTCCGAAACACCGCTCCCTAGCAGAACTCCCCGGTCCATGCTTGGAAAAATCTTCGATGTGCTTTCGGGATTCGGCCTCGCCACGATCACGCTGCTGCTACTCGGGCTGCTGACTTGGTTTGCGACCTTGGAACAGGTTGATAACGGCCTCTACCCGACGCTGAACAAGTACTTTGCGACCGACTGGCGGCACCTATTCCTGTTGCCTGAACTGAACGGCAAAACCGTCCCATTGCCACTGCCTGGCGGCTACTTCGTCTGCGCCGTGCTGTTAGTGAATCTCATCCTCGGTGGCATCATCCGCATCAGGAAAGGCTGGAATCACGTCGGCAATCTTATCGCCCACTTCGGTATTATTTTCATGATTCTCGGCGCTGGGGTTACTTATCATTTTTCCGAGCGTGGCAACATGGCCGTCAGTGAAGGAGAGTCGAGTAATGTGGCGGAGGATTACTTTGAATATGTCGTCGAGGTGGCGGAAATCAAGAATGGCAAAAGCGAGCAGATCCACATCATTCGCGGCAAGGACATCGACGATCTCGAAGCTGGAAAACTCCGCACCTTCCGGTTGCCGGACTTTCCCTTTGATCTCGAAATTAGCGGCTACCTACCGAACGCGGTTCCGGTTTCCGCCTCGGAGCGCGCGCCGGACCGGGGACAACTCATCGCTGACGGCTATTTTCTGATGGAGAAACCCAAACCCGCCAAGCCCGAGCCAGCCGAGCAATACACCGCTGCCTGCTACGCCCGGATCGTTCCACACGATGCCGGGAAATCCGCTCCATTTATTCTAGCAGGCGCAAGTTTTCACCCGTTTTCCTATCGCTCTCACGACCGCATCTTCACCGTTGACATGCGGAAACGACTGTGGCCGATGCCATTCACTTTGACGCTGGATCACTTCACCGCCGCTTTTCATCCGGGCACTATGCGGCCATCCAAGTTTGTCAGCGAGGTCACCCGCAGCGAGAATGGCGGGGAGGCGAAAGTAACAATCCAGATGAACGAGCCGATGCGCTACGAAGGGCTCACTTTTTTCCAAGCCAGCTACGGCCCACCCGGCGCGGGTCCGGGAGAGAAAATGTATTCGGTGTTTGAGGTTGTTAAGAATCCCGCTGACCAGTGGCCGAAGTACAGTCTCATCATCGTCGCCATTGGTATGTTAATCACCTTTATGATCAAACTCGTTTCCTTCCTCATTGCGGGTTCACGCAAACAACGTCATGTCTAAGAATTCCTCAAAAGTCGGACGCTGGATCGCCGCCGGACTCGCGTTGTTTGGGTTGGCCGCAGTGTTCTATAATCTCGTGATTGACAATATGCCGAAAGGCGAGGTTCGGCAGATTTCTAACTATGCCGCCTGGGATAAGGAAACCCTCAAGATCGCGGAAACGATCCCCGTGCAGGACGGTGGCCGCATCAAGCCGTTATCCACTTTTGGTGGATTTAAAATGCTAAGTTTGCATGGCGCACGTTCCATGGAAATCAAGGATGGCAGTGGGAAATCCGTAAAAATCACACCGATCGGCTGGCTGATGGATACCTTGTTCCGGCCCTTGCTCGCCATCAAACTGCCCACCTTCCGCATCGACAACTCCGCCGTGCTCGAAGCCATCGGGGTGGCGGTAGGCAACAAACGCGACCGTTACAGTTATGTGGACATCGAGCCAGCCCGCGAGAAGCTCATCGAACTCGCTAAATCGTATGAAGCCATCGAGAAGGAAAAGCGCGATCCGGTGCAGGATCAACTCATCGCGCTTGCCTACAATTTCCGCGAGTATGAGAGTTTGTTAGGATATCTTGGTTTTGCCCGCACCGGCGTGGAGCTGCGTGGTTCCGGCAAAAACGGCAACCCGGACCAACATGCCGACATCAGCGCGGTCATGCTGACGGTGCCGCAAATTCGGGAATCGGTCGCACAAACCACCGCCCAAGGACTGCCGATGGATGCGCACATCCAAAGTCTGATGGAACAGGTGATCGACGCCGCGAATAATGCCAAATTCGGCCTTATGATTTTACCCCCCGCAGATCCCGAGGAGAAGATCTGGTTGAGTGCCGGCAATGCCATCGCGAGTTCCATCGGCGTTGCCAAGCACAGCCCGCAGCTCGCCATTCACGACATTAAGATGTTCGAAACCGCCGCCCGCGCCGTTGAGGAAGATGAGGGGGATTTCCGCAATAAGCTCACGACCCTGCGGGATGATTTGGTGAAACGCGCAGAAGCGCGGGGCGACTACAAACATATTGCCTTGGAGGTAGAGTTTTACCGGATGAATTGGTTTCTCAACGCGCTCGGATTCTATATCTTAGCATCCATCACCGCCCTCGCCATGTGGACTCTTGGCGCAGGAACTGCGGGCCGCGTGCTGTTTTGGATCACCCTCGCTTCCACTGTCATGGGTCTCGTGTTATGTATCATTCCCATCGTGCAGCGTTGTATCATCATGCAACGCCCGCCAGTGGGAAATTTGTATGACACCATCATCTTTATCGCCGCCAATGTCGTGCTGTTCTCGTTGATCATCGAGTGGATGACTCGCCGTCGCTTTGCCCTCGGGATCGCGCCCATTCTCGGCACTTTGTTAATTATTCTCGCCCGTCGCTTTGAGGTGGGTGATGCCAATGACAACATGGACCCGCTAGTGGCGGTGCTGAATTCCAACTACTGGCTGACCATCCACGTTCTCACGATTACCTTAGGTTATGCTGCTGGCTTACTCAGTGCCTTTTTATCCTTTATCTATCTACTCGCTCGCGGCTTGAGATTGTTGGATGACGACCGTGACATGCGCCGCTTTTTCACCCGAGCGGTGTATGGGATGATTTGTTTAACACTTTTCCTCGCGCTCGTCGGCACCGTGCTTGGCGGGATTTGGGCGAACGATTCCTGGGGCCGCTTTTGGGGTTGGGATCCTAAGGAGAATGGAGCGTTGCTAATCGTGCTTTGGACACTCTCGATCCTCCACGCCCGCCTCGGTGGTTATATCAAGGAGTGGGGCCTGCATTTCGCCGCCGTGTTCACCGGGGCGGTGGTGACATTTTCTTGGTGGCATGTAAATTTCCTCAACACCGGCCTGCACAGTTACGGCTTCACTACGCAGAAGGGCACGCTTTGGGTTTTTTATGGCGTCATCCTCGCCATTCTCGGCTTCGGCGTGATCGTCCAAGCCATTGAGAAAAGCGGGATGGGGCGGAAATCCTAGCAGGGTCGGGGGCGAGATAGGTCGGCCAATTTGGGCTCGCCCGCCATGGATTTTTCCGGGTGGTGAGGCTTGCAGTCGAGAGAGGGCAAAGGCAGGGTGGGTCGTGGCCGATACCCCTGAGAATGCCCGCCGATGGAGCGGCTATGTGTGCCCGGATTGCCGGTTCGTGTTTCGCGTGCCGCGGGATCATGACGGGCGGGGTATCGTCTGCCCAAGCTGCCGCCGGATGCTGCGGATTCCGGGAGCGGCTGATATGCCGCCGCCGCTGTTGGTGCCTGTGCGCCGGACGGTGGAGGAACCCGCCGCCATGCCGGATGCGCGGGTTTCAAGGAAGCGGCGGATAGGCGGGAGGGATGGCACACCGTGGAACCAATCGTGGGATCTGCCTGCCATGTGGGCGTCCCGTGAAATCGACAAGCGGCAATGGCGGATGTTATGGATCGGTGGCGGGGTATTCTCATTGATCGTCGCGGGAGTGGCGGTTTCGATGAATGGCGGGCGAAAATCGGCTGCGCTTACTGCCGCACCACAGAGTGTGCCCATGGTGGTCGTGCCGGCCCTGGACAAGGCCGCCCCTCAGGTTCAGGAACGCGCGGAGGCGTCGATCCTCGCAGAAATTGAGCCGCTGGCACGGAAATTTCTGGAAGCGACGACAGTAGCTGACTTGTTGCCGTTAGTCCGCAACCCGGCGGTGGTGGCGGACCGCATGAAGGCATTTTATTCTGATGGAAAAGTCGCGGCTGCGGGCATGGCGAAGTTCAACTCGGGCGGTGTCACCTCGACCCGGGGGGGATTCCGGTCGTTGATTGTCACGACGGGCGACCAGTTGGAAAAGCAGATCGCCTTCGTCGAGACGCCGCAGGGAATGAAGGTTGATTGGGAAAGCTGGGTGGGCTGGTCGGACATTTCCTGGGAGAAGTTCATGGCGGAACGGCCAGCCACTGGGCATGTGTTCCGGGTCATGCTGTCGCCGGTGGAATACTACAATTTCGGATTTTCCGATGAGGAGAAGTGGCAGTCCTACCGGATGGAATCGCCGAACCGGGAACACGCGCTTTACGGCTATGTGGAGCGCGGATCGAAGGTGGCCGAGCGGATTCGTCCAGCACCGGGCGTAACGAACATGGGGCTGATCGTTTCATTGAAATATCCCGTCGGCGCGACATTGAGCGGACAGGTGGAAATCGAGCGCTTCGTGAACGAAGGCTGGGTGGAGGAGGGGGGCGCGCCATGATCCAGACCACTTACGACAAGGCCCAGGAGCTGAATCTGGACCCGTTAGTTTACGGCACCTTTGCGGAGATCGGCGCGGGGCAGGAAACAGCGAATTACTTCTTCCGCGCGTCCGGCACGGCGGGACTCGTGGCGAAAACGATTTCCGCCTACGACATGACCATGAGCGATGCGATTTACGGCCAGGCGGAGCGCTATGTTTCGGCCCCCCGGCTGGCCTCAATGATCGAGCATGAATACACGATTCTGCTCGAACGGCTGGGTCCCAAGCGAGGCAAGGACACCACCTTTTTCTCATTCTGTAACACCGTCCGCGCCCGTGGCTGGAAGGACAGCGGCGAGTGCCACGGCTGGCTCGGCATCCGCTTCCAGATGAAGCCGGGCGATCCACCGTCGGACATCGTACTGCATGTTAGACTGCTGGACGGGCGGACGATCGACCAGATGGAAGCGCTGGGCATCATCGGGGTGAATTTGATCCACTCCGCATTTCGTCATCGCGGGCATTTGAAACATTTTGTCGAGTCGTTAGTGGATAATTTGGTGGCCGGGCGGGTGGAGGTGGATTTGTTGAAATTCACAGGCCATGGCTACGGGTTTTTCGATAACCGACTGTGCGCGTTGCAACTGGTGGAAAGCGGCCTAACGGACGCGACGATGTTTCTGCCGAATGGCGAGGTCGTCCAACCGGCTGAGGCCCTGCACCGGCATCCGGTCTTGCTCCTGCGCGGGAGTTTTGATCCGGTGATGAAGGTGCATCTCAAAATGTTAGAACAGGCGCGCGAGGGCTTCGTCGGTTCGTTGGAGGAAGCGGATCGCATTGCGGCCATCGAGTTGTGTGAGATTTCCATGCACAATCTGCTGCGTGGGCGCGCGGTGGACCCGGTGGATTTCTTGGACCGGGCGGATGCGTTGCAGGCACTTGGGAAAACGGTGCTGCTGTCGCGCTGTGCCGAATTTCACCGGATCGCCGCGTTTCTCCACCGCTATACCAGCAGGCCGGTCGGGATCATCCTGAGCATTGGTTTGCTCAACGAGTTGTTCAAGGCGAAGTGGTCGGAAAATCTAGCGGGAGGATTGTTAGAGTCTTTCGGCCGGCTTTTTAAAGAGGGCGTCACCCTGCATGTTTTTCCATGGAAAAACCGCTGCACCGGAGAGCTGGTCACGGCGGCGACCTTCCTGCCGCCGGCTGACTGTGTGCATCTCTATCGGCATTTTCTAACGAACGGGCGGATTCTGGGCATTCCCTGCGAGGACGGTGAGATTTTATCCTACACCGGGCGCGACGTCTGCCGAATGATCGAGGCGGACGATCCGCATTGGCATGAGTTGGTGCCCGAAGTGGCATGGACCATGGCGATGCGCCATGCGCGGCTCAGGCTGGGTTGAATCACGCTCACTCATCCTCATCCATCGGCGTGCGGCGGTGGGAAGGCGTCTTGAGTAGATCGAAATCCGAGCCGCAATACATGCAGCGAAAGGTCTGGGTGGCGATGATCGAAAGGGTGGAACTCACGCCATGGTTGAGCGGCATAAAGCGGACCGCCCGGGCATGGGCGAGGGCCCCGGAATTGATCAGCGGCGTCCCTTTGCAAAGCGGGCAAAGGGCGCGGCGGCGTTTGAAAAAGGCTAGCAGCCATGTGACCCCGCTGAAGGCAAGTCCGCCCATGATGACCTTGGTGGCGAGTTCGCTGGGTTCGATGAAAAACAGGACGAAGGCAGTCGCCGTAGTGATTAGGCAGAAATAATGCAGGGCCGAGAAACACACCGCCACCGTGAATGATCGGCTCGAGGGCAGCGAGCGGGCACGCAACAGCTTCGCCTTGCCCTGGGGCAGATCCTCGGTGCTGCGAGTGATTTCTTGTTTCATCGCTCCGGGGAGACTCTTCAATCGCGACATGCTTTGCAAGTGTTGAATTTCCAGTCAGCCGCAAAAGCCTCCGGCCCGTCAATCCCGCAGCCAGTGGATTCCGGTTCTTGACCGCGGCGGGGTGGGGTTTTACCACTTGCCCATGACACCGCTTTACGAAGGCAAGGCCAAGCGCATGTGGGCCACGGAAAACCCGGACACCCTGCGCATGGAGTTCAAAAATGACGCCACCGCTTTTAATGGAGAAAAAAAAGCCAGCTTTGAAAATAAAGGCCGCCTCAACAATGAGATCAGCACCCTGATCTACGGTTTCCTCGAAGACGCTGGTGTCCCCACTCACTTCGTCCGCAAGCTCGACGCTACAAACGTGGAGGTAAAAAAAGTCACCATCCTGATGGTCGAGGTGATTGTTAGGAATCTGTCTGCGGGCAGTTATTGCAAGCGCACCGGCATCGAGGAAGGCCGCGTTTTCTCGCAGCCGGTCATCGAATTTTCCTACAAAAGCGATGCCCTTGGCGATCCGCTCATCAATGATGATTACATCCGTGAAATGGGCCTCGCCACGCCGGAAGACCTGGCCCACCTGCGGCAATCCGCGCTTCAGGTGAACTCGATCCTGACCGCTTTTTTCGCCAAATGCGGACTCAAACTTGTCGATTTCAAACTCGAATTCGGCCGCCTTGTTTCCGATCCATCCATCATCGTCTTGGCGGATGAAATCAGTCCGGATGGTTGCCGCTTGTGGGATTTGAAAACTGGCGAGAAAATGGACAAGGACCGTTTCCGCCGCGACCTCGGCGGGGTGATGGAAGCCTACGAGGAAGTATTGGGACGCCTGAAGAGTTCAATTTCCTGATTTAAATAATAGTTGTTATTTTGCAGCGCGGATCGGGCGACTCTATCAGGATTCGTGCGGTACGGTTTTTTCGAATACGCCGCCGCGTGGCGTGCCAGTCGCCGGGAGCTTTCGCCTTTCTATCTGCCGAACGCACGTTCCGTCGCTCCCTGTGGGCATGAGCCTACTTATCCGTGGACTTCGACGGCTTCACTGCTGTGCGCTCGATGAACTCGATGATCATGCCCGCGACATTTTTTTTCGAGGATTGCTCGATGCCTTCCAAACCTGGCGAGGAATTCACCTCCATCACCACCGGGCCGTGATTCGAGCGTAGTAAATCCACACCCGCCACGTTGAGGCCCATTGCCTTAGCGGCGCTGATGGCGACCGCACGTTCGTCCGAGGAAATTTTGACGCTTGCAGATGAACCGCCGCGGTGGAGGTTCGAGCGGAATTCTCCGGGTGCGCCCTGCCGTTTCATGGAGGCCACCACTTTACCGCCGACCACGACGCAGCGGATGTCAGCGCCCTCCGCTTCCTTGATGAATTCCTGAACCAGAATGTTCGCGTTCAACCCCTTGAAGGCCTCGATCACGGATTCCGCGGCGTTCGCAGTTTCCGCCAGCACCACGCCAACGCCCTGGGTGCCCTCTAACAATTTGATGACCAGCGGGGCACCGCCGCACATTTCGATCAGCTTGCCGGTCGCGTCCGTGTGGTGGGCGAAGCCGGTGACCGGCAGCCCGATGCCGCGTTTCGCGAGGATCTGGAGCGAGCGCAGCTTGTCGCGCGAGCGGGCGATGGCCACCGAGTCATTGAGGCTGAAAACATTCATCATCTCGAACTGCCGAACCACCGCATTGCCATAAAACGTATGTCGGGCGGCGATGCGCGGGATGACCGCATCCGCGACCAGTTCCTCGCCATCCACATAGATCTTGGGTTTCCGCGAGGTGATGTTCATGTAGCAGCGGAGGTAGTCCACGACCCGCACCTCGTGGCCGCGGGTGGTGGCGGCTTTGACGAGGGCGTCGGTGCTGTAGAGCTGGGCGTTGCGGGAGAGGATGAGAATTTTCATGCGGGGGTAATCTGGCGGCTGGCTTGCGGCTGGGTCAAATAGTCATGCGGTCCGCTGGTCAATCTCAAAAGCACTTGGAATGCCATGAGCTAGCCATGTTTCGCTTTGCCTCATCCGGCTTCCCGGTTATGCCTGCCCGCAGTTCACGCACCATCATGAAAATTTCCTTCTATACCGGCGGCTTCGTCCAAACCAACGGCTACCTCGTCGAGACTCCGGGCGGAAATTTTCTCGTCGATGCGCCGGCAGGCATCGCCGCCTGGACCGTCAGCCGCGGCGTGCGGGTCGATGACGTGTTGCTCACGCATCAGCACTACGACCATGTCACCGATGCGGCGGAACTCCAAGGGCTCGGGGCGAACCTTCATGGCTTCGCGGCTTATTCGACCGATCTAACACTTGAAACGATGGTCCGTGGCTGGGGCATGCCGATCTCGGTCACACCCTATCGGATCGACTGCATTTTCGATCTAACCAAGCATCTGTTCATAGCTGGATTGGAAATTTCACTCGCCCATATTCCTGGCCATTCCACCGATAGCGTGACCTTCCATCTTGTCGATCATAGCGTCGTTTTCACAGGGGATACCTTGTTCGCCGGGTCCATCGGGCGGACCGACCTCGCGGGTGGCAGCACGCCGCAACTGCTAGATGGCATCGCCAAGTATCTGCTGAACCTGCCGCCGGAAACACGCGTATTGCCGGGGCATGGGCCGGACACCATGATCGGCGCGGAGGCGCGTGAAAATCCCTATCTGGATTGATGCCGATTCAGAGATTTCCCACCGAATCCTCGGTCACTGTAAGTGCGGTGGATGCTGGCGTGGAATTGCCGAGTCCGGGGATCACACGGCGGACGAATTTCTTCAAGCCCGAGTCGGCGGCATCGAGTTCCGCCTCGCCTTGGCGCAGAGCTTTTTCCCAAGCGGGGGCGAAGCCGGGTGCCTGCTCACGCATCGTGCGGATTGCGATCTCGTAGGTTTGTAGTAATTTCTGCTCGGCGCGACCAGGTTTCTGTTGGAGCGCGGAGTTGTTGATCCGCAGCATTTCGTTTTGTTTGCGCAGTGTATCCAACTCGGTTTGCAGTACCTCATTGCCGCTGGCGTTGATCTTGAGTTGGGTATTGAGATGCCCCTGGAGATTTTTCATTTCCCCCTCCACCCGCTTCAGTTCGCGGGCGACGTTGCGGCGGGCGGTGAAGCCGGATTTCCAGAGAAATGCGGCGATCAGCAGGCCTAACAACAAGCCCCAAGTGAAGGGGTTTTTCAATATTTTGGTTAGTTGGTCCATCGAGGTAATTGTTCAGGGTGTTTTTACCGAGGTATCCGCAGGCTTCGTGGTGGCGGGAACGGGTGGTTCGGTGGATTTCATCGCGGCTTGGATGTCGGCGGTTAGATCGGTCGCGTTTTTGCTGAACAGTACGAATGGCACGCCAGTATTGGTGCTGCCGGAGCTGTCGAACACCGCGTCGTAGCCCTTCTCTTTGGCGATCTGGTTGGAGGCCTTCAGGATCCGGTTGAGAGTGGCCCGCATCCCAGCGACCATCTTGCGGTTGATGGCCTGCTCTTTTTCCGTCTTGAAGCTCTCGAATTCCTGTTGGAGCGTCTGGGCTTCCTGGCGCTTGATTTCGTAAGTCCGCGCGAGTTTCCGGCTAGTCGCCTCGTCGAGCGGATTGGCCTTGTCGGAGAGCTGCCCTTGGAGCGCTTGCAACTCGCCGATGATTTTGCGGAGTTGCCCGGCGCGCTCGTCTTTCATGATTGCATCCCGTTCGGCCTTAATTTGCTGTTGCAGGGCGGTGGTCGCAGGGAGTTCGGTGTAAATGTCCTTAACCCGAACTAGGGCCAAGCGCGGCGCGGCGGCGACCGTGAGAACCGTGACCAGAAGGAACAGCGGGATGACTTTGATAGGATTCATGCTCGCGCCGAACATGAAATGACCGGGCCGGGATGTCGATACCAGATCGTCACGGCTCGCCGACGTCCTCGTTCCAAATGATTTTCCCATGGTGGACCAGCACGCTGCCAATCGGGATGCCGCCCTCGGCGAGTCCTTGGCGTGCTTCATCAACTGCCGCTTGCATGTATTGATCCATGGCCGTTGAATATGCAGAAGCAGGCCGCTTCGTCGATTAAATCCATGAACGGCCCGGAAATTGCCTTATGCTTCACCCAGCCATCGTATCTCACCCACTTATCGCTCATCACCATGCCCAAAGTCCGTCTCGCAGGAACCGTTCGCGGGGAAAAAGATCCCAACCGGGAAGTCCGCGCCCGCCTTCTCTACAGCCTTTTCAGCAAGGGCTGGGATATTTATAACTCCAATGGCGACCAGCAAATTTCCCTTTCTAACATCGAGCGCAAGATCATCGAGTCGGACGCGTTTGTGTTCACGCCCGGAGCCACGCTGGAGGATTTATTTAAAGCCGTATCGGTCTTTGTCGGCTATCAGACGCTCGATGTGAATCTCGCGGGAAAGGCCACGGTTTTGCTCAATTCCGACGGCTCATGGGACCGCCTGCTTTCCCTACTCACGCACCTCAACCGCCTCGGCACGGTGAAGCAGGACCATCATGACTACCTGCTGCTAGCCAAGTCGCCCGAGGAAGTTCTCGAACTTCTGGAAAGCGCCCGCCGCGAGGGCATTCCGAGAATTGGCCGCGAAAAAATCGGCATCAGCACTGAGGGTTCCTTCGATACGCCATTACCTGCTGACCATGAGGGCAGTGTCTGTGTTTTCTGCTCGGCCTCGATAGAGGATCCGGCCTACCTGCGCGACGGTTATGAGTTCGGAAAACAGCTCGCGGAAAACCACCTCGGCTGTGTCTCCGGGGCGGGAAATTCAGGCATCATGGGCGAGGTTGTCCGCGGCTCAGTGGAGGCCGGCGGCTGGACTGCTGGCTCGAACGTCCCGCACATTATCGAGCTCGAAGGGCTGCCGGTCGGCCTGTCCAGCTTCTGGCTCAAGCCGGACATCTACACGCGGATGGAAGTCATGATCCAGAATTCGGATGCCTTCATCATCTTTCCAGGTGGCTCCGGTACCGTGCAGGAAATGCTAGCGCTGATGATTTTCAAACATCAAGACCATCCCTCGATGGCGGGTAAGCCGGTGATCGTTTTCAATCGCAAGGACGCCATGGGCCACGCCTTCTGGACCCCGCTCATCGAAATGCTCGGCACCTGGTGCTACGACGGCGAGTTTATGGTGGTGGAAAAACTCAACGACTTGATCCCCACCGTCCAAAAACTCATCGCCACCCCCGTCTGAAAACGTAGTCGTAGACTGATACCGCTCTTCCTCTGGATTCTTGATTTGCCAGCCCCCTTATTTCCCCGCTAGACTCTGACATCGTGAATGTTGGAATCCTCGCAAACCCCCTCAAGCCCGGTGCCCTGTCCACCCTTCACGCCCTCCGGTCGGCGTTGAAATCCCATGGTTGCACCGCCGTGCTCGATGAGGAAGCCGCCAACCTAGCCGGTGAATCCGGCGGTATCCCAGCGGCGGAATTCAACCAACATGTCGATCTCGCAGCCGTCCTCGGTGGCGATGGCACGATGCTCCACGCCCTCATGCGGCTCGGAAATTTCGAAAAACCCGTGGCCGGCATCAACATCGGCACGCTTGGCTTTCTCACCAGTTGCACCGATGGCGAGCTCGGCGTGTTCGCCGCTGCCATCGCGAACCACCGCTACACCACCAGCGTGCGCACCTTGTTAGAGGCGACCATCCGCCGCGTTGGCAACCCCGGCGAAACCTTCATCGCCCTCAACGAAGTCACCCTCGCCCGGGGCAATACCGGACGCCTCGTTTCGCTCCGTGCCCAAGTCAACGGCGAACTCCTCAACGACTACCGCGCCGACGGATTGATCGTCGCCACCCCCACCGGCTCCACCGCCTATTCGTTGTCCGCGGGTGGCCCGCTCATCGCGCCGGACGCTTCCGTTTTTGTCATCACGCCCATCTGTCCCCACAGTCTCAGTCAGCGTTCGCTGATTCTATCCGATGACTGTACGGTCCAACTCTCAGCCGAAGACCCGGACTGCGGCCCCATGCTCTTCACCGTGGATGGTCGCGACAGTATTCACATCGGCCGGGGCGACTGCATCGAAGTGAAAAAGGCTGCCAGATCTTTCCACCTGCTCCGCCTTGAAGGTCGCTCATTTTACGAGGCTCTACGGCAAAAACTGCGTTGGCAGGGCGTCTGAAGCGGGCAGGGAATCAGAACGTCCACGCACATCCCAGCGTGAAGCCCAGCGCATCAATCCCAGGGTTCGGATCAGTTAGGCCGAGATTCGAGTGATGGATGAAATAAAGCCCGCCTAACAAGGAAACATCCGCCGTGATTTTTCGCCGCAGGCCGAGTTGGCTGAACCAATTGAAGGTAAAATCCTGCCCAAGCCCCTGCGTGCCGCCAGAACTGTTAGTCCAGCCGAAGCCGCCGCCGATGGAGAAGAACGCCGAGGTTTCATGCGAGGGGAACCAATACTCGATGGAGGGTGCCCCGGCGAGGCCGAGATAGACATCCTCAGGCCCACGGGTGATGGCTTCCAACAATGCGGAGAAACGGTTCCTAACAACCAGCGCCGCGCCATTCTCATCTTTCCACAGAGTCCACACGACGGGCGAGCGGAGGGTCAGTTGGGTCGGGATGATTTCGTAGGGAATGTCGGTATTATGGCCGACATTCCAAAGATAGCCGCTTTCCAAGGTAAATTCCCAGGTGTCCCATGGCTGGCTCCGTCCCTCACCGGCGGATGCGGGTAATGTCAGCAAGCCGAGCACGCTAAGTAATTTCATCCTTGTAGGTTAGATGAATTCGTTGAGCAAGCCCTCGACCATTTCCTGACGACCGCTGGCGACCATCGGCTCGGGATTCGCGAGGGCGTATTTTTCGAGATCCGCCAGAGAGGTTTTCCCGCCCTCGACCTCGGTGCCGATGCCGCTGTCCCAAGTCTTATAACGCTCCTTGATGAATTCGCAAATGCGGCCGTCCGCGCGGATCGCGGCGGCGGTTTTGAGACCACGGGCAAAGGCGTCCATGCCCACGACGTGGGCGTGAACGAGATCGACGGGTTCCCAGGATTCGCGGCGGCGCTTGGCATCGAAGTTGAGCCCGCCGGTGGTGAAGCCACCCATTTTCATGAGAACGAGCATCGTATGAGTCGTTAGATAAAGATCGGTCGGGAATTGGTCGGTGTCCCAGCCGACGTTGGGCGTGCCCATGTTAGCGTCGATGCTGCCGAGCGCTCCGGCTTCATAGGCGACGGTGAGTTCATGCTCCATCGTGTGGCCGGCGAGGGTGGCGTGGTTGGTCTCGATGTTGAGCTTGAAGTGCTCTAGCAGGTCGTATTCGCGGAGGAAATTGAGGCAGGCTGCCGCGTCCGAATCGTATTGATGGGTGGTCGGCTCCTGGGGTTTTGGCTCGATGTAAAATTGGCCCTTGAAGCCGATTTCCTTTTTGTAATCCACCGCCATGTGCAGAAAGCGGGCGAGGTGGTCGAGTTCGCGCTTCATGTTAGTATTAAGCAGCGTGGTGTAACCCTCGCGACCGCCCCAGAAAGTATAACCTTCGCCACCGAGACGGTGGGTGACTTCCATCGCTTTTTTCACTTGCGCAGCAGCATACGCATAGACTTGGGCGTTTGGACTGGTGGCCGCGCCTTGCTGATAGCGCGGGTGCACGAAGAGGCAGGCGGTCCCCCAAAGGAGCTTCTTACCCGTGCGTTTTTGCTCCTCCTCAAGCACGTTGGCGACAGCGTCGAGTGCCTTGTTCGACTCGGCGAGCGTGGCGCACTCGGGTGCGACATCGCGGTCGTGGAAGCAGTAGTAGTCGATGCCGACTTTTTCCATGAAATCGAAGAACACGCGGGCGCGATTCTGGGCGTTGGCCACGGTGTTCGAGCCGTCGTCCCAAGGGTGAGCGGCGGTCCCCATGCCGAAGGGATCTGAACCAGTGCCGCGCATGGTATGCCAATAGGCGCAGCCGAAGCGGAACCACTCGGCCATGGTCTTGCCGGCGACGACTTCCGAGGCGTTGTAGTGTTTGAATGAAAGCGGGTTCTTGGAACTCGGGCCTTCGTATTTTACGGTATCACAGGGAAACACACTCATCTTTAGGATAGTTAGGTTTTGGTTATTCGCTCAAATACAGCGCTACAGGCGCAACAAATTCAAGGTAGATGGAATCCTGCGAGCATTGCTAGCGCAAAATCTGGTGATTTCCCGATGTTTTCCCCCATCGATTTGGCACGCGTGGTGCTAAATGATAGGTGTCGCAAGACATGGCGGTTTGACTGAGATGCCTGTGGGTTAATGGGTTTTCTTGGAGGATGATCAGTCAAACCGCTTCTCTCATCTTTGGTCGTAAGTTTTCCTCAAGAAGACGCTTCGAGAAACTGAACAAGCATTGGGCAAGCGCGTTCGGCGACCTTGGAATCGCCAGCAAATTACCTGAAACACTCGGCGATGCCAAATTGCGTCAAACCGATAGTGGCTACCCATGTGAAATCACCCAACACCTCCCTAAGCTGAATGAGCACTGGAGAATCGATCAAGACGGCAAACTCATTGTCGTGAGCGAGGACTGCTGCCAGCACGGTCTCCGTTTCACGCTGTCCGGGATCGTTAACGATTGCATCACTCTGGTAGCAAAAGTGGCGGAGGGGGTGGGATTCGAACCCACGGAACCTTTCGGCTCTCCAGTTTTCAAGACCGCAGAAAAGCCGATAATTCGTTGTAAATGCGTTCTGCTTCCACTTTGCTTACATTAAAACTTGCCATTTGGCGCACTTTCCCGCACATTCCCGCGCATGGCAAAGCAACCGAAACGGACGAACTTCACTCACTGCAAAGTCAAAGCGACTTCCAATCCCCGCGCCCCGTGGCGTGTCTGGTATGCGACCGAAAAGGACGGCAAGCCCGTTCGTGTGTTCAAGAGCTTTGCCGCCGAGGCCGATGCCTACACCTTTGCCCAGGACAAGGAGCTTGAAATCTCGAATCACGGGGTCCGGTATGGCGACATCCCGCCCGAGGTTCGACGCGCTTTTGATTTCTACCGAGACGAAGCCGCAGACCTGCTTGCGCTGGGGGCGGATGTTCCGCGCTTTGAAGATCTGGTTTCAAGATCGTTGAATGAGATCCGCGCCCGGCACAATCAATCCGCCGAAAATCAAATTGCCGTTGCGGAAGTCGTCGCCGAATTTCTGGCCTATAAAGCAAGCCGGGTGAAATCTCGCCAACTTGCAAACCTCACCGACCAGTTGAAGCGGTTCGCGCAAGATCATGGCACAAGCCCGATTGGCACCGTCACCACGTCGCAGATTGAAAGATGGCTCTCATCTCTCAGGAGCCGCCGCAACCCCGGCAAACTCGCCAAAGCGCCTTTCCTCTCGCCGCTGTCCCGCAATCATCACCGTGCCACCCTCCACGCGCTCTTTGGCTATGCCAGCACGCCCGCCCGTGCCTTGTGTGCTTTCAACCCCGTCGCCAGCCTTGAACCCGAGCAGGTGGAAACCAGCGAGCCGGAAGCCTATTCACCCGAGGACGTGGAAAAAGTCCTCCAGGCCGCGCTTGAATCAACCCCGGCACTTCTCCCCGTGCTGGCCCTTGGATTCTTCGCAGGATTGCGAGCATCCGAAGCCGAGGTTCTGGACATCTCGAAACTATCGCCCGACATGGATGAATTTCGAGTGAACAGCGTCAAAACGGGTTCGCGCATCGTGCCATTCACTGCCGCCTGTAAAGCGTGGCTGTTCGCGCAACCCCGGCGCAAGGGCAAGGCTTGGCTCACGTCCACAGAGAGCAAGGACATAGCTATTGGCGAGCTGTTCGCCTTGGCTGGAGTGGACAAGATCACGAATGGCTTGCGGCATTCGTTCATCTCATACCGATGCGCCGAAACGGGCGACGTGGCACAAGTGGCGGATGACGTTGGAAACTCCCCCGGCACGATCAAGAATCACTACCGGGCGATTGTCACCAAAGCCGCCGCCGCGAAGTATTTCGCCATCAGGCCGATAAAGACCAAGGGCAAGATCGTGAGCATTAAAACGGGGAGGGCGAGCGCATGAAATCACCCTTCCAGACCGCTTTTGAGAAGATGACCGACGAGGAGTTGAAACATCTCTCAGACTTCGCCAGCGACCGCAGCAAAGGCACAGCCGCACGTCTATGGGTAATTGAATCACAGCTCGAACTTGAACAGAGGCAACGCGGCATCCTGACGAAGCCGAAAGCCACAAATGCCATCACTCACCCTGAAAAGTTTCAAGCCGAGATGGTTTTGCATCTTCGCTCCAATCAGGCCGCTCATGTTCAGATTGTGAAAGGCAAGAAAACCGCAGTGGCAAAGCTCGACGACGAAAACTATTCACAGACAGTCCGCGCTCATTTCGGCGTAAATGATTTCTATGGTGACGAGGCGTGCAAGGCCGTTCGTGAACTCGATGAAGCATTCTTCAAATCCGCGCTCGCCGCCGTCAAAGACCTCAAATCGAGCAACCGGAAGGCTGGAGAATCAAGGATGTTGCTCCACATCGAAGCCGCTCTAACAATCTTGTCGAAGCGGAAGAATCCACTGGAAAAAATGACCAAGCAACAAATGGAGAAGAACTTGGCAAAACCGTTAGGTAATAACATTTTCGCCGATAGGAACTCTTGGCAGGCGTTTTTCAAGCGACCCGAGATCAAGCCGTTCGTGACTCAGGCAAGGGGTAAATAATCAGCGGCACCCCGTATCTGACCCCGCACAGCCATGCGCTTACTTGCGCCATGGCAAGCACCATTCAACAACCAACGCGCCACGGCACCGCACAAGCGCCGTTCAAACTACTAGACACCAACGAAGCCGCCGCATGTATCGGCATCGGACGCCGGACACTTCAAGAGAAAGTTCAAGCTCGTGAAATCGCCGTGGTCAAGATTGGCAAGTCTATCAGGTTTCATCCCGATGATCTAACGGCATTCGTTGAAAGGAATCGCATCAAGGCGGTTGGATGGAAAGGAGCAGCACGCGCATGAACACCACCGACCGCAGTGATGCAGACGGACCCCTAACGGAAATCGAAGAGCTTCTAACAGCCGATCAACGGCGCAGGCCGATCACCGTCGCCGAACACCAAGCATTCCGCGAAAGCATATCGACTCCGCGATACGATGACGAGATCGACGCCGCGATTGACGAACATCTCGAGATCGACCCCTACGTTACTGGAACTAACAACCGCAGATCTGATAAAGAATTGGCGAAGATGTTAGATATAATCGACAACCTGCCAATCTCGACAAGCAGAAAGGAAGGCCAAGCATGAACGAAGGAAAACCTATCAGCCTTGACGCTCTCGACGTGGAAGAAGTGAAGGATTATTTCTATGCCCCCACCGAAACCTTTCTAGTCAAAAACGATGATGGCAGGTGGCTACCACTCCGCGCCGGATCGTATAGGCGATTGCTCAAAGTCACTCGCGGACTACTCACAACCCAAGACGCAGACATTGAAACCGTTCGCGTCCAGATGGGAAATGACATCTCTCGCTATGGTCCGTTCTGCGGAAGAAACTCAGGATTTTACGAAGAAGCAGGATCACGCATTCTTGTCACTGAGAATATGAATCTGATCGAGCCAGTGAAAGGACTCTGTCCGATAATCCACGCCGTCTTAAAAGGACTCTTTGCCAATTCTGAACCCGATGAAATCGGATCAGCGCAGATTCACACTGTTTGTGGATGGATAAAGTCATCGGCCCAAGCACTTCGCGCTGGCCGTCACCAACAACAGCAGGCACTTGGAATTTGTGGGGTGGCAGACTGCGGGAAATCATTAGTGCAACATCACATCATCACACCCTGTCTTGCCGGACGATCTGCCGATGCCGAGAGATATTTCCTGAAAGACAACGATTTCAATTCGACTCTCTATGGTGCCGAACACCTATTCCTTGACGACTGCCGCAGTCAGAGCCGAATCAGCGCACGGTTGGCATTTGGTGGCAAACTCAAGACTCACACGGTCGGTGCCAGCGTTAAGGCTCTTCATGCGAAGGGTAAGGACGAGATCAACGTCCGGCCATGGTGGCGGATTACGATCACGCTCAACAGCGATCCCGAAAGTCTCCTTGTGCTGCCGCCATTGAATGAAGACTTCGCCGATAAGCTCATCCTGCTACGCGCATCTAAATTTGATTTTCCGATGCCCGTCACATCCATGGCGGAAAAAGAAGCATTCGAGCGCAAGCTGCATTCTGAAATCCCGGCGTTCCTTTATTGGCTACTAAATATCTATCAGATGCCGGATGAATACGCAGACCCGCGCCGATATAATGTTGCAACATTCCATCACCCAGAGCTGAAACAAAATCTCGAAGCTCTTTCGCCCGAGTACGATCTGCTTGACCTCATTGACCTAACGCTTGCCGAGGATTTCAGGAGCGGACCTATCTGGATCACAGCCGAAAAGCTGGAAGAGCGCATCCGGCAAATCCACAGCCGCCGCGCCGAACAGGTCTTCACCTACCGGCAATCCTGCGGGAAATATCTTCATCGGCTCTCTCAGAAAGAACCGGAGCGCATCCGTCCGGCCCGCACTGCATCAGAGCGCAGATGGTGGATTTCACCCAAAAATGACGGGTGTGACGGGTAAATTGTAATGAGTAATCATAATAAAATATAATAATAAGAAGATAGGACTCGAAAATCACCCGTCACACCCGTCATGCCCGCCACAATCGACATCAACCGCTTAGAGAAAGTCCGGCGACTCTCAACCAAGATCACCGCTCGCTGTCCTGCTTGCGCTTCCACAGGCGGCGACAAATCAGGAACCCATTTTTTCCAGAATGCCGAGACTGGCAAATTCGGCTGCGCGGCCTTTCCGAGTGACGCAGAACATCGCCGGGAAATCTTCCGGCTGGTCGGTATCAAGAGCGAACGCGATCCCGCAGCGGATAGAGAATGGGGACGCAATCGGATGAAGCAGGAGATTCAAGCCGCCAACAGTCGCAGGCTCTCAGCCGCTCTAAAATCCAAGCGCAACTTCATCGTGGCAAACTACCCATGGACATCATCGGACGCTCTCAGCTCGTCGCCAGTGAAGAATGCGGACGCGATGAACGATCCTCGTGGTTTCATCGCGTCTCTATTTCCTGCCGATGCCGTGATTTGGACAGGTGACCTGTATCATAGCGGGCAGGATGGCCTTTACGCTTCGCGCTGGAAGTCCGTCACTGATTGGCAACTTGAACCCGTGAATACGGTCGGACCGATGGTATCGCCTGCGATCTGGAACCCTGGCACTTCATCGCGCTCAGGTGATGCCGTCGCCGCCGCGCCTTATGAGATTCTCGACTTCGACGGATTCGACAAGATCAAGCCAGTCTCACCCGATGAAATCCGCGTTCACCTCGCCTCATCCATGGCAATCGTCCGGTGGCTTCGTGAGAAACTCGACTGGCAACTGGCCGCGCTACTCTTCACCGGAAACAAGAGTCTCCATGCGTGGTTTCATAGTCCATCCAAGGAAGCCTTGGAATCTCTCCGCAGCACTGCCGATGCTATCGGTATCGACGCCGGACTGATTGGACATCCCGAACATCCCTGCCGCCTCCCATCATGGCCGCACGCCAAGACAGGAATCAAGAGCAAGGTCATTTACCTGAAGTCACCCGCACCATGACCCCGCCAACCCGCAACCCGTGGCCGACAGCCGCCAGCGACAAGGAGCGCCTCTTCACGCTCGACCGTGCAACTCTCGACGAGATCGAGATGCAGCTCGCCGTTGCTATCCGCAAAGGACAGGCACGACGCGACTGGCGACACCAAGCAAGAGCCGCTGTCCGCGCTGGTCTCGCCCGTGGTGTCATCACGCCCGCGAATGATAACGCCGCTTGTTTTTTTCACGGTGGACCCTTAACGAAAAAAATCCCCTCCCCCTCCCCCGCCCCATGCAAAAGTCTGATGCGTTCTAACCCCCCACCGTCTTGGAACCCCTGTAAAGACCTGTCCCGAAAAAACAAAAAGCGCGGGAATCCGCATAACCAACAAATACACCATGTCAAAGCCTAAAGCCATCGCACCACAGAAACCATTGCCGAGATTTATATCAAATCTTGGCGACCCTCCAGCCGTACTGCGGGGACTCGCTTTGCTTTCGGACTCACCCCTGCCAGCCGTGGCAAGGTTGCTTTCACACCACCGCCAAAACCTAGCAGATTCGACGGCTTCTGAAACCAGACAGCCTAAAGCCATGAAGCCACGTTTCCACACACCCGCCGAATCCGCCGAAATTCTTGGCCTATCCGTCCGCACGATCCGCCGCGCGGTGGGAGCCGGGGAGTTGCCATGCGTAAAATACAACCGCAGGGTCTGGAGGCTCTCCGCAGTCGATCTGGCAGCGTGGTATGCGACCCGAGGCGGGCGCGTGTCCGCAACTCGCACAAACGGGACAACCCCGGCGACGGCGTGATTGCGGGCGCGGTGGGGCAATGCAAGTTTCCCGGCATGTCCAACATCGAACGATCCAATTCCCCGCGCCCCCACACCGTCGCCGAACTCCGCTCCAAGGTCCGCGAAAGCCAAACCTTTTGGCAATCGCCTGCGGGTATCGCCGAAAAGCGTAATCTCGCCGCCGCCGCCCGCAGTCACCCGAAGAGTGACAAATTCCCGGAGATCGCCAAGCGAAGCGGCACGCGCCCCGCGATTGGCGGAACCCATGCCGTGAAAAATGCAATCCGCCGCCTCAATCTCATTTCCAGAATCTAACACCTAACAATCCTACACCATGTTTATAGACTTCCCCAAGCTCTTCCCTGGCACAAAAGGCCGCACCGTCCGCATCGAGGCAACTTCACCGATTCAGCTAAAAAATCTAGCTGGTAAAATAGTGCATTTAGCACGCGGCGAGCAAATCGAGATTGCCGCAGACGTGGCCAATGAACTCGACCGCTCCGATTTCCGCTTGCTCGACGATGGCTTTCCCAAAGTGGAAGACCCGACACCCGCAAGGCCCGATCCCGCCCCGCTGCCGGAGTCATGGAAAGGGCTTCCCGAATGTTTCGCGACCTACTGGCAAATAAACGAAGAATTTCGCGTTGCTGGCGAGCATCCCGACCTGATCGACGGCGAGTTTTATCGCCGATTCGGAATGATAGTTTATCCGGCGTTTCCGGGCGCTGGTAAAGTTGTCGGGAACTCACAGATTGGCTCAAATAAGCCCGGTGAAAATTTCGCATACAGCGTCAAGGTGACGGACCTCGAAGACCCGGCAACTCAGAAAATCGCCGCTTATCTCAACAAAGGAAGAGCCGTAGCAAATGACTACTTGGCGCGGTTGCGTGAGACGAAATACCTCGACTTTCAAAAAGCATATTTGGAATGCGGGCAAGTTGTCATGGATGGCTGGGCGGAGTGGGAAGTTCTCACTGCCGAGCTAAACGATTCCGCATTCGATCTGTTTAGTCTGCGGATCAAGCCGCTAGGACTGGCACAAGCGCATGTCCGCAGGCTCTATCAGGGAAGCGCGGACTGCTTGAAGTATCATCGCCAGCCAAACAGCCTATCAGGAACCCGGTTTGCAGGCCAAGATGCCAGTGGACAAATGCGCGTGTATCTCGACCAGCCAATTCAATCCATGGTGGGTCTTCACCGCATGGCCGTAGCTGGCACAAGTGAAGCGAAGGCATTGCTCGTATCGGTGAAAAAGGAACTCGCCACCGCGACCAAGGCCGCATGATTTCTTGCGTGTGAACAGAGAGAAGGCGCGTAATCCGTGAGAGCGCGAAAGAAAGCCGAGGGGCAGTGAATTTCCCCTTCAGAGCATTGACCCTGCAATGCGGCATCCACGGGCAGGGAATTTTAACCATCACCATCGTGAGCTATCCATTGATTCAGTATGCCGCGACAGCCGAGACAGCCGCCTTTCACCGTGGCAGAATCCGATTGCTCAGACCGATCATCTGGAATGGCGAGTGCCTGCGACCGGGATCCACCGTGACGTTGCCGAGCACGATCTTGGCGACGCTGACACCGGGCGTGGACTACGAAGCCGCCAGCGAACCGCAGGCGGACAGCATCTAAACCCTTCGCCAATATTGGCGAAGGGTTTTTAGCGGACTACGAAGCCGCCAGCAAAGGTTTCGCCAATATTGGCGAAACCTTTAGACGCACTCGAAACCTTTTTAGCGGACTACGAAGCCGCCAGCGAGCTTCGGGAAAAAAATTACCCGAAGCTCCGACACGACTGACACCCGGCGCGGACTACGAAGCCGCCAGCGAACCGCAGGCGGACAGCGTGGAACCGCAGGGAAATCCTTAGCGATTTGCTAAGGTATCGCCGCCGCAACGTCTCCGACTACGACAAGGGACTCTTGGCCATGCGAAAGCAGGAGTTGCTTAGGCCGTTGGCGGAAGCCAAAGAAAAATCAGGGAAGGGTGAAGATGGAAGTGGCGGAAGAGGGAACAAGAAAAACCCTCTGGCAAAAATGCCGAAGGGTTTAGACACCCGCCGGGAAGCCGCAAAGGAAGCTGGCATCGGCGAGCGCACGCTTGATGCCGTCAAGCTCATCAAGGACGCCGCAGACAAGGGGGAGATTGCTCCCGAGGTCATTGACGACATCCGCCACCGGAAAATTGCCATTCACCGCGTCGCGAAGGACATCAAGGAGACCCGCCAGAAAGCAGCACGCGAAGAGAAGCGGTTGTTTTGGCAAATTCGCCGAAACAGATTGAGGCAGCTCTCCCGCCCGCGCGTGGCATCGGTGGCACCGGGGAAGGGGGGCGGAGGGATGCTTGCCGAGGATGATCTGCTTTCACCCTGCTTCCACTTTGCTTACACTAAAACACCCCTTATTCGTGCATTTTGGCGCATAATGGCGCACTTTGGAAGATTGGGATATCCGTTAGTCTTTGCGCTGCAACCCTTTAACCGTAAGGGATTTAGATGGCGGAGGGGGTGGGATTCGAACCCACGGAACCTTTCGGCTCTCCAGTTTTCAAGACTGGCGCAATCGACCACTCTACCACCCCTCCTATGTATTGGCCCTAAGACACTTAGGGCTTTTTGCCACCCTTTGACTGATGTCTGAATTATACCATTACACCATAAAACAGAATGTAATACTACGAAACGAGAACCAACCCATTGGGAAGCTACCGCGATACCCGGACTTTACGTCCGGCAACCCGGTGGCGGTTTTTACGCACGGATTACGATGAATGGCAAGCGTTCTTGGCGATCCTGAAAACCGACAAGGTCAGACAGGCTCAGAAGCTTCTCAGAGACTTTAAGCGGGCCACACGCGCCAAATATCCACCCGTACCGAGGACAAGCTCCATGCGGCCATGACGGTGGTGATCGGTTTCAATCCGCGCCCCCCGCGTAGGGGGCGACGGCGGGAGTCTAGAGGCCTTACCGGTGTAAGGAAAGCAAAGACTGTTCCGCGAACCTCTGGAGTTTTAGCTCATGGAGGTGAAATAATTTTCAACTGGGGATGTCAAAGAGCGGAAGCGGTAGGCCTAGCGGCTGGCGCGAACCTGCGGGCGGTTTCGAGATCGCTTGGGGTTCGCGGGCGGCTGGCGGGCGGCTTGAATAACGAGGTGACCGTGACTGGGCGGGACTCAAATCACCAGCGTTCCATCTACGTCATAACCCTCTTTGGCACCGTGATGTTCGACCCGCTGATGCCAGTTGTTGCCGAGATGATAGAAGCGGAGGCTGTCGGTTTTCAAGTCCATGATTTCCAACAATTTCGCTTTGAGGGTCACCAACTGCGCCGGATCCACTTTGCACTCGAAGACGGAGTTTTGCACCCGCTGGCCATAGTCGAGGCAGACTTTGGCGGTGCGACGGAGGCGGGATTTGCCGGCCGGGGTGGTCGTAGAAACGTCGTAGGTGAGGAGGATGTACATCGGGATTTGAAATTTGAGATTTGAAATTTGGGATTACTTGGCGAGGAAGGCGGGGTAGGCATCGAGATCGCCGCGCAGGTGGCGGGCTAGTAGGCGGGCTTGGAGATGGGGCAGGAAGCCGATCGTGGTTTTCTCATCAAGGAAGGGGTGGGTGATTTCGTCCTGTTTGCGTTCTTGCCAGGCGGTGAGGACTTTTTTTCGGGAGTCGTCCTTGAGGAGAACCGCGCCATTTTCCTTCGTTTCAAAATCCTTGCTGGTGATTTGTTGGCGGTTGAACAGGGAGAGCGCGGCGCGGTCGGCGAAGAAGCTGCGGAATTCTTCCATCAGATCGAGCGCGAGGGAGGGACGACCGGGGCGGTCGCGGTGGAGGAAGCCGCATTGGGGGTCGAGGCCGCAGGATTCCAAGGCGCTGCGGCAGTCGTGCGTGAGCAGGGCATAGAGAAAGGAGAGTAGTGCATTCACTGGATCGAGCGGCGGTCTGCGGGATCTGCCAGAAATCGTGATGGCCGGATCGTGATTGGTGAGGAGGTGGGGGAAAACCGCAAAGTAGGCAGCGGCGGAGTCGCCCTCAATGCCGCGCAATGTATCGAGCGTGGTGGCGCGTGAAATGAGGCCGATGCGGACGGCCAGGAAATCTGCCGCTTGGGTGAGCGCGAAGGCGCGTTCAGGGGATTTCTCGCCGTGATCGCGGGCGGCGCGCATGAGGACGTGGCGGGTATTCGCCAGCTTGGCGGCAATCATGTTTCCGGCGATGGCGAGCGAGGCGGGTTCATGATCCGCGCGGCGGTATTGCTCACGGCGGAGCAGGATGTTGCCCGCGGTGAAACCATTGGAGCAGGCAAGAAATTTCCCATAAGGATTGTGAAATGACAGGCTGACGTTCGCCTCGGCGCAGGCGGCCATCAGGGCGGCGGAGCAGGAAATGTCCCAGCCGAAGCAGGCGATGCCATCCAGATTGTGAAGCGGCACCCGGAGCTTGGTTTCCCCTTCATGGCGGATCTCGATGGCGGATCCATCCTTGCGGAGATAGGCGCCTTCCAGTGTGACGAAGAGCGTGTTGAGGTGGCGGCGCATGAGGGGAATTTGAGATTAGAGATTAGAGATTAGAGATTAGAGATTTGAGATTTGAGATTTGAGATTTGAGATTTGAGATTTGAGATTTGAGATTCAAATTTGAGATTCAAATTTGAGATTTGAGGCGGGAATCGAACCACGCCTGTGCGCCGCGCTTGAAGCGCAGAGCTTTCGGCTGGCAGAGTTCAATCAGCGAGCACGCGTCGCAGCGGCGCGGAGCGTATTCCGCAGGTGGGGTGATGCGCGAATCAATCATCGCGTGCAGTGCGGCGGCGGTATCGGTGACGAGCTGGCGGAGTAATCTATCGAACTCGATCTCCGTCCGCCGCCGCTTCTCACCGTAAAACAAGCAGCCATTAGAAATCGTCACCCCCAGCATCTCCTCTAGGCACATCGCCTGCGCACAGAGCTGGACCTCGTCTGCATGATGGGACTTCGGCTTCCCGCGCTTGTATTCCACCGGCACAATCCGCCCGCCCGGATGGAATTCCACGACGTCGCACTGCCCGGAAATGCCCATGGCCAGCGAGCGCACCGACATGCTGCGCGTGATCCGCACCCCCGCCTTGCTCTCATCCGCTCCCTCGTGCGCCTTCGTGTGGAGCACTTGACCCTCGGCGGTAAATTTGTTTTCCGCCCACGCCTGTTCCAAATGGATCAGCGCACACTGGCGCGGGCAATACAGCCAATGTTGCAGGGCGGATAGAGGCAGCAGTTGGTCTTCGGTGAACACTCTGAGATTTGAAGATTTGAGGATTTGAGGATTTGAGATTTCACCTCTGAGATTCTCCATCGCTGGCGTCTATCTGGACGATGCTTTGAATCGCCCCCACCTGGAATCTCAGCCCGCCCATCTCGAATTCCGGCGGCCCGGCCCGCTTCTTTTTCGGATCCGAAACCGTCCGCAGCAATCCAACTAACGGCTTCTCATGATCCTTTAGCACCACCGACACCCGGCGGCTGAGGATCACTCCCCACCGCCGCTCGAAGGCCAACCGCGCCGCGTCGAGTTCCTCGCGCCATTTTCGGTATCCGTCTTCCGGCCCCTTGGCATCGAAGTTGAATTGTCCTTGGTCGAAGCTCATGGGTTTGAGCGTGAGGGGGATGATGAGCACTCCGCCAATGCCAGCAATAACCGCGCCCGGGGAAACCCGGGAAACGGGGTCTTAAGATAGTTGTGGTCGTTTGGCATGACGGGGGAGCGGGCTCGAGTAAACTGGCGTTTTACTGGGTCGGTTACTTAGTCGCTACTTGGGCGGTCCTCAATTTCCACTCACGAGCGAAGCCGGTTCTCCCGCCGGAGCCGCGGCGAGGTTCCGGCTTCCACCGTCGTCCACCGGCCCATCTCCTCGCTGATCTGAGAGACCAGGTCAATCAGCAGCGGGGTGATGGTCAATGGCGGGTGGTAGGGCATGGCCGTCAGGAAGATTGGCGTCCCGAGAGCCGCTCATGCCAGCGATCCATGGAAATGAAAACCGGACCACTTTCGTTAGGGCACGTTTCATCGTCATACACCCACCAGCCCCCGGCGATTTCGCCGAGGACGCGGAGTTCTTTGCTCAGCGCGACGCTGTGCTCGCTTCGGGAATCGGGATTGGGAAGTGCTGCGTAATCCCAGAGTTCAAACTCCAGGTCCACCAGCCAGGTCGCGCAGAAGAAATCTTCCGAATACTCCAACATCTTGTAGCGGAGTAGTTCCCTGGCGAGTTCTTCGCGATTGGGAAATTGTGGATCGTCTGCCATGAAATCAGATGCGGCGGATGAGGGTTATGCCATTCCCAAGGTCTTCCACGGTGGGTTTGTCGGTGGGCGGCACAATGAATTCGTCAAGTGGCTTGCCGTCGAAAGTGATGCGGCTGGCGTAGTCGGTGAATTTACGTGGTGGCTTGCCGTCCTCGGAAGGGTTGTCCTCGAAGGATTCGATCTTGAGTCGGTCGAAGAGAGAGTGGCTAGGTGCTTTGCCAAGTTGATTTTCATGTTTGAAGATCAACAGTGCGCGGGGGGCCATGCTGCCTGCTGGCCGGGCGGCGGATTGGTCGAACTGGAAGGCGTTTTCCAGGGCTTGGAAGAAGAGTTCTAGGTCTTCCTCTTCGGAGAAACCGGTTTGATCGGCGAGGAAAGGGTTGATGAAGCCGTGGCAGCGGTAAAGGCCGTAGGGGACGGTGAATTTGCGACCCATGGTGCGGTTGTCGCCTTGTTGGGCTTCCGCTTCCTTTTCGGTGGCGACCGCCATGCGGGTGATGGCATGTTCGCTGATGACGATGGGATCGATGGATCGGGAGAAGCCGATTTGAATGGGGCCGCGAACCTGACCGCAGTTCACGGCGAGACTCATGACGGCACCGAAGGTGCGAATGTCGTAGAAGTTTTGGCACATCCATTTGCGTGCTGCATCTACTTCGTCGCCGCTACCTTTACGCTTTCCGGCTTTGGCTTCGCTTTGTTCTTTGCCGTCTTCTTTGATCGCTTGATAGGCCCTTTCGTGAGCACGCATGAGGACGGCCTTTTCTTTGATGTAGATGTCAAAGCTTGGAGCATCCTTTTTGATGATCTCGATGAAATTGCGGACTTTGCGTTTGATGCAGACATCAGTGATCAGTCCTTGGCCGGATTCGGAGTCAACGCGGGGAAGGTTTCCCGCATCTGGATCTCCGTTGGGATTTGCGTCAGTGGTGTCGAACAGGTAGATGAAATCGTAGCGGTGGTTCATAATTATAATTTGTTAGTTTGGAATGTTCAGCTTCTGGGAATAATCAGGCGACGGCGGATTCGGCTTCTTCGGTGGAAGCGGTTTCATTGGTTTTGGTTTTGCTGGGGAAGAGGGCTTTCCGTTGGTGATAGTAACCAAGCGCGAACTGGGCTTGATTCTGGAGATTCAGATGGGCGGGAAAGTCCGAAAGGTCATCAAGTATGTTCTGGCAAAGAATTTCCCTGCCGTTTTTCCGCTTCACGGCATTTTCAATACCGATTTTTGATGCCCATTCGGATTGAGCTTTGCCGAGGTGGTTTGGATACATTCGCAACAAACGTCCGAAGACAGCGCGTGGGGTCGCGGATGCGCTTGAATAGAACCGGTCGCGGATGGTGGCATTGATGGTGGGGAGCGCGTCTTGTTGGGTCTTTTCAAGGACTGCGAAAAGTCTGCCGAGGAGGTAGCCGGGATTTGTGTTGGTTTCGTCTAACATGATTGTGATGTGTTGGTGATGGTTGCGAATAAGCCAGGCCTTGAGGATGGCGGCACGGAGATAGCTGACGTTGTCGAGGGAGCCCTCGCCTTTGGGTTTCTTTTCAACGACGCGGATGCGGTTCATCACGCCGTTGATGAGCGTGTCTGGGTAGCGGGTGCCGAGCAGGATGGAGCGCATGAGCGAACCTGCGAGGAGTGGCGGAATGCCATCGGCATCGCGGGCGGTTTGGCGGAGGAGACGATAGGTGCTGGGGTTGAGCGGTTCGGGGTTTTTCGTGTTTGTTTCGTCCCATTGGCGGACGATTTCAAGGTGGCCGAGGTGGAGTTTGAGGTTTCCGATGAGTTCGCCGAGGTGGCCGGTGTGCCAGAAGCGAACGGAGAGGCGGGAGGAGTTGGGGGATAGGCCTAGGATGTAATAGGGAACGGAGGGGTCGCCGAGATCGTCGCTGGTGAGTGTGCCACGGGAGATACGTTCCAGTATGCTTTGGATGCGTTGTTTTGTTTCGAGGTCTTCGGCATCGGGCACGCCGGAGATCATCCATGGGAACATGGCCTCTGCGGGTGTGGGTGCGGCTGTCCAGAAGACAGTGGTGGCATCGCCGATGCGGAAGCGGCGGTTAGCGAGGAGCCAGTTGAGAGCATTGCAGTAGGCGAAAGCGGCTTCCTCGGATACAGGGGCGTTGCGTCCTTGGCCGACTTTTCGGCCATCTTCTTTGCCGAAGGATTCGTAGGCTTTTTCGTTGAAGGAGACGAGTTTTGCTCCACCAGGCTGAGCGTCTTTCACTCCCTTGATTGCGGGTTCGTGGGTGAGGGCTACTGGTTTGTTTTGTCCAGTGACAAGGCAGATTGCTTTTTCTCCATCAGCTGATGGAGTGCTTTGCTGTTTCCACCAATTGGCGATTGAAGGAGTTTGATGGACGAAGCGGGTTTGTCCGGAGATTTGGAATACGCCGAAGCCGGAGGTTATACTTTGGAGGATGGGGTAGTTCTCTGCATTTGCGGGTGACCATTGTTCGAGGAAGCGACAGACGCTGGAAAAGTAAGGTTCCTCGATGAAGGGTTCGGCTTCTACGTGGCGCGTTTTGAATGCTCCAAATGAGGCGAGAGATCGTTTTTGCTCTTTCTCCTGCTCGGCTTGAGATTTTTTGAAGTCAACGGGTTTGTGTCCGAGCATATATCCGGTGTTATCCCATAGAAAACAGGGATTCAGTCCTTGCCCAGGTGGTTTTGCTTGTCCGGGAACGAGTAGCGAGAGTGGACGGGTGGTTTTCTTTTCCTTGCCGTTTTTCCCGATTTCAATCGACTCAATCGCGCGGGGTTGGATTTCGATAAGCTTGCCTTCTTGGGTGATGACGACGCAAAAGCTGATGTTTTGCAGGCTGTAGCCGGGAGTGGGTAGCCCGTTCTCGGGATTTTCGGCAAGCCGCTGGTATAGCTGATAGAGTGATTGGAGGATCATGGGTTTTAGGCGGTGGCGGATTGCAAGGTTGGAACTTCAATAATGCCGTTTTCGAGTTTGGCGTTGAAGAAGCGAGGTTCGGTGCGGACACGTTTGCCTTGGCCGGTGAGGAAGCTGTCTTTGACCGTTTTGTCGGCGGGGAGGTAGGTGATGTCGTGGAGCATCCAACCGAGTTCCTTGTCGAGTTGTTCGGGGGGGAGTGCAGTGGGTGGGATGGGTTCGTCCGGTGCAATGAGGGCGAAGCGAGCGGGAAATTCGCGGGTGCCTAAGCAGGGCTGGTGGAAGCATTGGCCGGTGCGGGCACGGCGGTTGAACATGTCGAGGTGCTTTCCGGCACAGGCGTTGGGGGAAAGTGGGGGGCCGCTTTTTTCAAAGCGGTAATCGAGGATGTCGAAGTGAGCTTCGATGACGTAAGCGACATCGCGGAGGAGGGTGGCGGCGCGTTGCTGGCGTTCGTCTTCAATGATGATGCCAACGGCGGCGACGGATTCGCCTTTCATTGCGGCAGCGGTGGGGGCGGAGGCTTTGGATCCGACTTCGTTGCGGCGAATGTTGGTGAAGCGGATGGGTTTAAGGACGTGGATGCGGTCGATGACCCAGCGGATCTGGGGTTTCCAGTAGATCGCTTCGAGGATGCCGCGCGCTGCGGAAGGAGTGATGACGTCGTAAGAGACGCGCTCGACCTTCATTTCGGGGCGGGTGAAGCAGGCGAATTCGCCGGAGATGTGAAGTTTAATACCTTGGGACATGGTAGGATGGAGTTAAGATCTCGGTTACAAATAGAAAGCATTGGGATCGGAGGCCGTGCCGGGGCGTTTGAGCCCGGTCAGGGGATGATAATCGTTCTGATGATGATCGAGGATGGCGAAGGCTTCGTCGCAGTGGAAGGAGAGGCTCGGTTTTAGCTGCTGCCATTCCCCATCGTAGATCTGGACGGTGAATTGTTGGGCGCGGCGGTAGTGGGTGCGATCTGGGTTGCGGTTTTGTTTATTGAGGTTGCGGATTTCTTCGCAGAGCTTGCGACCTTTGGCTCCCCATGGGATGAGAACGGGGTGGGTATTGGATTCGATGAGTCGGAAGCGTTCGGCGGCGGTTTTGAAGGAGTAGGCGAGGAGCGAGTTGGAATCTGGAGCAAAGCAGGGCATGTCGCCGGAGACGATGTGGTGTTTGTCCCAGCGTGTGGAGAGACCGGCGTGCCAGATGGCGTGCTCGAAGTAGGCGCGGATGGCGGGCTGGGAGAGAAGGGCGTCGTCAGGGAAATGAGGGGCGATTTGCGTGCGAGTGACGGCGGCGTTTGTGGTGAGATCGGTGAGGGCTTTTGGGATAGGGTGGTCGGTGGGTTGGAAGAGGAAGACGCGGCCTTTTGCGGGCTGGAGTTCACCGTTGCGGTTGCAGCGGCCGGAGGCTTGAGCGAAAGAGTCGAGACCGCACTCGGCGCGATAAACAACAGGGAAGCTGATATCGACACCGGCTTCAACGAGTTGGGTTGAGATTAGGACGACAGAGCGCCCCCTCTTCCGCAAGCGTTTGGCGTTGGCGAGGACGCTCATCACATGGCGTGGGCACATGCGTGCGGAGAGATGAAGAGCGGTGGTGCGTGCGGCGAGCTTTTGATGGAGAGTTTGAGCGGCCTTGGTTGTGTTAAGGATGAGCAGGCAGCCGGTAGGGGCGTTTTCCTGGATGTGAGTGATGAGGGATTCGTCGTCGAGCGGGCCGAGGTTTTGGCAGGTGACGCGTTCAAGGGTGTGGGCGAGAGCTTGGGTGTCGCCGACGATTTCGATAATTTCCGCTGGCGGGATGCCGACGTTGAATTGATCGCGGCGGTCGAGGGCGGGCTGGGTGGCGGTGCAGAGGACGGCTGTAGATCCTAGGTCCTTTACGAGGCAGGTAAGGCCGCGAAGGATGGGAGCAAGGAGGTGGGATGGGAGGGCTTGGACTTCATCAAAGATAATAATGCTGCGTGCGGTGCGATGGAGTTTGCGGCAGGCGTTGGTGCGATTGGCGAAGAGGGATTCGAAAAAGCGGACGTTGGTGGTGACGATGATGGGAGAGTCCCAGTTTTCGGCAGCGAGACGGTTGGCTTCTGTTTCCTTGGCGGGGTCGAACTTTGAATGATGTTCGAGGACGATATCGCGCCCGAGGGCTTTGGCGAGTGGGGCAAAAGCTGCGCGAAAAACGTCGGCATTTTGGGTGATGATGCTCGTAAAGGGGATGACGAAGATGATCCGGCGAAGACCGTGTTTTTTCGCATGGCGTAAGGCGAACATCAGTGAAGAAAGAGTCTTTCCGCCACCGGTGGGGACGGTGAGGGAAAAGAATCCCGGCGGGTGGACTGCGGCGTTTTCGCAATCAAGGCGAACGGATTCACGGGCTTGATTTACCAGAGACGGTTTGGTGTCGGCGAATTTCGTGGCGAGATGGGTTTCCAGGGTGGCGAGCATTTGGTCGATGATGTCATCGGGCCAAGGTTTGCGGAGTGAAGTGCGGCCGGGCTGCATGAATGCCTCGGTGGCGATGAAGTCTGCATCGACGAGACAAGAGAAGAGGTAGCGGAGTAGGAACGCCATGGCATCGTTGCCTGCATTGCGGCGGGTGAGCGGTGGAAGCGGGAGCTTTTCATCTAAAGGGATGCTTGCTGCTCGGGCGTAGGGTAGCCATTCGTTGACCTCCTTGTGGAGCCGGCAACCGAGGGGAAAAAGGGTGTGGCCATCTGCTAATCCTGCGTGGTGTCCGGCAATGACGTAGCTGAGGAGAGAGCCGCAAGTAGGTAGAGTGTGGACGAACGCTGCTCCGGCGGTGGAGTGGTCTTCTTTTTTTGCGGGTGTGCCAGTGGCTTCGGAGCTGTGCGAGTCGGCTTTCGACGCAAGGTAGGTTTGCCAAATGGGAGCAAACTTTCCAAGGTCATGCCAGAGGCCCGCGAGGTAGCCCCAATCCTGAGCGGACTTCGCTTCGGTAGAATCCGGACGAAACATCTCTGACGCGAACTTCGCGGTCCAATAGGCCACTTTGTTGAGGTGGCCGTGCATAGGAACAAGCTCGCGGCATTTCTCACAGTGCTCGCGTTGGCATTGGTCCGCTTGATCGCCAAACGGGGTGAAGAGCGGTTCCCATTTTTCCGGCGGTTTGCCGTTCAGGGTATGGGCGTAGGGGGGCTGGGCCATGAGAGAGAATGTTTTTGGTAATCCGGCGGGAGGTTTGCGGGCGTCAGATGACGGGCACTTGGTATTGACGGATCAGGGGATCGGAGGTGACGAGGATGAGTTCGTGGACGATGGCTTGGCAGATGAGTAGGCGGTCGAACGGATCCTTGTGGAGCATAGGGAGACTGGCCAGAGCGAGGGACGGGGATTCTTCCAAGGGAAGCTCGGCAAAGCGGTGCACCTGCCTGAGTTTGGGGATGTAGGTGGCAGGAGCTTCGGGAAGAGGTAATTTCCCGAGTCCGTATTTGATGGCGATCTCGGTGGCGGAGATGGCGCTGAAAAAGACGATATTCCCAGGATCGCGCATTGCATTTCTCTGGTTTTGAGAAAGTTGCTGATCGTCGGTGACGAACCAAAGAAACGCGTGTGTATCCAAGAGTAGATTCATTGCTTCAAACTCCTAGAACGATGGAGGGTTGCGATCATCTGCGGCTGTGGGCATGCGTGATTGCCGCTGGGCCAAAAGGGCGTGGCCACCCGGACGTGGCCACCCGGACGTGGCTTTTCGCTCTGTATTTCGCAGTGCGGGAAGGCAAGGGCGGGGGCTCAGGACTGGCCGTAGAAGAGGGCCTCGATTTCCGGGTCTGGAGCGTTGAAGTTTGCCGGAACAGTGAATTCACCCTTGGCGAGGCCACAGGGGCGGGGCTCTCCTTTGGGGGAAGCGGGAACGATGAAGGCAATAACTTCGGAATTCGCCCGGATCGCCACAGTCTCGCCGCCTGCCAGTGTGGCGAGGAGTGAATCTGACAACGAAATGCGGCTATGATCGATGGTTTGCATGATGAATATTCAACGAATTGCTGCGGAATTAATGTTGCAGAGAATGATGTCGGTGGAAAGCTGGAATTCTTGGCCTTGCTGATTTCTGCGGTGAGAATGGCGAATTTCCTGCCCTCCTTGACGCCGCGGTTTTTCCATTCATCGGTGAGTTCATCGCGGACGGCGATGCCGCGCAGGCGTTTTTCGATCCACTCTTCCGAATAGCCCTTTTGCTCGTAGATCGTCCGCGTGCGTCTGGCGGCGAGTTCGGGTTTTTCGATTTCCTCAAGGCGCTCGTATCCGACCTTCGCGAGCCAGCGTTTGAAGGGCTCGGCTTTGGGGGATGGGACGGACTGGATGAGGCGGAGAAGCTGCTCGGTATCGGCCACATCCGTCAGGCGCTGCTTGCCAGCGGCGGCTGTCATTTTCAAACCGTGACAAAACGTCACAAGTTCAATTCCTTCCTTTTTGAGGCGCTCCTTGAGCTTTCTCCAATAAGCACTTGGGTCGATGCTATCGGTCAGAATTGCGATGACATCGACAATGGCAAAGACCCATTTCTCCTCAGCAGCGTTCCAAGCGCGGCGGACTTGTTTTTCTTCGAAAAGTGAAATGGCGGACATGGGTGGTGGAAAAATCTATTAAGCGGTCAGGTTGGGAAGCGATCCACGAAGGCAGGCGGTGATCGCTACGAATTCGCCGGAGATGTGGAGTTTGATGGAGGAGGGCATGGCGGCTCAGGATTTTGTCTTTGGAAAGTAGTTAGCCTGTTCAGATGGGGTGTTGTCAAACTGGCAGTCCGGTTTTTTTACCATCCAGGGTGGGACAACTGGAGGGGTAGGGTCGGAAAATTTTCAGTTATTTTGATTCGAAAGACGAGTTCGCGGCGGCGGATGATCGCCGCGGCATGCAAAACGCCCCAGTGACTTCGCAGTCATGGGGCGTGGGGGGATGGAAGCTGCTGCGGGATGGCTCAGCCGGGGAGCAGGGCCTTCACGGCATCGCGCTCTTCTTTGAGTTCGTTGATGGTGAGGTCGATTTTGCCTTGGCTGAAAGCGTCGATTTCGAGGCCTTGGACGACTTCCCATTTGCCGCCCTCGAGGGTGCGGATGGGCATGGAGGCCATGAGGCCTTTTTCGATGCCGTAGGAGCCGTCCGAACAAACAGCGACGGAATGCCAATCGCCGGCGGGGGTGGGGGTGATGAGGCTTTTAACGGTGTCCAGGGCAGCATTCGCGGCGGAGGCGGCGGAGGATAGGCCACGGGCTTTGATGACGGCGGTGCCGCGCTGTTGGACGGTGGCGATGAATTCGCTCTGGAGCCATGCAGTGTCGGTGATGATCTCGGTGGCGGGGCGACCGGCGATTTTCGTGTGCGTGAAATCCGGGTATTGGGTGGCGGAGTGGTTGCCCCAGATGCAGAGGTTGGTGACTTTGGAAACGTGGACGCCGGCTTTTTGGGCGAGCTGGCTTTTCGCGCGGTTTTCATCGAGGCGGGTCATCGCGAAAAAGCGGTCGGCGGGGATGCCGGCAGCGTTGTTCATGGCGATGAGGGCATTGGTGTTGCAGGGATTCCCCACGACCAGGATGCGGACATCCTTGGCGGCGTTGCGGGCGATGGCTTGGCCTTGGCCGGTGAAAATCTTGCCGTTGATGCCGAGCAGATCCGCGCGTTCCATCCCGGCCTTGCGCGGCACGGAGCCGACGAGGAGGCACCAGTTGGCGTCTTTGAAGCCCTCGTCGAGATCGGCAGTGCCGACGACTTCGTTGAGGAGGGGGAAGGCGCAGTCGTCGAGTTCCATGATGACGCCTTGGAGGGCGGGCAGGCCGGGTTCGATTTCGATGAGGCGGAGGTTCACCGGTTGGTCGGGACCGAAAACGAAGCCGGAGGCGATGCGGAATAGCAGGGAGTAACCGATTTGGCCAGCGGCACCGGTGATGGAGATGGTAATGGGAGTTTTCATAAAATAATGGGGTAGGTGCGGCAGGCTATGGGAACGAGGGGGAGGAGGTCAACTGACAAGCGGCGGGGGCGGACTGAGGGGCGGAAGGCACGGCGAATGAGCCGGAAAAAGCAAGATGGGAATCACGGGTTACGGTCGAGTCAATAGCAAGGGGACTAGCGAAAGCCTCCCGTTGTGCTCTTCTCTAGGGGTTCAATTTCCACTTCGAGGCTTAAAAACCGCCGGAGCGGAAATTTCTAACCCACCGGCAGTTTCGCCAGGACCGTGGCGGCGACTTCATGGAACGCGGCGGACACCTTGCTAACCGCTGGAGACACGAGTGCGACGGGAGCACCGCTGTCACCGCGTTCGCGGGTTTCGATGTCGATGGGGATTTGGCCTAACAGGGGGACATTCATTTCCGCCGCCTCGCGCACGCCGCCTTCCTTGCCGAAGATATAATATTTTTTTCCGTCGTCGCCTTCGAACCATGCCATGTTTTCTATCAGCCCAAAAATCGGCACGTTGACCTTGGCGAACATGGCGACTGCCTTGCGTGCGTCGATCAGCGCGACTTCCTGCGGCGTGGTGACGATGACGACGGCATCGACCGAGACGGTTTGGACGATGGTGAGTTGGATGTCGCCGGTGCCGGGCGGGAGATCGAGCACGAGGTAGTCGAGATTTCCCCATGCCACTTGGCGGAGAAATTGTTGGGTGTAGCGGGTGGCCATCGGGCCGCGCACGATCACGGGCGAGCGGTCTTCTAGCAGAAATCCCATCGACATGAGTTTCACGCCGTGCGCTTCGAGCGGGATAATTTCATCTTGGTCGTTGGCCATGGGGCGCTCGTTCACGGCGAACATTTGGGCGACGGATGGGCCGTAGAGATCGCAGTCGCAGAGGCCGACTTGGGCACCAGTGGCGGCGAGGGCGACGGCGAGATTGGCGGCGACGGTGGATTTTCCCACACCGCCTTTGCCTGAGGCGACGGCGATGATGCGTTTCACGCCGGGAATCGAGGACTTGCCCACCGTCGCGCCGAGGCCACCGGCAGCGGCGGGCGCGTCCTTGACATCGATCTCGATTTTCACGGTGCCGATGTCCGGCAGGGGATCGAGAATCGCGTGGCAATCCTGGAAAATCTGTTCCGGCACCTTGGGATCGCGGGTCGCGATTTCGAGCTGGACCGTGACGAGGCCGGGCTCGCATTTCACCTCCTTGACGAGGCCGAAGGAGATGATGTCCCTGGAAAAACCGGGGTAACGGACTTGGCGGAGGGCATCGCGGATGAAATCAGGACTCATGGACGGCGGGATTCTCTCCCGATCTTCCGTAGGTGCAACGCGTTTGTGAGAAATCCGTGGGTCAGCGCGCAGGTGCCAACCAATCGAGCATCCGCCGTTTAAGTTTCCACACGTGGATTTCAAAAACCGCCCGCGCACACAGGCCGCTGACGAGCAATCCGCCGAGAAATGCAGCCAGTGTTTCCCATCGATCTGTTCCAGAATTTTCCGGCGCAAACAGCATCACACCGGATATACCCGCGATGGCGCCTGCAGCCAACCAGCCGAGACCTGATATTAGCGAGAATAGTCCCAGCACCGTGTGGATTAGCAGGGACTTACTGCGGCGGCTGGAGCTACGAAACCGCAATGCTAAAAAAATCGGTCGCGAGTGGACCCAGAAACACGCCACCGCAGGGACCATCCAGCAGGCGGTCCATGCGGAGCAACCCAACTCGTGGTAGATCGCCAGCAGTGCTGCGGCGATGGGTGTCATCAGCGGAACCATGATGAGGCAGCGAGCAAGGGTGACGCGCATTGAGACGCGGAGAACGTCGCGGACACTAATTGGCAACATTGAAAAAAACGGCAGCACCTGCCCGCCAAGTGCCCATGTTGAGGTCGCTCGTGGGACGGCGTTTGTCACCGGCAGCAAAACTCCCATGGGTAAGATGAAGGAAATGATTCCCATCCACAGGTCCGCAGTGGACTTGAATTTACTGTCCGGGAAATACCGATGAAATGCCCATACAAAGGTCAGCATTGGCACGGCGTAGCGTATGACCCGATTCGTCAGCGGCGTCCAAGCAGGGTGTAACGCGACCATAGCCCCAGCCATCGAGAGATTTTTTCCCCCAATGAAATAGCAGACCCAGCGCTCCACCCAACCGCTAGCGATCATCGCCAAGGGTTCAGGTAGATCAGTCGTCCGGTTGTCATCCCTCGGTTCCGGTTTTTCTTCGGAATGGGCTTCGATCAACTCTGGCGACTCGTCATCTAAAGAGTCATCATCTTCGTCAGAATCGTCGTAAGCGGGATTGAGATCCTGAAGCCTGTCCAAGTGCTGTCCCGCTCGTTTTGGCCACGAATACCAACGAGTCGCCCCCCAGGCGATCCACGGCAATGCTAGCCAAAATCCGCCGTGCTCAAACCGGCCTGGCAAGCACCATGAAGGCGGGAAAATCCAACTCAGGCGCAGGACTCCGGCTGCCATCCAGTCGGGGGGATTGCCCACCATAGAACCCTTGCCATGAGAAATATATAGCGCCACGAGCCATACTACCAGCAAAGCGACGAGAACGCCCCAGAGCCTACCAATCCGCAGGCGTTGCAGCCATTCGTCTTCTAATAAAATCGTTGTTGCAAAGGTGGTGGCTGTCAGCAACAGGGCCGTGGCAGCGATTTTCCATGGCGCGGAAAACTCGAAACCATGCACAGCCAGCGAGATCACGCCGCAAATCAGCAAAGTCTTTGGAAATCGCCTGAGCCAGATTTGCCTGCGTACCCAGCGAATAATGGACTCACCGGAGACGGGTAAATTGAGCGCAGCGGCAACATATCCCGGTCGCGAATTGATCGGGTGCATGAGGGTCTGCACTCCAACCAGAGAGGTGAAGATCAAAATCAGGCATGAAAGCATCGTTTGCCAATGCTCGCTTCGCATTTCAGGCTCGTTCATACCCATCAGCCAGGATATAACTGAGGCAATTGCAAGTATCCCGAACAGCGGGCTAACCCGGCTTTTTAGGCTCGGTCCCGGGTCTTTTCGTTTCATCGGTCGGCCCATCCGGCCTTCGCTTGCGAGGCGGATCCATTCCCGTTCGGTGGCTCGATCTGAAAATTTCATCGGGCGTTCGGATTTCCCAATAAGAGGCTTTCAGCACCATCGGGATCGCTGGCAAGACGGGCGCGGACATCGTCACTTGGCTCCCACGCGACGCGCTCGCCCTCACGAATCACGCAGATGTGATCGGAAAATTCCGCCGCCATTTCAACCATTTGGGTGGTGTAAATGACGGTGCCACCCTGATCGGTGAGATGTCGCGCCAAGCGTCGAAAAGCACCCATTCCGAGCGCATCCATACCAGAGGCGAAGGGTTCGTCCACCAACCACAGCTCCGGCTCGATAGCCGCGACACAGGCCAGCCCGGCCTTCCAGATTTGGCCGCGCGACAATCGGCCAATCGTGCGTTTCATCAATGCCGCAGCGCCGGTATCCTCCAGCCAATGGGCAAGAAATTCCTCACGGCCAGCCGTCGGTTTTCCATACAGAGAGGCAAACGTCGCGATGTTCCGGGCGACCGTCTGATCTGGAAATATCAAGGGAATATCCGGGGTGAAGTGCAGCCGTTTGCGAAGACTGATGTTTTCCCGGTCGTAAATTTTTCCATCGTAGCGGACGACTCCCGAATCCGGGACGGCCACGCCAGCGAGTATCCGCAGCAGGGTGGATTTTCCCGCGCCGTTCTCTCCCAGTAGCGCGATGATGGAGGACGGCGGGACATTGAGATCGAAGTTCGTAAGCGCCTTGGTGCGGCCAAAGGTTTTGCTGACGTTTTGTAATTCGATGTGCATGGCGCAGAGTTTCTATCGGCGGGAGTGGCCAGTGGCCAGCATAAGCATTGCGGGCTTTCCATGCCGGCGTGAATGAGGATTTGTGGCGGCGGTTTTCAACCGCCAAGCCCTAACAAACAAGGCAGGGCGGTTGAAAACCGCCGCCACGGTCGCATCTTGCGCGACTGTATGGACGGTTACTGTATTTCCCGATGGCGGGGTTGACTCGCCGGGAGATCCACCGGAATACTCTCCGCGCTGCAAGCACCCAATCGAACCATGGAAAACGTCATCATCATCGGCACTGGCTGCGCGGGATACACCGCCGCCATTTACACCGCCCGCGCAAAGCTAACACCGCTCTTGCTGTCCGGCACCCAGCCCGGCGGACAACTCACGACCACGACCGAGGTGGAAAATTTCCCCGGCTACCCGGAAGGCATAATGGGACCCGAGTTAATGATGAAAATGCAGGCGCAGGCAGAGAAATTCGGGGCGCGAATTGCGTGGGCCAGCGTCGAGTCGGTCGAACACCGCGCGGATGGCAGTTTCCTGCTCAAGGCAGGCTCCGAGTCCTTTGAGGCGAAAACCGTCATCATCGCCACCGGTGCGGCACCGCGCCATCTTGGGATCGCGGGCGAGGAGAAATTGATCGGTCGCGGCCTGACCTCCTGCGCGACCTGCGACGGAGCATTCTACCGCGATGTCCCGGTCTGTGTGATCGGCGGCGGCGACAGCGCGTGTGAGGAGGCTGGTTTTCTAACACGTTTCGCCAGCAAGGTTTATCTCATCCATCGCCGTGACGAACTGCGCGCATCGAAGATCATGGCCGATCGCGCCTTGGCGAATCCGAAGATCGAACCCGTGTGGAACTCGACCGTCAGTGAATATCTCACCGATGAAAAAGGCGAAATGCGGGCGGTCATGCTCAAAAATCTGATCACCGGCGAGGAGCGCGAATTGCCCGTCGCCTGCGTCTTTGTAGCAATCGGCCATGTGCCTAACAGCGCCTTCCTCGGCGACTTGGTGGACATGGATGAAAATGGCTACATCCTCCAGAATCCCGGCCGCACAGCCACTAAGACACCTGGACTTTTCGCCGCCGGCGATGTGGCGGACCACTATTACCGGCAGGCTATCACCGCCGCTGGGCAAGGTTGCGCCGCAGCCTTGGAAGCCGAACGATTCTTAACCGACCACGAATAAATTCCCCAACAACCGAACCGATGTTTAAAAATCCACTGACCGCCCTCGTGCTGCTGACCGGCATTTCCTCCTTGGCTCTCGTTTCCTCCGCCACCGCTGCGGAAAGCGCCCCGCCGAAGTGCTATGAACTGCGGATTTATCACGCTGCGGAAGGCAAACTGGACTCGCTGAACACGCGCTTCCGGGAGCACACGTTGGAGTTATTCAAGCGCCATGGGATGACGAGTGTGGGGTATTGGATGCCGCTGGAGAATCCTGATAGGCTACTGGTCTATCTGCTAGCCTATCCAAATCTGGCCGCGCGGGAAGCATCATGGAAGGCGTTCCAAGCGGACCCCGCGTGGGTCGCAGCCAAGGCCGCTTCCGAAACCACCGGAACCTTGGTGGCCAAAGTCGAAAGCCGTTATCTCGCGCCCACCGATTTTTCACCCGCAATGAACGTGGAGGAATCGTCTGATCCGCACACCTTCGAGCTGCGAACTTACACGACGACTCCGGGAAATTTGCCGCATCTGCTAGATCGGTTCCGGCAGCATACGGTGGCGCTTTTTTCCAAGCACGGAATGCACCACTTCGGCTACTTCACCCCGCTGCCCGGCCAGCCGGGGTCGGATGACACGTTAGTCTATTTCCTCTATCATGCCTCGCCGGAAGCTCGCGAGGCATCGTTCGCCGCCTTCGTGGCCGATCCTGACTGGATCAAGGTAAAGGCGGACTCGGAAACCGCTGCGGGCGGTTCACTGACGACCCCGGACGGGGTGAAATCCGTGCTAATGAAGGCGACGGATTTTTCACCGGTGAAGTGAAGCTGAGATTTTCTTAAATTTTTACTGACACTTAAGAAAAGTTTAGCTATTTCAATCGACATGCTCAAGTGTGTCTATTGCGTTCGCCGATTACCATCGCTCTCGATCGAGGAATTTTACGATTACTGGCTGAACAAGCACGGCCCCTTGGTGAAGCAGCACGCGCCGGTGCTCGGGATGAAGCGCTACGTGCAGAGCCACACCATTCAGAACCCGATGCTCAACGCCGCCGCCCAAATGCCACGGGGAATCTCGGACATGTATGACGGCATCACCGAAGTCTGGTGGGAAAGTCCCGAGGCGCTGGCCGCTGCCCTGCAAACCCCGGCAGGCCAGGAATCGAATCGGATTCTCTCCGAGGACGAGGCCCGTTTCGTAGACTGCCCGAACTCGGCGATTTTCTTCAGCACCGAGCACACAATTTTCGAATTCTAACCCAACCCATTCATGAAAAACCAAGCCTGCCTCGCTATTTCCACCCTCGCTCTAACTGCCATCCCAGTGCTTGGCAATGGCTTTTACATCCCGGTGCAAGCGCCCGAAGCAACCGCTCGGGGCAATGCCTGGCTGGCTACGGCGGATAGCGCCGCCGCAGTTTATTACAACGCGGCGGGACTTACCCAACTCGACTCGCCCGATGTGGTGGTGGGTGCTTATTCAATCCTGCTAGGACTCGAGGGCGAAGTCGGCGGAAAGACTTACAAGGCGGACGATGACTGGGCTTTCATCCCTCAGATTTACGCGGCGGTGCCGATCAATGACAAGTTGGTTGCCGGCTTCGGGCTGAATTCGCCATTTGGGCTTGGCACCAATTGGGGATCGAATCCTCCCTTCAAATATCTCGCGATGGATACCGAACTCATGGATTTGACCGGTTGGGCGGTGCTGGGTTACAAACTCACGGATACCCTGTCTATCGGCGGTGGTTTAGGGGTGAGTTATGCTGACGCGAAGTTCACCAAGACTCCGGCGTTTCTCACGGATTTTTCCGAATTCACGGGGCATGATGAAGGCCTGTCCTGGACGCTTTCGATGTTGTGGAAACCCACCGAGCAGCACTCGTTCGGCTTGGTTTACCGCAGCAAGACGGATTACACCCTCAACGGCGATGCCCAAGTGTTAGCCGTGGGCAGTCAGAGCGCGAAATTGGACTTCATGACTCCCGCAACCTTCGGCGGAGGCTACGCCTACACGCCGTGCAAGGAATGGAGCTTCGAGGCGAACATCGAGTGGGTGAACTGGGAGGAACTGAACTCGCTAACGGTGTCCAAGGCCTCCGGTGATCAGACGATCCCTTTCAACTGGAATTCCAATTTCATTTACTCTGTCGGCGGTACCCGTTATTTCGACAACGGCTGGAATGTCAGCGCGGGTTACAATTTCATCGAGAACAGTCAACCGGCCTCGACCTTCAATCCGGGCATCTCGGATGGGAACCGCCATTGGCTCAACTGCGGCGTGGGGCGCAAGTATGAGACGATGAAATGGAACTTCGCCTATCAATACGCCTTCTCGGATCGGGATGTCTCGGGTTCGCCATTCGGTTTGGCCGACGGGAAATTCAAGTCGCGTTTCCACGGCCTGATGTTCGACTGCAACTGGCAGTTCTGAACCGTTTCACCGGTGGCGTTCAGCCTGCTGCGTGGAGAATGTGCGCGGATTCCTTGCGTTGGAAATCCGTGGGCTTCACGCCGTAGAACAGCACAAAATCACGGGAAAACATCTTCGCCGTGGTGAAACCGAGGTCGATAGCTACCTCCTTGATCATCAAGCCTTCCCGCAGCAGCGACCGTGCAGCCACCATCCGTTCTTGGCGCAGCCAATCTTTCGGCGCGATGCCGAGGCCATCCTCGAAGACCCGCCGCAGATGCCGCTCCGAGACGCCGACCCGGTCGCACAGGTTGGGCAACTGGTAATGGGCCTCACGGGCGATTTGGAAGAGCGAGAGGGGCAGCGGTTCACGGGCCAGCAGCACTAACAGGCGTCCGTCTTTTTGAGTAATTTCTACGTCGCGGCGTTTCACGTTATTTGGATTGGGTCTGGCGCATAGAAACCCGCATGAGCCTGATTGTCAATTATTTTAAATAATCAACAATGAGCCGAATAATTTTTTGAAATTAACACTTCTCATCCTAATCCGGGCTGACTCTGCCATTGTTGGCACGGAACCTGCCAAGCGCCTCAAGCACCGGTGTTTCCCGCAGCCAGTCGAGATGGGTGGTAGTAATCCATTTCTGAGCGAGTGGCGGCAGGTGGTTCATCAGAGCGTTCCGGCGACCGGGATCGAGTTCGCCGAAAATGTCATCCATCAGGTAAATCGGCAGCTTGCCACCCCGGCGTTCGAGCAATTTCCCCTGCGCCAGTTTCAGTGCCAGCGCCAGCGTGCGTTGCTGGCCCTCACTGGCGAAGTCCGCGGCGGGCATCCCGTGGAGCCGGAGCGCGACCTCGTCGCGATGCGGGCCGACCACGGCCTGGCGCAGGCGGGTTTCACGTGCTCTGGCCTGCAACAGGGATTCCCGCAAATCCGGGCCGCTGGCGGGGAGGTAGTTCAGAGTAACTAGCTCGTTTTTCCCGCTCACCGTCTGCTGGGCTTCGGCGACGAGTGGGGAAAGTTCAGCCACCAAACGAGCGCGGGCGGCCATCAGGACCGAGCCGTGTTCTACCAGAATTTCCTCGTATGACGAAATTTCCGCATCGCGCGGGCGACCCTCCTTGAGCAAGAGGTTTTTCGCCCGCAAAGCCCGCCGGTAGCGCGACCAAGAACGACGGTAGGCAGGATCGAGTTGGGCTCCGAGGAAATCCAAAAAACGCCGCCTACCCTCGCCGGGGCCGCGCACCAGTTCCAGATCCTCATTGCCCATCCAGACGACCAGACCACCGTCCTCCAGATAGCTGCTCTGACTCGGGCGTGCCTCGTCATTGGCTTTTAAAACCAAGCCCTCGTGCGAATACCGCGCCTGCCGCTCACTGCCCCATGGATCACCGGCGATGCCGAAGCCCTTCGCGCCGATGCGGCCCAGCATCGCCATCCGATGGGTGCGCGGCGAGTGCAGCCGGACCAACACGCACAAGGCTTCCAGCACGGAGGTTTTCCCCTGCGCGTTGTCGCCGGTCAAAATCACCCCCGCCGCTGGGACTTCAAGTTCCAGCGATTCAAAACATCGGAAATCCACCAACCGCAACGAACGAAGCACGCCACAGGATAAGCGGGTATTTCCGGCGCTGGGAAGTGACGAGTCGCGAGGGTGGGTGATTTGTGCGGATGCCCTGAATGGGAACGAGCGCGCGCCTTGACTTTGTAAGGAGTAAAACCAGAACGCCAGCTACGTCGGAGCATCGAGTAGAGAGGGGCTAGTGGAGGTCGCTATCGACGGCTTGTTCGCATTTTTTTGCTTGATTGGCATCGTCATCGTCAAGATCGTCGTAATCGAAGTCCTCGAGGTAACCGTCAACTTCGGGTTCCTTCCGAAACGTGAATCGCCCGAAGATTGTATAACTCAGACATGGCAACCCAAATACTAAGAAGCCGAAAATAAAATATCACTCTCACATCATGATCCGCGTTATTGCCCTTTGTCTGTTACCGCTCACTTTAATCGCCAAGCCGGAACGCCAGGAAAAATTCCTGAGCAACGGCGAAGTGAAAATCGGCGTGGATTTGACGTCCGGTGGTTCGATCTTCTGGTTCTCGGAACTGCCTGCTGATAGAAACCTGCTCAATCACGCCGACCGCGGTCGCTTCATCCAGCAATCGTACTACGGCAAGCCCGACGGCTCGATGTGGGAGAAGAAGCCGTGGCGCTGGAACCCGGTGCAAGGTGGTGACTACAAGGGAAAACCCGCGAAGGTGACCGAAACCCAAGAGACCAAAACCGCGCTGTATGTGAAGAGCATCCCGGTGAATTGGGCGGGCGGTCAGGAGGTGACTGACTGCCGGATGGAAGAGTGGATCACGCTTAGCGGAAAGATAGCGGAGATCCGTTTCCGCTTCATCTACTCAGGCGAGGACACTCATCCGGCGACGCATCAGGAAATGCCCGCCGTTTTCATGGACCATACCTTGTCCGAGTTGGTCTGTTATACCGGAGATAAGCCATGGACTGGCGGCGCCCTGAGAAAGGATGTTCCCGGCTGGCCGAACGAGTCGCGGGAAAGCACCGAGTCATGGGCGGGTTATCTGGGCGCGGATGGTCGTGGCCTCGGTGTCTTCTTTCCCGAAACCACCCACTTAACCTGTTACCGTTTCAATGGACCTGACGGGCCCGGCGGATCTGGCTGCTCCTATTTCGCACCCATTCGGACGATTGCTATCACACCCGGCTTTACGCAAGAATACCGGATTTATCTAACTATCGGAACGGCGGAGGACATGCGGGCGAGATTTGGCGAGATCCAAGCCAAAAAGGTCGCCGTTAAACCATGATCATGCGTCAACTTTCAATGCACCGTGGATTCTAGGTTTGGCGAGAGGGGGCTTGGCAGGCTCAGTGACCGGTGGGCGTGGTGGCGTAAAGTTGCAGTTCGCTCACGGACCATGGCATATTCTTTTGCGCAACGGTGAGTGTGAGTTTGACGAACTTTGCTTTGATGGGTGTGAAATAGATCTCACTGGTGTCGGGCAGGCCGTTGGCATCGGCGGCTGTGGTCCACTTTATCCCGTCCGTGGAAACCCCCACCTTGAAGGATTTCGGGTAGTCAGACGCCGCTTTCGATTGGTCGAGACGCACGCCACTGATGGTGCTCTCAGTGGGCAGCTCGACTTGAAACCATTGGCCAGTCTGCTGATTGGTTTTCGTGCTCCAGAGTGTCTTCGATTGGTTATCGATGGCGAGCGCCGCCTTGTCCGCTGCGTCGCTTGCCATTGCTTTCCACGCGCTGGAATCCAGCGGTTGCGGAAGCATGGCGTGCAAGCTCTCGGCGGTCCATGGTTCCTTGCGGTCTTTGGTTTCCTCCCGGATGCGTTTCACGTCCGCTGCCTTGAGCACTGCCCCGTGATTGCCAAAGCTGTTGCGGACATACGATCCGACTGCCGCGATCCACTCGTCGTTATTCGAGTTCATGGGAACCATCTGCGCGTCGAAGGTCTTGCCGCCGACGGGGCCGCTGATTCCGTTTAGCAAGATGTAGGCGATGGCATCGCGGTGGGAGGCGATGTCATGCGAGCCCGCGAGTGATGGGGCGATGGTGGTGCCCGGACGCAGCCCATCCATTGGCATACCCTTGCCATCGAAGCCATGGCAGGCGAAACAGACTTCCTGATAGATGGTGTGGCCTTTTTCCAGCAGATCATTGTCTGAGGCACTGAACTCCTTGCCGCCTACCTTGTCCGCACCGGTTAGCAGGAATGTGCCTAAAGTTTTCACCCCTGAGGAACCGGTGAATAGCATGGTTTGTTGCGAGAACTTCGAGTAGTCTGGCCACAGCATGGCATTCGCCGAACTGAGCAGTTTCCCAGTCATCAGAGTTTGCACGATCACACAGGGCTCCTTGTCTTTGCCCATCGCCTGCATGTCCGTGATGAATGAAGTGTCGCCCTTGAGGATGAGCCGCTCCGCGAGACGGATACCTTGGGTGCGGACTTGCGGGTCGGTATCAGTTAGGGCACTGCGGACGAGTCCAGCATCCAGCGCGTCCAGGCCTTCCAGCGTCCACAATGCGTGGATGCGGGCGAGCGGACTATTGCTTTCCTTCGCGAGCTTCACCACCATGGGTAAGACTGACTTGTCGCCCTTCAATACCAGCAGCTTCTGCGCGGTGTCGCGCCACCAACCGTTAGGATGCTCCAGATGCGTGACCAGTTGTGTGGCGGATTCCGCGAGCATCTTCGGCTGCGGGCCGGGGGTAAAATCCTTGTGCCGCAGGCGCCAGATGCGGCCATGGCCCACCACTTTTTCCATCCCGTATTGCAAGATCACCTGTCGCAGATAGGTACCCGGCTTCGTCCAGTTTCCCTCCTGAATGATGCCCCGATACATATCTACCAGATAGATGCAGCCATCGGGACCGTTCGCCATATTCACAATGCGGAAGTTCGGGTCCGTCGAGCGGATGAACTCACTCTGGCCGTATGGATTCGTGAGTGTGGTGATGCCATCCTTCATTGCCACATGCGCAAGCCGCACCAAGCGTCCGACTGGCTCGGAGATCAACACATCACCGCGCACCTCCTGCGGCAGGCGGTCCACGCGGATCACCTCTTGGCCGCATGAGGCGCTGAAGTGGTTGAGCGTTTTATCCGCTGGCCGCACCCGGCGCGGCCCGCTTTGAAAATCCGCAAGGCCGACCAACGGCCACACTTCCATAAAGCCCGGCGCGAACTGGTTGGGCGCGTCATAGCCACCGTAGATGATCGGCGTTTGAAAATGGAACAGGCCTTTTTCACCCCCGGCATTGCTCAACCAGATCTTGCCGTAATCATCCTGCGCTAGACCCCACTGACCACCGCCACCGGGGCATATTTCAGAAATCATCTGGCCGCCATGGTTCCACCGCAGCCGAAAGGCCGTGGTGCTTTGATAGATCCAGTTGTCCAGTGCCCAGATCAACCCGCTTTGCTGGTGCTCCAGATTTCCGCCGCGCGGACCTCCGGGAAATGCCACCTCCTTTTTGTCCGCTACCCCGTCGCCATTGGTGTCCTGATAGCAAAGGATATCCGTGGTGTCGGTCTCATTGATCAGAACTCGGTCATCCAATGGCAGCACCTCGCGCGGCAGCATCAGCTTGTCAGCGAAGATCGTGTGCTTGTCGAAATGGCCGTCACCTTTCGTGCTCTCATGGCGGGATACCACGCCTAGCGCTTCATGCTCGCCGGTGGCATCGATGTCCTGCATATAATTCCGCATTTCCGCCACATACATCCGACCATTGCCATCGAAGGTCACATTCACCGGCTCGCGGATGCCGTCACGCTCGCTGAGTACCAACTCCAAGGAGTAACCGGGCGGCAGTTGGATGGTTTTTAACTCCGCTTCCGGCGAGAGCGTGGGGACCGGCGGCTGCGGGGTGAAATCCGGCACATACTCGGGCGCGTCGGCACCGAGGGCCTTGGCAAAACAAGCGAGAGCGAAGAGGGATAAATGGCGTTTGAAATGCATGATGATGATGGGAACCGAAAGGCTTGCGCCGCGCGACTCTTACGGCAACATCTCCGCATCCTTTTCGCGGTTCTTCGGGAAATGCAGTCAAGCGCTCAAGGATTGACCTTGGCGCGCCCGGCGTTGTTCATTCCCGCACCCAATGTCTGCTGCCCGTCCCGCTGCCAAACCGCTCGTCATGACGCCACATGAAGCGCTGCAACGGTATTTCGGATTTTCCGGGTTTCTCGAAGGCCAAGAAGAAGTCATCACGGAAATCACCTCGGGCCGCGACGGACTGGTGGTGATGCCCACCGGCGGTGGGAAATCCCTGTGTTTCCAAATCCCCGCCCTCTGCTTCTCCGGCGTGACGCTCGTCATTTCCCCGCTCATCGCGCTGATGAAAGATCAGGTGGACGCCCTCGTCGCCCGTGGCATCGCCGCCACCGTCATCAACTCCACCCTCTCGTGGCCCGAGCAGAAGGAGCGGCTCGATGGCATGAGAAGTGGAAAATGGAAGCTCGTCTATGTCGCGCCCGAACGCTTCCGCGCGGAGAGTTTTCTTAACGCGCTAACAGGCATCGAAATCTCGCTCTTCGCCGTGGACGAGGCGCACTGCCTGAGCCAGTGGGGCCATGATTTCCGCCCCGATTACCTGCGGCTCGGGCGGTCGTTAGAAAAAATCGGACGCCCCCAGTGCGTGGCCCTCACCGCCACCGCGACCCCGGTGGTTAGGGATGACATTGCGCAAGTGTTGGCCCTGCGCGAACCCTTCGAGCGCGTCAGTGGATTTTCCCGTCCGAATCTATCACTCAACATCGCCGCCGTGGACAAGACGGCGCAAAAGGACGAGCGGGTGAAGGCGATCATCGCCGCGCACAAGACCGGCATCATCTACTGCGCCACCCGCAAGAAGGTGGATGCTGTGTCCGAAACGCTGGCAAGCTGGGGCGTAAAATGCGTGGCCTATCACGGCGGCATGGGTGATCAGGAACGCGAGCGGGCGCAGGAAATTTTCATCTCCCGCAAAGCCGATGTCGCTGTGGCCACCAATGCCTTCGGGATGGGCATCGACCGCGCGGATGTTAGATTTGTGGTGCATTATGAAATCCCCGGCAGCATCGAAGCTTACTATCAGGAAGCGGGCCGCGCCGGGCGCGATGGGGAAACCGCCGTCTGCGAGCTGCTCTTCAACTACGCCGACACCCGCACCCAGGAATTTTTCATCGAGGGCGCCAACCCCAGCGCCGCCATCGTCCGCTCGATCTATCAGTATCTCTTGAACGAGGCCGACAAGGACTACGAGGTTCACCGTACGTTGGAGGAGATCGCCGAGAACTCCGACGTGAAAAACTCGATGTCTGTCGGCAGCGCCATGGGCATTCTCGCCCGTGGCGGCTACATCGAGCGCTTCGACATCCCCAAAAAACGGATGCGTGGCACCCGTCTGCTCAAGCCGGACGTGCTCGCCGCCGGCCTCAAGCTCGACGAGGTGGCGATGGAGGAAAAGGACCGCCGCGACCGCGAGAAACTCAAGTCCATGGTGGAGATGTGCTACGCGCGTGCCTGCCGCCAGCAGTGGATTCTATCCTACTTCGGTGAGGACGAGGCCGGCGTCTGCGGCACCTGCGATGTCTGCCGCGACGAGGGTTCCGGCGTAGCCCGCCCCCCCACGCCTGAGGAGGAGATCATTGTCCGCAAGGCCCTCAGCGGCGTCGCCCGCATGTCCCGCCGCACCGCCGCTGGCTGGGAAGCGCGCTTTGGGCGTGGGCGCATCGTCCAGATGTTAGCAGGCAGCCGCTCGCAGGAAATTATCAGCGCCAGACTCGATCAGCTAACCACCTACGCCATCCTCAAGGACAAGGGCGCGGGCTATCTGAACGCCCTCATGCGCTCTCTAGCAGATGCGGGACTCGTCCTAACCGTCACTGGCGAATACCCGCTCATGACTCTAACCCTGCGTGGCGAGAAGGTCATGCGCGGCGATGGAAAATTCCAACTCGTCTGGCCGGATCCCGAGGCCGGGCGCAAGGAAGTTTCACTGAAGGACCATGGCTTCGATGGCCAACTTTACTCAATGCTCCGTGACATCCGCGAGCGTCTCGCCAAACGCGATGACGTGCCGTCGTATGTTATTTTCAGCAACAAAACCCTCGAAGCCCTGGCCCGCTACCAACCGGTCAATGAAGCGGAAGCCCTCCACGTCCCCGGCATTGGTGCGACCAAGGTCCAACGCTACGCCAAGCCGTTTCTCGATACGATCCAAGCGTGGAAAAAGTCGCGGCGGTAGTTGTTAGTGAACCGCTCATACTATCTCTAAAAATTAAAGTGACCTTTCTTTTCGATGGGCTAAGAAAATGTGTTACCGCAGAGGCGCAGAGGTCGCGAAGGGGCGCAGAGAAGATCAGGCATCCTATCTCTAAATTTTACTTTGCGTCCCTTTGCGACCTCTGCGCCTCTGCGGTTCAAAGAATGTCATGTTATCTATGGGAAATGTTATCACTCCGCTGGCACGTGCGGCTCGAAGGTCATCGCGCGTTCATGTTCGCGGGCTTTGGCGGCCTTGCGCGCTTGCTGATAGAAATGATCCTGCACGCGAAACGCCTTCTGGCCTTTGATGCGGAGAATGCGCTGCGAGGTGCCGTCCGGCAGCAGGCGGGAGGCCTGGGTGTTGTCTTGGAAATAAGCCTCGAGGATTCTAACCAACCTGCGTTTGAGCGCGGGTTCCTCGATGGGGATCATGAGCTCGATGCGTTTTTCCAGATTGCGTGTCATCCAGTCCGCCGAGGCGATGTAAATCTCCCAATCGCCCCCTTGGTGGAAATAGAACAGCCGGGCGTGTTCGAGAAAACGGTCGATCACGGAGACGACCTCGATGTTTTTCGAGTATTTCGGATCGCCGGGTTTCAGGCAGCAGATGCCGCGGATGTTGAGGCGGATGTCCACGCCAGCTTGCGAGGCGCGGTAGAGGGCGTTGATGATGTCCGGGTCTTGCAACGAGTTCACCTTGCCGATGATGCGGGCGGGGAGTCCTTGTTTGGCCCGCTCGGCCTCCCCGGCGATGAGATCTAACAGGGCTGGCTTCATCGCAGTGGGCGCGGGGACGAAGCGTTGGAAGCGCAGGAGCTTGGAGCGACCGGTCACGGCGTTGAAAAACAGCGAGGCATCATTGCCATATTCTGGCTTGCAGGTCAGATAGGAGAGATCGGTGTAGAGGCGCGAGGTGGTTTCGTTGTAATTGCCTGTCCCGAGGTGGACGTAGCGGCGCAGGTGGCCGGACTCGCGGCGGACGATCAGGCAGATTTTCGCGTGGGTCTTGAGGTTTTTCACGCCATAGACGATCTGGGCTCCGGCGCGCTGGAGTTCGTCGGCACGGTCGAGATTGCGGGCCTCGTCGAAGCGGGCCTTGAGCTCGACTAGGGCGGTGACGTGCTTGCCGTTTTCCGCTGCCTTGATCAGGGCGTCGATGATGCGGGATTTTCTAGCAGTCCGATAGAGCACCTGTTTGATGGCGATGACGTCCGGGTCCTCGGCGGCTTCCTCGATCAGGCGGAGCACCGGCTCGAAGGATTCGTAGGGGTGAAATAGCAGGACGTCGTTGGCGGCGATGGTCTCGAACATCGAGGCTCCCGGAGCGATGGCGGGCGAGTTCTGGGCTGGCCAATCGACATCGCGGAGGTGATCGAAACCGGATAGAAACGCGAGTTCCATGAACGAGGCCAAACCGGGAGGCCCATCCACGCGATAGATTTCCTGCGGTGATGCTGCGGTGACTTGCTTGATCATCCGGACCAGGTCGCGCGGGGCGTCCGAGCGCAGTTCCAAGCGGACCGTATCGGCGAACCGGCGGGCAGTTAGCACATCCTCCATTTCCCCGGCGAGATCCACGGCATCCTCGTCCTGGACTACGATGTCGCCATTGCGCGTGACCCGGAAGGCGGTGGTGGCGGTGACGGTTTCCCCCGGAAATAGCTGGCTGGCGTGGGTGGCGACGAGATCCTCGATGAGGACAAATGCATGGCCGTTGCCCTCCACGGTGACATTTACGCGGCGACCAAGAATTTCCGGAATCGGAATGAGTGCGTGGCGAATGGCCAGAGTTTCGGGGTCCAGCAGACGGCAGGCGACGGTGATCTGAAGCGCGGGAACGATGGGTGGCGCGCCCTCGAGATCAACTGCGAGCGGAGTGAGCAGGGGGAAAATCGAATCCTCGAACGCGGCCCCCATTTGCGCGGCCTGTAGGACCGTGAGCGCGTCCGGTCGCAACGGTTTGATGCCAGCTTTTTCCAAGGCCGGGACGATCGTGTGGACCAGCAGGCTGTATTGGTCCGCGCTCATCTTGAGGATGCGCTGGCGGAGGGCTGTTAGATTTCGGGCAGGCGTCAGGCCCGAGGCGTCGGGCGTCTTGCGGCCGCTCCGGCGCATGAGCATCAGGCCACCGATGCGGACTTGGAAAAACTCGTCGAGATTGGACGCGGTGATCGCCAGAAATTTCACCCGCTCCAACAAGGGCAGATCGACGCGCAGGGCTTCGTTGAGGACGCGTTGGTTGAACTCCAGCCAGGAGAGTTCGCGGTTGAGGTAGGGGGCGGACATGGGAGAGTATTGAAAGTTGATGGATGAGAATTGAGTGTACGATGAGGAAACAGCAATCCCTTCTTACCACCTACCGTTCAATCAGCCATGATTTATCTGTGTTAGGATGTGTGGATGGCTTTGCATGGAGCTTGATCCACAGGTAATCAAAGCCGATGGGGCGACGATAGCGAGCTTCGTTCTCGACGTGATCCACCGCTTCGAGAATTTCGATGCCGCCGACCTGCCCGATGAGGCTCTCCAGCAATCTGCGGACGATCAGTAGGGTGTGCGGTGCACCGAGGCAAACGTGGGAGCCGAAACCGAATGAAAGGTGCGGGTTGGGCTACCGGTCGAGGTGGATTTCGTCGGCATTTGCAAAAACAGGATTGCGTTGCAGGATTTGGTTTACGCGCTACAGTGACTTGCACCCCAGAAGATTTAATCGGAGATGATAACTGAGACCTACATGACCATCGTCGAGGAAGTGCGCTCGCATAAGGAGGCGGTCGCTGCCAAACACGATTTCGATGTCGCACGCATCGTAGCTGCTGCTCGTCAGCGTCAGGAAGCTTCCGGCCGTCGAATAATCCGACAAGGCGAACCAGGCGGCGCTGCACAACCCGCTACCCGCCCCGTGTTGGAGTCGGAGGGGCGCGATAAACCACAACCTGAAGCGCACGACAGTGGGACAGGCTTTTAGTGATGCGGAGAGTCGTTGCCTGACGGCAAGGACTCCATCCAAGCCCACCCAGAAAGCCTGGAAATCAAAAAATTCTCATCCGCACCGTGAGCAGGGAATGATTAAGGGAACTTATCTTTGCAACAGTCAGCGCGTGTGGGGACCGTCCCGCCACACGTCTAGCCGGGCCGTGCCCGAGGCGTCAGGGGGCATTTCTTGCCCATAGCGGACGTGATAACTGTTAGTCTAAGCTCCCCAAGCTTCTTCATGCTCCAAAAATCAAAGGATTCCGAACCAAATCCGCCCCTCACTGGCAATCCGGCATATTCGCCCTCGACGGACAGAACAATAAAGCTGTCCATCCGGGCTGAACTAAGTTAGTCTTCGTCAAAAGAAACTCATCCTACAAATGGCCAAGCCCAATCAAGCATATCAAGAATACTATCGGAGACAGCACCGGGTATTGGGAGCGTATTTGGCCATGCACTGCTGGCATGAGAATTATGATGCGGTGATCGTTGACCGTGCAACCCTGGCTCATATCCACGAATTGGCGAAGTTCACTGAAGTTCACTTGGGTTGGTTACAGCAGGACATTCAGGCATACTTCCAGTTCTCGATTAAGCTCTACTACGCGGAACCACACAAAAAATTCGCGGCCGTGGCTCTCTCAAGAGTAGAGTTTCCGCCTACCTTTGGGACAACCACGATGAGAGACGAGCCGAGGGCACAGCACTGGAGGTCTAAAAAGTTTCGAGTGTGTGCCCTGTCTGAGTTGACTACATGTAAGACGACTTTCACTGAGAAGGATGCCGCCACATTTCTCTGTCAGGCATCTGTTGGGCTGGCAGTTCCTACTTCACGTCCCGTTGTCATTCCTAGGAAAATTGTACGACTGCGGCCCCCTTTTCCTCCACGCGCATGACCTGTACAACAAGCCGTGCCATGGCAACCCTACCAGCCGCCGGGTGAAACCAGTGTCCCGACCTCAACCGCCTGAAAAATGAAAATATGAAACCCCAACTGATCACATCGCATATCGTCCTTCTCACAGCGCTTTTCATGTGCGCTTGTGGGCGCAAACAGCCGTCCACACAGAGCCAGCTTGACGAAGCTACCATTGAGGCGCGAGCACATCAGCTGCTTGAAGACCGGAAGATTCAGGAAGATATGGCGGCAGTCGAGGCATTGAAGATAGCGGAAGAACGGGAGAAGCTGAATATGATTGCAGCAGGTAAGCGTGAAGAAATTGCCGCAGATCTATCCAACCGATCAGAGATTATGGAGGCTAAGAGATTAGCCAAGATGGAATTAGCTGCCACTGAGATGGCGAGAAGAGAGGCCGTTACGGAAGAAATTAAAGAATTCGTTGACTCGATTGATATTACTTTGAGTAAGATTGATGACAAAAGCACGCTTCGCCTGAATAACGAACTGGCGAAGGAAAACATGTTACTGATTACTGCTGCTGGCAACACCGTCAAATACAAGGGGAAGGACGGAGATTACTACCTGTTTGCTTTTGAAGATGATTCGTTCGAGCTATCTTTGAGGAGGACATCTAGAAGTGTTTCCTTCGCAAAAATAACCCAGAAAAAGCCGCTCGATGAAGGAATACAAGCTGGAGATGCACGTTCACTGGCTATACCGCCTTCTGGTTCGCCATTAGTGACATCTGGAGGAATGATAATCATATCTGCGACCTATGGCGCAGATAATGTTTGGCGCGACGTCAAGGGTCTTGTGCGATCCAAGGTTCAGAATGGACGCCTCGCGTTTTCCGCAGGTTCTGGAGAACTTGGAGGTGATCCCGTATTTGGAAAGTCGAAAGAATTTCGGATTAAGTTTATGTATCGCGGCAAGATTCAAGAACTTAAGTTCAGGGAAGGGGGAAGAGTCTCGCTCCCATAAAAGGTCTGATCAATTTTGAAATTCACCTCGGCGCCACGCTTCCTTTACATAAGGCAGGGGCTAGCAGAACTGGAATCAAGTCAAGGGGATGTGAACTTGTGACACAAACCCCATCAGGGTTCAGACTTCGCTGTCAGTTATCCTCTTCGATCACGACGGCGAGGCCGAAGACTTGCTCGAAGAGGTCGGCCTTGGTGGCCATGGCAAGGCGCTCGACGGCGGCATCGGCGAGGCCGGGGAGGCGGATGCGGAGCTTGGTCAGTGGGGTCAGTCCTAGCATCGCAACATTTCCTCCATTTTATGGTTGAGACCATGTGCAATTTCCCAAGCTTTTGGCATGTTGTCGCCATCCGGGTCTTGAGCATCATAGGCATAGCTTTCCAAGGCACTGCCGGGAATGATGGTGATGGCGGAGGAACCGGGGATTTTCCAACCGATTTCCAGATGGTCGCTGCCAGTGGATTCCTTTTGGAGGGCTTCAATGTAATACTTTTGACCGGCGACTAAGGCAATTGAGGCGGAGGTTTGGGCTGGGTATTTGGTCCATTGTTGGGAGGTGGTGTAGCCTGCGACGGATGCGACCTGCTGTTTGGCAAACTGGCTTTCGGACGTGGAAAGCCAAAGCTGGCAGAAATCATCGCCGGCCAGATAGAATGTGTAGGTGCCAGTTGAAGGAGCGACGATATAACCTCGCATTCTGGCACCGAAGTTCTCGGCACGGTCAGAAGGCGTCGCGGCGGAAAAAACAAACTCCGACCTGTCAGGTGCGGCG
>JAYVNM010000204.1:0-3005 GCA_043758445.1 Akkermansiaceae bacterium | reverse complement strand
GCGAGAGCGAAAATCGAAGCTGATGAGGATTCAACTTGAGGGTAAATCAAACCGGATTGATGGCTAGAGAAATATTTGTTAGGCGACAGGGTTCCATGCCTCTGTCATGCCGGCGAAAAAATCCACGAAGGTTGGAAGGCTCCCTTTCATATTCTACTTCCGGTGAACTTTATCGTGACAGACGTTGCAAAGGGTCGTCAGATTTTCAGCCGTGTTTTCGCCGCCGTGAAAATGCTGCTTCAGATGGTGTAATTCAAGGTGGTGACGCGGATCTGAAGGTGACGCGATTCCATGATGCCAGCCGCAGTCCGTGCATCGGTGTTCATCGCGGACAAGCACATCAACACGGACATCGTCGGGTATGTTCCGGTCATGTGCCGGAAGCTGCCGTAACGATTCCAAGACATAGACGCCAATCGCTAGATCTATGCGTCCGGTCTGTCTTGTTGCCACGCTCCAACCGTATTCAGTGCGGAGCTCTCTGACCCTGCGCGCCCATTCCTTCTTGTCGCTCGCTACGTAGCGCAATTCTTCGCCTGTTACCGGTTTGCCGACATTCTCCTTGAGGTAATCCAGAATCTTCTCCCTCACTCCTCCTTTTCGCTTTCTAATTAGGTTTGCGATGTTCCAGCGGTGTGCAGCCTCTCTGTCCTCATTTTCTGAAATAAGAATGTAGTCTGTCACCTTCATGCCGGAAACGTTCACTCCTTCCAGTGGGAATTCTCCCTCCTCTGCCATCTCCCTAGCTGTCAAACCCGTCAGAATTGACCACCCGAACTGCACGCGAAGCTCCCTGACTCGCCTGGCCCATTCAGCGATTCCTGATACGATACCAAGTTCTTCCCCGCCAATGGCCATGAACGGATACTTCCGCAAATAGGCCAGCAGCCGTTCACGGCCTGAGTTTGCATCTTCCTTTGGAATCAGTGAGCTGCCCAAGTTTCGCAGGAGTCTCTGGCAAGGTATCAATGCCAAGACTTTATCACGCAATTCGCCACCCTTCAGGTGCTTCTGAAAGTTCTGCAGTAGATCGACGAGCTGCTTCCTCACCTCTTCGGGATCGGTCGATTTCGTTCTGCTTCTCCGCTTGGACGTCATTTTTTGAGGTTGAGCATGTAACTCATCAACTGCTTACCGATGTGTTCTGTGTATGCAGGGGGAATCGACTCGTTCAATTCATTCTTGGTCATCCAATCAATCCCCATCGCGTCGCTGGCCGCCCTCACAGTGCAGTTGCCTCCCCCGGTGACTGAAACGAAATCGATCATTTCATCGGTCTTGCCATACTGGCTTTTACGTTTGTCAAACGTGTGGCAAATCGGATGCTTGCCGTGAGGGGGAGCGTTAAGTGGAAAATTCGTCTCGAACAATCGGTGGCGTATGACTCTCAAACCTTTGAACATCGTGCCGCACAAGACCGTTGGATTGATGAGCGGGGCGCCTTCAACGTTTTCGATGACAAAAGGCTTACCCGATGCGTGCAGCATTTCCCGAACTGGCTCAACCAAGCGCGGCCACTCATGGGCGTTGCCATTCCGCTTGGCCAAGTCTGAATAGGACTGACAGGGCGGAGAAGCGTGAATGGCGTCAAACGACTTTAGGAACTCCATATCAAGCGTCAATGCGTCCGCTTGGATGAACTCAAACGGGAAACGGGGTTGCGGATCGATGTCCACACCTACAATGTCGAAACCAGCACGGCTGTAGCCCATAGCTACGCCCCCAGCGCAGCAAAATAAATCAAGGATCCTAGGCTTATTTTTCGTTCTTCGATTCCAGAGCGGGAGAGTGTCTTTCACGTTTCCGGTGCCACCGTTGAGTTTGACTGGGTTTGGAGGTGGCACTTCGCGCGGTATCCTAGCGCGGGGCTTGGGGGCAATGGGAGAGATCGAGATTCGGCTCATGTGTTCTTTTGACCAGTTTAAAGGTTGCGTGTCAAGTTAGGCTCTGAAATTCATCCAGCCGCGTCGCGCTGTTGGCGACGGTGGTTGCGGTGAGGACGGAGGGAAAAGCGGCCATCTGATCCGGCAAAGCTCCCAAGTCGTTGATGAGGAGTGACTGTAGTTCGGTCAGTGGTTTCATGAGTTCAATTGAACAGTTTTCGCGAAAGGTGTCAATCGATGAGTAGGGGCGAGAGAGTTTCGAAATTTACGTTGAGGCAAAATCGGTAGAAATCTGATAGATGAGGAGCCAGTCTCCGCCCAAGTGACATTCACGGTAGTCCTTTAGATTTCCGGTGAGTTGATGATCGCGGCTGTGTGGTGGTAGTGGTAGGGAGTTGATTAGTAATTCGATGATTTCCAAGAGTCGGGTGGTGTCTCTGCCAGTGCGCGTGATTCGCTCAAGGTCTTTGCGGAACTGTTTTCTGAAAATCGCCTCGCGTTTCATCAGATTCCTAATGTCGCTCTGATGTCTTCCATGTTGGTGTAGCGAGGAAGGTCTTCAATTGGCTCGTCCATGGCGGCGCGGGTGACGGCGTTCGGGACTTTTTCCTCGACCAGCAGGGTGATGACGGCCTCGCATGGCCCCCAGATGGGTTCTTTCGTTGTCACGATGCCGTCGGCGGAGACGGTTGCATGGATGGTTTTAAGTGCTGCGGCCATGACGGAACTTAGCGTATTTGGGGGTTTTGGCGAGTTTGGATTTCGAAGTGGTGATCGGGAGGTTGTTTCGCCCCTTCAGGGCTGGGGGAATTTGGGTGGGTGGGAACCCAGGGCGATGCCCTGGGCTGAGGTGTTTTGCCCCTTTGGGGCGGCGGACTTGGGTTGAGGGCTAGGGTTGTGCAAAGGGGTTGAAAACCCCATCTCCTTATTGGCAGGCTTCGCAGGTGCCGCCGTTTAGCATGGCGTCGATGCTGCAGGAGTTTTTTTCCTCGGCGGTGAAGACTTTGGGTTCGGGGGTGGCTCCCATGACGCCGCGGGTTTCCTTTTTGACGTCGATGGTGGATTTCTCGATGTTGGAGGCTTGGAGGGTGCGGAGGTAGTAGGACATGAAGAAGTGGTGAG
>JAYVNM010000203.1:0-26039 GCA_043758445.1 Akkermansiaceae bacterium | reverse complement strand
CGCCACGTATCCACAAATTCTCATGCGCGACAGTATAAATCGCGCTGGAACCTTGATCGTATCGTTGCTAGAACAGCGCCATGAAGCGGGTGTTGTGTATCGTCCTCGATTCCGTCGGTTGCGGCCATGCGCCGGACGCGGTGGATTATGGCGATGCCGGGGCGGACACGCTCGGTCATCTCTACGCGCGGATTCCGGGGTTTTCCCTACCGAATCTAGAGCACCTTGGATTGAGGAAATTGCTGGGATTACCCGGCGATGTTAGAATTCATCCATCGGCCGCAGCGGCTCGACTGACGGAAACATCGACGGGCAAAGACACCACGACCGGACATTGGGAGTTGATGGGCTGTGGCTTGGAGCAGGCGTTTGCGACCTTCGATTCATTTCCTGCGGATCTGTTAGGTGAGTTGGAAGCGCGCGGTGGCGTGGAATTCATCGGAAATTGCGCGGCATCCGGGACGGAGATTTTGATTCAGTTAGGGGAGGAGCACCTGCGAACGGGTAAGCCGATTATTTACACGAGCGCTGACAGCGTGCTGCAAATCGCGGCGCATGAGGAGGGCTTCGGACTGCGGAGATTGTGGGACCTGTGCAAAACCGCGCGGCAGGTGTTAGATGAACGAGGAATTCGAATCGGACGGGTGATCGCACGACCGTTTTTGGGAGATAATGCGGCGAATTTCAAGCGGACCGGCAATCGCCATGACTACTCGCTGATGCCGGGCGAGACGGCTCTCAACCGACTGCAAGCGGCGGGGGTGAGCACCATCGGAGTGGGAAAAATTTCCGACATTTTTGCGGGGTCGGGGATTACGGAATCGCATCCCACGCAGTCGAACGCCGAGGGCATGGCGGTGATTGATCGGCTGTGGGGGGAAGCCCGCGACGAGCCGCATTTCATATTCGCCAACCTCGTGGATTTCGACTCGCTCTACGGCCACCGCCGCGATCCTGCGGGCTACGCGCAATGCCTGCGCGAGTTTGACGCTTGGTTGGGTGGATTCATCCAGCAGGTGCAGCCTGAGGATCTGCTGATTCTAACAGCCGATCATGGCAACGATCCTTATCATGCCGGCACCGATCACACACGCGAGCAAGTGCCGGTGCTGGTCCTGGGCGCGAGAGAAAATCTGATAGATGGAAAATTTTCCGAGGTCGGGCGCATGGTGGAAAAGTATTTCATGACGAGTCGATAAAGCTGGCTCAGACCGATCTTGGCGGATTCTCTCTCACGCAGGGCACGCCCCGACTCCAACGGCCTCCAAGCGTGCCAACCTTCAGATGACGGACTGGTCAGTCCTCTATCCCGGCCTCTTTCCTTCGATGTTCGATGTTGAGCGTTCGATGTTCACCACCCGCACGAAACCCCATTTCCCCAGCAAATTGAACCTGCCGGGAAACGCTGAGTTGTGCAGCCTCCCCCCATGAACCTGCAAAAACCAATTTGCTATGCGACGAGTCATAAAACTTCACGACGGGTCATCGAATAACATGTTAGCCAATAAATCGATGTTCAATTAGCCTTAGTTTGGCTTAAAGAATGGCATCTACGAAGTATTGGGCTTCCATGCTGGCGCTAATTCTCGCTGTCCTATAACTTCAATTTGAAGAGGAGTGTGGAGAATAGTTTGAGAAAGGAGTATCGTATCATAGGTTCAGTTGGCGTTCACATTCCCAGCGGCCGCGTCAGAGGCAGGGCGAAAGTTTTCCTGATGGGGCGGTTGGTATCGATGGCCAAGGCCAGCGGGAGTCGGCGGCGTGCTGGATGGCGGCGCGGCGGGAGTGACTGGAGTTGGATCTGTGTTTGACATGATGTTAATTGTGTTAGGAACAGATGATTCATCTATTCTAATTTCTGGCAGATAGCACGGAATATCGTGCAGAACGCGGAATTTTTTGGGGGTGTGGGTTGGGTGGGTAAAAAGGACCGCCGAAGGGCTCGGGGAGGTATGAAAGGAGCGCGGAATCTGCGCCGAGTTTGGAGTGTGGTGTAACTTGGTTTGGTTGAATCTCAACTTTGGAAATAGGGTTCAAGTGAGGCCGGAGGTTTCGGGCTTTGATGCTGCGAGGGAAGATGAAGAGTGGCGGCGGGACGCCGCTGGCACTGCCTGCTGCGAGACGCAGCAGCTACTTTGCTGCCTGCGCGCCCTCGCGATGATGCAGGACGGGGCCGGAACGTGGGAGTCGGGCGGGCTGGGAAGAAGGAGCGATACACTTCTAACACGGTCTGGAGCAGGGATGCTCCAGCTACTTTTCGATTAGATGGAGGCGAGGATGGCGTTGAATGTCTCACTGGGACGCAGCGCGGCTTCGGCTTTGGTGTCGTCTGGGAGGTAGTAGCCGCCGATATCGACGGGCTTGCCTTGGACGGCGAGCAGCTCGGCGACGATGGTTTCCTCGTTAGATGTTAGAGCTTCGGCGACTGGGGTGAAGATAGTCTTGAGCTCAGCGTCATCGTTTTGTGCGGCGAGCGCCTGGGACCAGTAGAGGGCGAGGTAGAAGTGGGAGCCGCGGTTGTCGATGGTGCCAAGCTGGCGACCGGGCGAGCGATCGAATTCGAGGAACTTGCCGGTGGCCGCGTCGAGGGTGTCGGCGAGGACTTTGGCTTTCGGGAGGTTGAAGACTTCGCTGATTTGCTCGAACGATGGAGCCAACGCGAAGAACTCGCCGAGGGAATCCCAGCGGAGATAATTTTCCTGAGTGAACTGCTCGACGTGTTTCGGTGCGGAACCACCGGCACCGGTTTCGAAGAGGCCGCCGCCGTTCATGAGGGGGACGATGGAGAGCATCTTGGCGGAGGTGCCGACTTCGAGGATGGGGAAAAGGTCGGTGTTGTAATCGCGGAGGACGTTGCCGGTGACGCTGATAGTGTCGAGGCCTTTGACGATGCGATCTAACGAGAAGGTGCAGGCTTCCGCAGGCGTGAGGATGCGTAGGTCGAGGCCGGTGGTGTCGTGGTCCTTGAGATAGGTTTCGACTTTGGCGATGATCTGGGCGTCGTGGGCGCGGGATTTATCTAACCAGAAGACAGCGGGAACGCCGGAGGCGCGTGCGCGTTTGACGGCGAGTTTCACCCAATCTTGGATAGGGGCATCTTTGGTTTGGCAAGCGCGCCAGATGTCGCCGGCTTCGACCTGATGTTCCATCAGGATCTCGGGTTGAGAGTCGAGAGTTGAGGGTTGAGAGGAAGAATTGACGACGATACGGACGATACCTGCTGCGGGGATTTCGAAGGTCTTGTTATGGGAGCCGTATTCTTCGGCGGCTTGGGCCATGAGGCCGACGTTGGGGACGGAGCCCATGGTCTTGGGATCGAGCGCACCGTTCTTTTTGCAGAAGTCGATGGTGGCCTGATAGATGCCGGAGTAGCAGCTATCCGGGATGACTGCTAGGGTGTCGGCGGGTTTGCCAGCGGCGTTCCAGACTTTTCCGCCGGCGCGGATCATGGCGGGCATCGAGGCATCGACGATGACATCGCTTGGGACGTGGAGGTTGGTAATGCCTTTGTCGGAATTCACCATGGAGAGGGCAGGGCCGTTTGCGTAGGCGAGTTTAATGTCGGCTTCGAGTTCGGTTAGTTTTTGGTTGAGGTCTGGATTGGCTTGGCGGTTGGAAACCGCCGCCACTTTGGCGACGAGGTCACCGAAGCCGTTGCGGAAATCGACGCCGAGTTCCTTGAGGGTGGCGGCGTGTTTGGCGATGAGGTCCTTGAAGAAAACCTCGACGGCGTGACCGAAGATGATAGGGTCGCTGACCTTCATCATGGTGGCCTTCAGGTGGAGCGAGAAGAGGAGATTGTCCTTTTTCGCGAGGGCGATTTGCTGGGTGAGGAACTCGACGAGCGCGGCCTTGGACATGAAGGTGGCGTCGAGGATTTCACCGGCCTTGAGCGGGGTGGATTCCTTGAGAATCTTGGTGCTGCCATCCGCGCCGATGAATTCGATTTTCACATCGGTGGCGGTCGCAACACAGACGGATTTCTCGTTGGAGAAAAAATCGCCGTGGCCGGCCATCGAGCCGACGGTGGTTTTGGAATCGGCGGACCAGGCTCCCATCGCATGCGGGTGGGCTTTCGCGTAGTCTTTAACTGCTTTCGGTGCACGGCGGTCGGAATTTCCCTCGCGCAGCACGGGGTTTACGGCGCTGCCCATGACTTTCGCGTAGCGGGCATCGGTCTCGGTGGTGCCGGGGAAATTTGGGAGTGCGTAGCCATTCGACTGGAGCTCGGCGATGGCGGCTTTCAACTGGGGGACAGAGGCGGAAACGTTCGGGAGCTTGATAATGTTTGCTTCGGGCGTGAGGGTCCATGCGCCGAGTTCGGCGAGGGCATCGGGAATCTTCTGGTCGTCGGTGAGGAAGTCCGAGAACTGGGAAATGATGCGGCCCGCGAGCGAAATGTCGCGGGTTTCCACGGTGATGCCCGAGTGCTTGGTGAAAGCCTGGACGATGGGGAGGAACGAGTAGGTCGCGAGCGCGGGGGCTTCGTCGGTCTTGGTGTAGATGATGGTGGGAATCTCGGGCATGATCTTGGCTTGCTGAGTGAGCGCCGGGCTTTAGGCCATCGGCCCGGCATGGTCAAAAGCAATTGCATCGCCATTATATTCACGAAAATTCCCGCGGGCTCAGCGCTGCGTAAATGACTGTGAATAACTTGGGGAAACTGCTCCACATTGTTGATATAAGCGACGTTATGTCACGAAGTCGCTGTGGGTTGGCGGCATTTGGCGGCGAAACCGAATTGCACCTGCCAACCGTGGCGAAATCCTCACTCGCTGCGGATTTCAAGTTGAGGATGGATTATTGATGACTGAATACAAGTCACTTAGGGAGTTATTCAGATGTTATTCGCACTTGCTGACACGATATTCACGCGCAATTCTAATGGGCGTTGGGCCATCCCTTGACGTTCGGCTTGAAATTTAAATCTAACGAACGTGACGGCAACAGTTTCCAGACTTCAATGTGAATATCTTGGGAAAATCTCCATTTTCACCGTTCAAAATCCTTATGAAATCAACGAATTGGCAGCCCGGAAGTTCACGCAAACGATTGTGCGGGACGAGTCCGCACGGAACTGCGGGATCTGCAACCGGGGCGGGACGGGAAATCTCTTGTCGCTATTGGTTGCTTTACTCTTTACGTCTGCCTGCGATCTCTTCAGACAAGTGGCTGGCCGCATGAAAATCATGAGGCACTTTTTCGAACTCATCCCAACCATCCAACATGGACATTCAAATTGCCACGCTTTGTGACTTCGCTGCCGACTACAATGGCAAGCTCGTCATTTCTGGAACCTTCGACACTCTTGCGGCTCGCGCCGTGCCGGTGGTTCATCCATCCTGTGCCCTCGCCATGCGCTTCTGCTTCACGCCGGAAGATGCCGGACGCCACAAGCTCTCCATCAACATCATCAACGAGGACGGCGAGTCGCTCGATCCTAACAATATGCCGATCGAGCCGGAATTTGAAGTCCAGCTACCGAAAAACGTGCCGTTCCTCACTCGCAACATTGTGATGAATCTCCAGGGTCTCCGTTTCGAGGAAGCCGGCATTTACTCAATCGACATCGGCTGCGACGGCGAAATCCTCGTTCGCCTGCCGCTCCGCATCGTGTTGGTCACTCAAGGTACGAACGGCGAAACTCAGATGGCGTAAGCGCTTGGCATGGTGTATGACAGCGCCATGCCAGACACATCCTCATTTTCCTGTGCCCTCGTCACCGGTGCTTCATCCGGCCTTGGCGAGGAGTTCTCACTTCAAATCGCGCCACGGGTCGGCAAGCTCGTGCTGGTGGCGCGGCGCGAATCCCGGTTGCTTCTGTTAGCCGACCGGATTCGTGGCAGCTACCCGCATGTCGCCGTCGCGGTGTTTGCCGTGGATTTGAATTCGCCAACGGAACGCGATCAACTGGCGAAAACTCTGACTGCCAGAGGCTTTTTGCCGGATTTGTTAGTCAACAACGCCGGCCTTGGCGACTACGGAGAATTCGCCACTGCGGATTGGGAAAAACTCCAGTCAATGCTGCATGTGAATATCGAGGCGCTAACGCATCTCAGTCATTTGTTAGTTCCGGGAATGATTCGCCGTGGTGGTGGGGCGATTATCAATGTGAGTTCACTGGCGAGCGTACTGCCGATCCCGGATTTCGCGGTGTATGCGGCGACCAAGGCTTATGTGAGCAGCTTTTCCGAAGCGCTGCGAATCGAGTTGCGCGAGCATCATATTCCGGTTCTTGCCGTTTGTCCCGGTCCGGTTAGAACGGAGTTTGGCAAGGTTTCGCAGCGTTCTGCGGATTCTCCGGGGATGCCAGCGAAGAAGTCGTTCTACGTGCCGAAGGAGCAAGTCGTCGCCGAGTCTCTAGCAGCCTTGGACCGGCATGCGGCGCGCGTTTATCCGGGCCTGAAAACAGCGGCGGCGGCGCTGGTAATCTCCGCCTTGCCGTTGTTCGTGCTGCGTTACGTGATGGGCTTCCGACCGCGGCGGTCTTGAGGGGTTCTATGCGTGGAATTGTAACGGGTTCATCTGAACATCATTTGAGCGGATGTCAACTATTTCAGTCATTCCATTTCGTGAATTTCCTCATCCACCACTCACGGGCGAGTGGGATTTGGATCAGGAACGCGGCCAGAAAGCAGAACGTGATATCCGGAATGAAAGTCGGATGCAGGTCCGGCGTGAGGTGATTGCGATACGCGGCAATCGCGAGGGTGGTGCCGACGATGAAATGAAATGGCCCCAGCAATTTGACCAATCCTAAGAAATTCAGCGGTCGAAAACAGGCCAGCGCGGAAGCGATGCCAATGCACCCGAACGCGCAAGAAGCCATCCGTAGCCAATAGTCTAGCAGCGGATCGTAGGCGATTTCAGGTGCTCCCATGTCATGGAGTTGATCCACCGCAGCCTGCCATGGTGCGAAGGTGAAGAAAAACGAAATCCCCCAACCGCAAGCGCTGACAAGCAGGCCGAGCCGCAGAATATTCAGCCAAGTGCGCGCGGTCGGAAGCATGGCGTATGGCTGTGAAATAAGGGTTTTCGTCAAGCCCGCTCGGCGAGCGGCTGGTAGGCACGGAGCGTCTTGCCGGTGTAAATCTGGCGCGGACGGGAAATGCGGCTATCTGCATCGTCCATGACTTCTTTGTAATTTGCGACCCAGCCGGGCATCCGGCCGATGGCAAAGAGCACGGTGAACATATTCATCGGGATGCCGATGGCGCGCATGATGATGCCGCTGTAGAAATCGACATTCGGATAGAGTTTGCGTTTCACAAAGTATTCGTCGTGCAAGGCGACTTCTTCGAGTTTCTTGGCGATATCTAGCAGCGGGTCCGAAACGTGGAGCTGGGCGAGCACCTTGTCGCACTGTTCCTTGATGATGACGGCGCGAGGATCGAAGCTCTTGTAAACGCGGTGGCCGAAGCCCATCAAGCGGCGGTTGCCGACCTTGTTTTTGACTTGGTCGAGAAACTTGGAGCCGTCGTCGCCGTCCTTATGGATTTCCTCTAACATCTCAAGCACAGCCTGGTTAGCGCCGCCATGAAGAGGACCCCAGAGCGCACAGACGCCGGCGGATGCTGAGGCGAAAACATTGGCTTGGCTGGAGGCGACCATGCGGACCGTGGAGGTCGAGCAGTTCTGTTCGTGGTCGGCATGAAGGAGGAAAATGAGATCGAGCGCGCGAACGACTTCCGGCTTTAACTCATAGTCTTCGCCGGGGAGCGAGAACATCATGTGAAGGAAGTTCTCGGTGAATTTCAAATTGGCTTTCGGATAGCTCGATGGCAGTCCGGCGGCCTTGCGGTAGGAACAAGTGGCAATGGTGCGGGTCTGGGAAATGAGCCGCGCGGCATGGATCGGGAACGCTTCCTTGAGCGTCTTGTAACGGGTCTTCATGCTTGGATAGGCCGAGGATGCGTGGATCATGGCCGAGAGAATCGACATCGGATGGGCCTTCGGCGGAAACGCGCCGAAGTGATGTTGCATGTCCTGATGAAGCATCTGGTTTTCCGTGAGTAGCGCGGAAAATGCGTTGAGTTCCGTGGCGGTGGGCAGCTCGCCGTAGATGAGGAGGTAGGCGGTCTCGATGAAAGTGCTTTTCAGCGCGAGTTCGGCGATGTCGTAGCCGCGGTATTGGAGGATGCCTTTTTCCCCGTCGATGAAGGTAATGGCGCTCTTGCAGGCCCCGGTATTGCCGTAGCCGGGGTCCAGCGTGATGCAGCCGGTTTTCGCGCGGAGCGTGCTAACGTCGATCCCCACTTCGTTTTCGGTTCCAACAACTGTCGGCAGCGTGAGAGGCTTGCCATTGATGATCAATTCCACTGTTCCGTTCATGCGAGGAGGTTTTAGTCAGCCCTGCATGATTTATGCCAGCTTCCATTGCGTCGAATTTTCTTATTTCGGCGAGAAGCCCGATTCCTCAAGGTTTTTTTGTCTGAAATCGCAAGTCACTCGCCTGCATCCGGATACGAACCGAGCAATTTCACCAGCGAGCAATGGTTCCCTAGCTCTTCCAGGGCCTCGGAGACTTTGGTGTCGTTGCAGTGGCCAGCCAGATCGACGTAGAAAATGTATTCCCAATCCTTGCGCTTGGACGGGCGAGACTCGATTTTCGACATGTTGATGTGAAATTGATCGAAGGCTTGCAGCGCCTTGACCAGCGAGCCGGGGCGGTCGTGGATAGCGAAGAGGATGGAAGTCCGGTCGTTGCCGGTCGGCGGGCAGGGCTTCTCGCCAATGACGAGGAAGCGAGTGGTGTTAGTCGCACGATCTTGGATGGATTCCTCAAGCAGTGTCAGCCCGTACATTTCCGCCGCGAGCTGGCCACCAAGGGCGGCAGCTCCCTGGTCCGCCTGATCTTTGGCGATTTGCGCGGCCTTGGTGGTGGAGGAAACCTCGACCAGATCCGCGTCCGGGAAATTTCTCAAAATCCACGCCCGGCATTGCCCGAAAACCTGCGGATGCGAGTAGAGCGTCTTGATTTTTTCGCGTGGGATCGCGGCCATCAGCCCGTTCTCGATGCGGAGTAAAATCTGCGCGCAGATGTGCAGCGGCGAGTCCACGAAGAGATCTAACGTGTGGGAAACCGCGCCTTCGGTGGAGTTTTCAATCGGCACCACGCCGTAGTTTGCAGCACGGCGGGCGACCTGATCGAAGACATCGGAGAAATTCGGCTGTGGCGAGTATTTCACTGAGTGGCCGAATTTTTTGATCGCCGCCTGATGCGTCCACGTCCCTTCGGGGCCGAGGTAAGCGATGGTTAGATCGTCCTCCAACGCCAGCGCGGCGGACATGATTTCCCGATAGATCGCGCGGATGGATTTCTCCGGCAAGCGGCCCTGGTTCATTTCTATCAGGCGACGCAACAGCGCCTCCTCGCGCTCGGGGGCGTAGATTTGCAGGCCATCGCGCTTTTTCACCACGCCTACTTCATGTACCAGTTCGGCGCGGCGGGAGAGCAAGTCTAGCAGATCTCGGTCAATGGTGTCGATCTGGCTGCGGATGTCGTCGAGATTCACGGTGGCGGGGAATTAGGATTCGTTAGAGGATTCATCGCCCGCTGCGGCAGCCGGGATACCGATGGTGCCGAGGGCGAGTTGTTGTTCGGGATCGCTGGCTGGGACCGGAGTTTCCTTGGCCTCGGGCAGCTTCACCTTGCGGAGTTCCGTGGCATTTGGCAGATCGTCAATCGAGCGGATGCCGAAGTGCTCGAAGAAGAGATCAGTCGTTTCATAGAGCAGCGGACGGCCTGGCAGTTCCGCCCGGCCACCGATGCGAATCAAGTCGCGGTCGAGGAGTTTTTGGATCATGCCATCGCAGGACACGCCACGGACCGCCTCGATGGCGGCCTTGGTGATGGGTTGGCGATAGGCGATGATGGCCAGCGTTTCCATCGCCGGGCCGCTCATCCGTTCGGGCTTGCGCCCAGGGAAAAGCTGGCGAACGAACTCGCCGTATTCCGTCCGCGTGTAAAGTTTCCAGCCAGTCGGGCGTTCGATCAGGGTGAACGCGCGGCCGCTATCCTGATAGGTTAGATTCAGCTCGGCGATGGCTGCGATGACCGCTTCCGAAGAGGTCGCGGCCAGTGCCAGCAACCATTCCGACAGGGCAGGGGAGTTCTTGCCTTCGTCTGTTTCGCGGATTTTCACATCCTCCGCCTCGGCGACGCGGGCGCGGACCAGCCGGGCAATTTCCTCGGGTGATAGAGGATTTTGAGAGGCGATGAGTAAGGATTCGACGATGGCGCTGAGCTGCATGGCGGGGCCGCACTCTATGGAACTGCCGGGGCATTTCAAGCCTCCTGCCCAAAACCTGACGAATCACTTATTTTGCCTAACGTGAATTTTCCGCTTGATGGACTGTGAATCACGGGCTAACCCACCGCGCTCTTCACGCCCCCGCGATTTTATTGCGGGCCGGGCGGGAACAGACTTTATCACCCGCATTATTATCTCTGCGCCATGGCTGCGAAGAAAAACACCTCAAAACCAGCTTCCCAAAAAGGGAAAACGAAGTCCGCCGTCAAGCCCTCCAAGCCCGCCTCGGCGGCTAAGAAGCCCGCTGCGAAAGCGGTGAAAAAGGCGGCCCCGGCGAAGAAACCAGTCCCGGCGAAGAAGGCTCCCGCTAAATCTCCGACAAAGGCTCCCGCCAAGGCTCCTGCGGAGGCTCCGGCCAAGGCTCCTGCGAAGGCTCCGGCCAAGGTTCCCGCAATGGCTCCGGCCAAGGTTCCTGCGGAGGCTCCGGCCAAGGCTCCTGCCAAGGTTCCCGCAATGGCTCCGCCGCTGAAGAAGGCGATCGCTGAGAAGCCAGTCAATAAAGTTTCCCCACCCGCCGTGCCTGTTTTGAAGCCAGCACAGATGGTAAAGGCTCCCAAGGTCGTCGCCGTGGTTGCTCCGGTGAAAGCCGAGGCCCAGCCAAAACCTGCCGTGCCGGTGAAAGCCGAAGTCCAGCCGAAACCTGCCGCCCCCGCGAAGAAAGCCCCGGTCATCAAGAACCACCGCTCATCCGTGGTCGATTTCCCCGCGCCGCCAGCGCCGATCAAGCCGCCCTTCGTCCCGCCAAAGGCTCCAGTCAGCCACAGTGGCGAAGCTGTTACGCCCGGCAGCAACGGCACCCACAGCCCGGCCTTCGTCCAGAAACAACGCCAGCGCTTGCTCGATCTTCGCGACGACCTTGTCGATGCGGTTTCCGGCATGGCCCGCGATACCATTCGCAATGCACCGGAAGGCTCCGAAGCATCCGGCAGCGGTCAACATCAGGGCGATGCCGGCAGCGATGCCTACGACCGCGATTTCGCGCTCTCCATGCTCGCGAAGGAACAAGACGCGATCTATGAAATCGAGCAGGCCATCCGCCGGATCCAAGCGAGTTCTTATGGGATTTGTGAAATATCCGCCCGCAAAATTCCGCAGGCCCGGCTCGAAGCCATTCCCTTTGCCCGCCTAACGGTCGAATGCCAGGCCCAGTGGGAGAAGGAATATGGCAATCGCCGCTTCCGTCCGTCCAATGAAGTTGGCTTCAGCGGCGGAAAATATGTCGATGAAGAAGAATCCGAAACAGTTTCGCTTGACGAAGACGACGATTAAAGCATCCTCCCGCCCCCAAAGTCATGCCACGCGAGATTATTATTCTAGAATGCACCGAAGCGAAAGCCGAGGGCAAGCCGACTTCACGTTACGTCACCACCCGTAACAAGAAGAGCCTCCGCACCCCAGGCCGTCTGGAGAAAGTGAAATTCAATCACTTCCTCAAGCGCCGCACCCTTCACCGCGAACTCCGCTAACACCTGCTTCCCATGTCCGAGCCTAAAACCATCCAACGCCGCATCAATTTCCGCAAGGCGAACCGCAAGATGACGCGCCGCCGTCATGACATCCCTGCAGATCAAGTCGTCGCTACCAATCCAGAGCTACTCACGAAGTTCACGACCGAAACCGGGAAAATTCTCCCGCGCCGTGTCACCGGAGTTTCCGCCAAGCTGCATCGCAAGATCAACAACGCGATCAAGCAGTCCCGCGCCATCAGCCTGCTGCCATAAGCGGCCGTTGGAGAAACCTTTTTCAAAAAGCCGGCCTGTGAAAACGGGCCGGCTTTTTTTATCCCCCTAACGCTAAAATCGCTTTCAAGCAGTTTTGGCAGAGCGCACCTCGCTAGTGTGACGAGCTTCCGTATGCTGGATTATATTGCCACGCTCACGGGTAACTTTCCCATTTTGATCACCTCCTCCACACCATCGCCCACGAGCGCGGCAGTGTGATGTCCGATGATGCGATTTTTACCTTGGAGTGCGGCATCAGACTTCTTAGCTTGCTTCCGTTACAAACCAAACACCATGTCCGAAAAAATCCATCACAGCCCCAGGCGTTCAAACTTCATCGCGAGTGGCAAGGGGTTCCTTGCCTTGTGCCTGCTAGCGCTCTCGCCCGTGCCCGCCGCATTTGCCTCCTTCCATCAGATGCAAGTGGAGCAGGTCATCGCTGGCGTAAATGGCGACCTCAGCGCCCAAGCCATCCAGCTCCGCATGCGCGTGGCCGATCAGGACTTGGTCAGCCAGACTCGGGTGCGGGCCTGGGATGCCACTGGGAGCAATCCTGTCGTGATTTTGGACCTTACCACCGATGTTCTCATTTCATCGGCGGGCGCACGGATTTTGCTGGTCACGCCATCATTCACCACTGCGGTGCGGGCGCTGACCCCGGGCTTTTCCCCGGATTTCACCATGGCCCAGCCCATTCCTGCTAGCTACCTTGCGGCTGGACGTCTGACATTTGAGAATGACTCGGGTTCGGTCCTTTGGTCCCTCGCTTGGGGTGGTAGTGCCTACACGGGGAGCAATGCGGGTCCTACCTTCAACGATAGCGATGGCAACTTCGGCCCGCCGTTCGCCCATGGCCTGCCGACCAGTGGCAGCCGGGGCCTGCTGATCCAAATAGCTGCCAGCGCCTTCAGCACGAGCAACGCGGCGGACTACGCGCTAGGCCCCAACCCGGCGACAGTGACCAAAAACGATGGCTCGAGCTTTGGACTTGGCTCGTTCCCTGAAATTTCCATCCAACAGCCCAAGGGCCATGAGCTGGTGGACGGCCTGGCCAAACGCAGTTTCGGCACCATCATCATCGCCCAGCCCAGCGCCGCCAAAACCTTTACGATCAAGAACCTTGGCAGTGCTGCTCTAACCGGCCTAGCGATCACTAAAAACGGCCCCAACGCGAGCGACTTCAGCGTGGGTAGCCTTGGGAAAACCTCGCTCGCTTCCGGTGCCACCACCACCTTCAAAGTGACCTTCACGCCGTCCGCCGCTGGCACTCGTACATCGGCCATCCACGTGCAGAGCAACGATGCGAATGAAAACCCCTTCGACATCAAACTCACCGGCATGGGCGGGGCTCCTTGAGCGCTGTTAGGAAAACTTTTACCTTGGAGCATTCCGCCTGAATTTGTACATAAGGCCCGGCGCAAGCCGATCCTCATGCCCAAAAAAGACTTCACCATCCTCAACAAGCTCGGCATCCATGCCCGCCCCGCAGCGCAATTCGTCAAAACGGCCAATCGCTTCGAGTCGGACATCTTTGTTGAAAAGGATGGCGAGGAAGTCGATGGCAAGAGCATCATGGGACTGATGATGTTGGCCGCCGGCAATGGGTCGATCATTTCCGTGAGCGTTGAGGGTCCCGATGCGGACGCCGCACTGGCCGCCATCGAAGATCTCATCAATCGCAAGTTCGAGGAGGATTGATCCGTTAGACGCCCGCCGGATATCACATCATGTCCGGGACTCGGCCATGCGACGGATCAGCCCTTGACCTTGGAACGGTCGGTCGGTTTGCTAGGGCATCGGCATGAGCATGAAAATCCCAAGTAATCGGTGGCTCGCTCTGATTTTTACCAGCTTGGTCCTTGCTGTCATTCTTAGTTACAAGCATTTCGGCGGCGGTTCCGCCCCCTTGCCAGTGGCGGTCGCAGCCACGCCAGAGCCTGCTTCTGATGCCACGGTACACGCCCGCTATGCCGGCTCTGCGAGCTGCCGTGAGTGCCATGCGACGGCCTTTGAAAAATGGCAATCCTCCCACCACGGCCTCGCCGAGCGGTCGGTGAACAAGGCTGAGGACTACCCGGCCTTCTCCCCGCGTCAGGAGGCGGAGGGCTCCAGCGCTTTTGTCGATGCGGATGGGCTCGCAAAAATCCTGACCCGAGGTCTCGACCAGCAACTCCACCCTTATCCGGTCGCGGGAGTGATCGGCCATTCGCCCCTGCGCCAGTTCCTCATCGCCGCGCCCGGTGGCCGCTTGCAGGCCTGTGATCTCGCGCTCGACCCGGCGAAAAACGCTTGGTTCGGCATCTACGGCGAGGACCGCCGCAACCCCGGGGACTGGGGCCACTGGACCGGCCAGGGCATGAACTGGAACGCCATGTGCGCGGCCTGCCACAACACCCGCCTGCGGAAAAATTATGAGCCGCAAACCAACAGTTATCACAGCACTAGGGCCGAGCAAAGCATCGGCTGCGAAGCTTGTCACGGCCCGCTGAAGGCCCACGTGGAGTGGCAGAAAAACCCGCCTTTGCACCCTGCCAAGGATCCTACCCTGCCGCATTTCACCCGTGACCAAGGGCTGGAAACTTGCGCCGCCTGTCATGCCCGCCGCACCGAACTCACTGGCGATCACATTCCCGGCGAGTCCTTTTACGACCACTTCAGTCTAACGATTACCGACGAGACGAACACCTTCCACCCCGACGGCCAGGTGCGGGATGAGGACTACGAATTCACCTCTTTTGTCTCCAGCCGGATGCACCATGCCGGCGTCCGTTGTGCGGACTGCCATGACCCCCATTCCGGGCAGCGCCTCGCCCCCGGCAATCTCCTCTGCATGCGCTGCCACGCCGGCGGCACGGAATTCAAAGCCCCGGTCATCGACCCGGTTGCCCACGGCCATCACGGCACGGACAGCCCCGGCAATCTCTGCACCTCCTGCCACATGCCCGTCACCAACTACATGCAACTCCAGCCGCGCCATGACCACAGCTTCAGCATCCCCGATCCGCGGCTGACCAAGGAATTCAATGTCCCTAACGCCTGCAACCGCTGCCACAGCGACAAGGATAGCGACTGGGCCATCGACGCCTGTAGGAAATTCTACGGCGAAAAACCCGACCGCCCCTCACGCACCCGCGCCCGGCTCATCGCCACCGCTCGCGTTGGAGATCCCGCTGCCCGCGATGGACTCATCAAGTTGTTAGCCAGCCCAGAAACCCCGGCATGGAAAGCCACAGCTTGCCGCCTGCTCACCCGCTGGACTGCGGAACCCGCCACCACCCAGGCTTTGTTAGACCAACTTCGCCATGAGAGTCCACTCGTCCGCGAAGCCGCCATCCGCCCGCTTGGCACGCTGGTCCGGGAAAATAACAGCCATGTCCGCTCCGCGCTCCAACCCTTGCTGGACGATCCCGCTCGCTCAGTTAGAATCGCCGCCGCCTGGGCGCTCTGTGCGGACCTGGACCTCGACTCTCGTGCCGGGCGCGAGCTGGTCCACATGCTCGATCTGAATGCCGACCAACCGACCGGGCGGATGCAGCTCGCCCAGTTCGCCGCGCTCCGGGGCGACAACGCCGCTGCCATCCGTCAGATGCGCAAGGCCATCGAGTGGGATCCTAATTCCCCACCATTTCACCACGATCTCGCCATTCTCCTCAGCACCACTGGCGATGCGCAGGGGGCCGTCAACGCTATCCGGGAAGCCATCCGGCTCGACCCCACCAACCCGGAGTATCATTACAATCTCGCCCTTGCCCTGAACGAACTCGGGTCCACCGCCGCCGCCACCGCAGCCTTGGAAAAAACCGTCCAACTCGATCCCACCTACGCTCGGGCCTGGTACAATCTCGGCCTCGCCCGCAGCGGGGCGAACCAACCCCGTGAAGCCGTCGCCGCCCTGCTGCGTGGGGAATCTGCCGATCCCGCAGACGCCGCCATCCCTTACGCCCGCGCCACCATTCTCGCCCGCCTCGGGCAAAAGCGCGAGGCCCAGGCCGCCGCCGCCCGCGCCCTCCAACTCCGCCCGGACTACCCGGAGGCGCGGCAGCTCATGGAATTTTTACTGCGTTAGAAAACCAGATCCTTCTCCTTATTTGCCGGGCGGGGTCGGTGGCGGTGGGGTGAGCGCGTCAAATATGCGCTGGCGGGCGGGGTCCTCGATGAGTTTGGCGTCCACTAGCTCCTTGGCCAATTGTTTGGCGGCGGTGATCTCGATGTCGGTGAGGACGTGGGCTTGGTCGGTGGGCGGGATGATGACGAGATTGGCGATCACTTTTTCCAAGCCGGGCGAGAGGGCGGGATTGATGAGCGTGGTGATGACGGGACGGTTGCCCGCCTCCGGGCCGATGGGGATGGGCGGCAGGGAGCCTTCCTGCATGGTTTTCAAGGTTTGGAAATCCGGGGAGTAACCGAGTTTTAGGAAATTCTCGTAATTGGTCCGCAGGCAGTTGCGGATGATGTTTTGGCGGGGCGTGGGGTCCGGGGCATCGATCTTGGTGGCGAAGATATTGCTCTCAAGGCCGAGGCCGCGATCAATCGCATGGTCCGGGGAAATGCCGTGCTGCTGCTTGGCCTCGCCGATGAGGGCGAGCGCGCGGATCAAGGTTTTCCGCGCGTCCTCGACGTAGAATTGTTGGAAAAACGAACTCTCGCTGGCGAGGGATTTCAACTCGATGAAGATGGCGGTCTCGCGTTGCTTGCGTTTGACAAACTTCAAGATGAAGAGCGCCGAGATCAACAAGACGAGGAGGAAGGCGGCGCGGCTGAGGATGTAGCGTGGGGTCATGGGGGCTTAGGTCCAGATGGATTTCGGTTTCTTGATTTCTTTGGGCGGTTCTTCGAAGATCTTGCGGTCGCGGCAATTAAATAGGGCTTCCTCGCGGGTGATGATATGGTTTTCGAATAGATAGGCAATGCTTTGGTCGATGGTGCGGTTGCCCTCCTTGTAGCCAACCTCCATGAGGCCGACGAGTTGCTCGACTTTCCGCTCGCGGATGCAGTTGCGGATGCCGTGGTTGGGGCGGAGGACTTCGGTGCCGAGGACGCGACCTTGGCCATCGGCGCGAGGGATTAGGCGTTGGCAGGCCACGCCTTCGAGGGCGCTGGCAAGCTGGGAGATAATCTGCGGTTGTTGGTCCGGGGGGAAGACGTCGATGATGCGGTCAATGGTTTGCGGGGCATCGGTGGTGTGGAGGGTGGCGAGGACGAGGTGGCCAGTTTCTGCGGCAGTCAGAGCGATGCGGATGGTGTCCAGGTCACGCAACTCGGAGACCACGATCACGTCCGGGTCTTGGCGGAGGGCCTGCCGGAGGGCGCGGGGGAAACTGCGGGTGTCGGTGCCGACCTCGCGTTGCTTGATGAGGCAGGAGCGGTGCTGATGGACGAACTCGATTGGGTCTTCTAAGGTGATGATCACGCCACTGCGGGTCTCAGCGATGCGGCGGACCATCGAGGCGAGGGTGGTGGATTTCCCCGAGCCGGTGATACCGGTAACGAGAATGAGGCCGCTGCGAAGATTGCAAAACTCCTCGACGACGGGAGGATGGCCTAGGTTTTCTAGCGGGGGAATCTCTTGGGTGATGAAACGGAAAGCCGCCTCGGCATGGCCGCGTGCCATGTGGACGTTGCCGCGGAAACGGCCGACGCCTTCCACTTGGAGGGCGTAGTCGAGTTCCCAATCCTCTTCCAAGGTTGCGCGCTGCGTCTCGGTGAGGGTGTCGATGATGAGGTTGCGGACGGTGGCGGGGTCCAGTGCCTCCTCTTCGAAGGGGACGAGTGAGCCATTTACCCGCGCACAGGCGGGAGCCCAAGCGCTGAGGTGGAGGTCCGAACCGCCGATGGCGACGGTCTGGCGGAGATAGTCGGTGATGTCGCTGGCCATGGCTGGGTGGTATTATTGGGAGGAAATTCCCCGCATCGCACGATCGAAGTCCTGGGGTCGGGCGGAGGCTCCACGGGCGATGTCGGCTTCGAGGTAGCCTTGTTTGACCGAGGCGACGAGGTATTCGAGGAGTGAGCAGTTGGTGGCCTCGTTGGATTTTAGGAGGTGATCTTGGAGATCGGTGAGGCGGTTTTCCTGAATCCAGCGGCGCGAGGCGGCTCCGTTTTGGAGGTATTCGAGAGCCGGGAACAGACCACCACCGAGGCGGGGGAGAAGTTGTTGGGAAATGATGCCGATGAGCTGTGAGGAAAGGAGATTGAGGGTGCCGGAACTTTCTGTGCCGAGCAGGTGGGAGAGGCGTTCGAGGGTTTCCACGACGCTGCAGCTGTGGACGGTGGAAATCACGAGGTGGCCGGTCTCTGCCGCATGAAGGGCGGTGAGGGCGGTTTCCTGATCGCGGATTTCCCCGAGAAAGAGGATATCCGGGCTTTGGCGCAGGGCGGCGCGGAGGCCAGACGAGAAGGTGCTGGAATCCTGGCGGATCTCGCGTTGGGAAAACAGCGAGCGGTCATTGTTGAAGAGAAATTCTATGGGGTCTTCCAGCGTCACGATGTGGCGGGAATAGTGGTGATTTACCCAGTCCAAGCACGAGGCGACCGTAGTGGATTTCCCCGAGCCAGTAGGACCGGTGACGAGGATGAGGCCGAAGCGGCGCTCCATCCAAGACTCCAGCAAGGCGCTTGGCAGACCGAGTTCGGCCATCGGCGGAATGTCATTGCGGATCGGCCTGAGCACGGCAGCGAGGCGGCTGAGAGTGTGGTATAAATTCACCCGCACACGCGAACTGCCGGGCACCCGCCACGAAACGTCAGCCTCCATGTGGGTCAGCGGATCGACGCCGCAGACCGCCCAGAATTCCTGCATCGCCGCTCGCGGAACGGGGCCGGGGTGGAGTTCCACCACCTCGCCCTCGCGGCGGATGCGCGGCGGTTCGTCCTCCATCAGGAAAACATCGGTCGCGGAGTCCTCAAAGGCGTCTTGGATGAATTTGATAAGGGTGGAGATCATGGAAACAGTGTAAGCATTAGAATGTTTCACATGACTTAAGAGGTAAAGCCGGAGGGGTGAAGCGAAAACCTCAGCCAGCAGTGATTAGTTACCAAAGGGCAGCTCGTCCGGCAGTCGGGAAATTTCCGCCGCCAGTCGCCCGTGGGCGGTCGCTAGGTAGTGTGCATCCAGCTCGATGCCGGTGAAATTTTCCACCTGCTGCCGGTGCGCGGCGATGGCGGAGGTGCCGATGCCGAGAAAGGGATCTAGCAAGCGCGTGGCCTGCCCCTTGCCATGGAGGCGGACGCATTGCTCGACGAGGGCCACCGGAAAGGTCGCCGGGTGGGGGCGGTCCTTGTCGCGAGAGTTAATCGTCTCGTAGGGGATGAACCAGGTATTTCCCCGGCAGCGCAGATCCGCCCCGCCGGTGTGGCCCCAGCGGTCGATGTTTGACTTGTCCTGATAGGGCACCCCGGCAGCGCGACGGTCGAGCTCGACGTTGCCGGTTTTCGTAAGATGGAAGATATACTCGTGGCAATCGTTGACGTAGCGCTTCGAGTTGATCGGCTTGAAATGTCCGGCGCTGAGCTGCTCGCCAGCACGAGTCTCGATGGAGATGGATTTCACCCAGTGGAAGGTGTTTTGCAGCGTGAAAAGTGGATTCGGCCCATCGGTTAGAGCGAGGATTAGTTGGTGTGGCAGCAGCGGATTCGCCGGGGCCGCGCCGACGTTGAGGAAAAATGAGGCATCCTCCGCCATGAGGCGTTTCACCTCCGCCGCCCATGCCTGACACCACATGAGAAATTCCTCGCGCGGCGCGGTGTCCTTGAAGCTCTTGTAAGCGATCCCGAGATTATAAGGCGGCGAGGTGACTATCAGATCGAAGCTCGCAGCGGGCAGTGTGGGCAGGACTTGGAGGCAATCGCCGTGGAGAAGATTCATAGGATCAGTTTAGAGGATATGCCGATAAGGCGCTCCGTATTTTCTGGAATCCTCCGTCAGAATCCAAGTCGCAAATGGAGAAATTCCGAAATGTCCACCCATCACCGCTCACTGCCAGCGTCTCCAAACGCCAAGTCTCCGCTTGCCGGCGCTAACTCGGGACGGTAGATCATGGGACTTCAAGAATTCTTGAGGGTAAAGAACTGAAGAACTAGCAGCTTGCAGTTGGGCTACGCGTGATGGAGCAGGATCGAGTTCGCGGCGAAGTGATCGGATAGAATGTCAGACACGATGACGAGGGGGGTGCCCGGCCTAACGAGTCCCTCCTGCCGCAAAAGCTCGCTCAGACGCTGGATGGTTTCCTCGATGTTGGAGGCGAAGGGCAGCTTGAAAGCCCGGACACCACGGGTGAGCGCCAGCTTGCGGCAGACTTGCTCAGTGGGTGTGAAGGCGTAAAACCCGGCGGTCCGCGGTCGCAGCATGGCGACGTGGTTGGCCAGCACCCCACGCCGGGTGAGGACGACGAGGCGGGCATCCGGCAGGGAATCGGCGAGGTTGACGGCGGCGCGGGCGGTTTTCTGGCGCTCGTCGCGGAGGATCGCATTTTGCCCGAAGCCGTGGCCCCCGGAGCGCTCGATGCGGGAGGAAATCCGCACCAGCGCATCCACGCAGCGCTCGGGGTAGCGGCCCACCGAAGTTTCTCCGGAGAGCATCAAACAGTCGGCCTCCTCGTAGGCGGCGTTCATCACGTCCGTCACCTCGGCGCGGGTGGGCGTGGGATTGGTAATCATCGACTCTAGCAACTGGGTGGCGACAATGACGCGGGTGCCGAGTTCATGACAGCGCTTGACGATGCGGCGCTGGAGGATCGGCAATTCCTCGAACTCGACTTCCGTGCCCAGATCACCCCGCGCGATCATGATGGCATCGGCAGCGGTGATGATGGCGTCGATGTTGCGGATGGCCTCCTGATCCTCGACTTTGGCGATGATTTGGGCCTCGCCCTCAAGCGCTTCCATCGCCGCCCGGAGTTCACGGACGTGGGCGGAGTCCCGGACAAATGAGCCGGCGATGTAGTCCGCTCCGCACTCCACGGCCAAGGCGAGGTCCTTGTGGTCTTTTTCAGTGAGCGCGGGGAGATTCAGACGGACGCCGGGGAGATTGATATGGCGGCGCGAGCCCATGGTGCCGGGGGTTTTCACATAGCACAGCACGCGGTCGGCCTGCACTGCGTCGATGCGCATCAGCAGCGCGCCATTGTCCACGACCAGCGTGTTACCCACCGTGACATCGCCCATCAGTCCGTCGTAATTGACCGTCGTGGAAAGCGGCACTGTGGCTGTCGCGCCGACCTTGCGGAACTCGACCGTATCGCCTTCTAGCAGGGTGTAGGGGTTCTCCAAATCCCCCGTGCGGATCGAGGGACCGGTTAGGTCGAACAGGACGGCGATGTAGGCACCGCGCGAGTCCGCTTGGCGGCGGACGCGCTTTGTCATCTCGGCAGCCCACTGGTGTTTGGCATGGCTCATATTCAAGCGGAAGACGTTGGTGCCAGCGTCGATGAGCTTGCCGATCATTTCCTCGGATTCGGTGGCGGGACCTAGGGTGATGATGATCTTTGATTTGCGTGACATGGGGAAATCGGGAAATGGGGTGGACGAGGTACTTTCGGCTGGGGAAAAGCATGAGCCGTGCCGAGTCACGGCGACAAGACAAAGCGGCTGCTCGGATCCGGCACGACCACGGGCTTCACCGCCCCCGCTATCCATTCTCTAGCTCGGCTCGTGGCATGTGACCTTGCGCGGAGTGGTAACTTTAAGACCGTTTCTCGGCGCTCCCCAACCGGAATCTTTGAGCGCGAGAAAGCGTTTCTCAAAAAAGTAAAACGAAGCCGAAGCGGCGGCGAGCGTAACGAGAAAATAAATCGCGAACCGGAGTAATCCTTGAGATGAGTGGTAAGTTGCCGGCCATATCCTGTGAGAGATATACATCAACGGCAAATGAACGACGTAGAGTCCGAAGGAGATTTTTCCGATGTAGGTGAGCCACGGAAAACTCAACCAATATTTCAACCGGTTCTCCTGCAACGCACACCAAATCATGGCTGCGCTGGTAATATTCAATAAAGTATAAGCCCATGTGTATTGGTAATAATCTACAAGCCCGCCGTAACCCAACGTCAACCAGGCTGGCGGTCGATGGTTTAGGTAAGATATCCAAGCTTGTGTTAGCCCCGCTGCCAGCGTGAGACCCAGCGAAGCTAGGAATAATGTCGTGGCCCGCTTGGTCAACCAGTGGCTCAGTCCGGCGGGCAAAAGGGTCAGTAATGCTCCGATTGCGAATGCATCGATGTGCGAAGTGGGCAAGTTATTTACCCCTTTGGCAATTTGCGCGGCAGTTTCCAAATGCATTCCAAGCCAATAGCCGGTAAATAGGCGCAACACCGGACCAACCAACACCAGCAGAACAACAATTCGTTGCAGCCAGATACGCGATAGGAAGAAAACTACAAACGGCCAGACCAGATAGAATTGTTCTTCGATGCACAGTGTCCAGAAATGTCCGAAATAGTCCGAATCCTTGAAATCGGGGCGAAAGCGTACCAAGTTGTAAGAGAATGTGGTAAGCCAAGCCCAAGCGGTTGGCATCGTCTCTGGAATCCCAACTAGCAGGTAAGCAATGGCGCACAGTGCGAGGAAGCCGAAATAGACTGGCCAGATGCGAAGTCCGCGTCGCCAATAGAACCGGAGAAGATAGGATTTCAAATCCCCACCGGAGGCGGATTCAGAGACAAGGATTCGCGTAATCAAAAATCCCGATAGGACGAAGAACATCTGCACCCCAACCCAACCGAACGAGCAAAGGTGAGAATGGATCATGATGACGAGCAGCACGGCGATGCCACGAATGCCATCGAGACTTTTAACGTGTGAGCTCTCTTTGGGGCCGCCGCTCATTATTAACACTATAAATGGGTCAGGAGTATCGCTTGAAAAACTACCCTTTAATCTCCAGCAGCATCTGAGGGTTGTTAGGGAACTTTTTTTGGAAGAACAACAAGCGTTCCATCGCTTCCGCCGGGCGATGGCCGGAGAGGCCGCGGCGGATGAGGTGGATCTTGTGGAGCATGTGATCGGCTAACAGCAGCTCCTCGCGGCGGGTGCCAGATTTAAAAATATCCACTGCCGGATAGATGTAGTTTTCCGCGATCTTGCGGTCGAGGACGAGTTCCATATTACCGGTGCCTTTGAACTCCATGTAAATCGCCTCGTCGGCGCGGGAGTTGGTCTGGATCAAGGCAGTGGCCATGATCGTTAGAGAACCACCGCCACGGGTGTTTCTAGCAGCAGCGAACAGCCTGCGTGGGACTTCGAGCGCGCCGATGGTGAGGCCGCCGGATGCGGTGCCACGGCCACGATTGTTCATGTTGCCATTGTAGGCGCGGGCGAGGCGGGTGATGGAATCCATGATGAGGAAAACATCTTTCCCGGCTTCTACCAACCGCTTGGCGCGCTCAATGGCGAGCTCGGCGATGCGGGTGTGGTTGCGGGCCTGCTCGTCATTGGAACTGGCATAAATCTCCGCACCGGGCAGGGCGCGGCGGAACTCGGTGACCTCTTCTGGGCGCTCATCGACGAGCACGACCATGAGGTGGATCGCTTCGTCGTATTTCTCGCGGATTGCCTCCGCCATGTGGAGTAGTAGTGTGGTTTTTCCCGAGCGAGGAGGGGAGACGATGAGTCCGCGCTGGCCCCGCCCGACGGGGGCCATGATGTCGAGGACGCGGGTGGTGTAGCGGTCAGGGGTGGTCTCGAAACTGATGCGGCGGGTGGGGTTGATCGCCTTGAGTTCGTCGAAATGGGGGAGCTTAGCAGCCTCCTCGGGCGTCATATCGTTGATCCTCGTGATTTCCACGAGCTGCGGGCCGCGTTGGCTCTCTTGATAGAGTCCGTGAATCCACTGGCCGAGGCGCAGGTTGAATTTGCGAATGATCTCGGGCGTGACAAACACGTCGTCTCGAGCTTGCTCGAAATTCTTTTTTTGGACCCGCAGGAAACCGAAGCCTTTCGGCGCGAGTTCGAGCATCCCGTCGGCCTCGATCATCGGGCCGCTGAGTTGGACGTGGCGGCGGTCGTCGGGGTCGTAGCCATGGCCCTCGGGGCGGTGGCGGTTCGCGTGAATGGGGTTCTGGTTGGGATTGGGTCCGCGTCCGGGTTGTTGGGGCTGACGGTCGTTTTTCTTACGCTTGCGTTTTTCCCGGCGTTTTTTGCTGCGGCTCTCGGATTGCTGGCCGGCGTCGTTGCGTTGCGGGTGGCCGTCGGGTTGTTGGAAATGCCGGGGTTGCGCAACCTGTTGCGGGTGGTCGCGCCGCGCCTGCTCCGGGGCTGGGCTCGCGAACTGCGGCGGCGGGGCGGGCTGGGGATAGGGAATGGACGGAATCACCTCCGGGACGCGGGTTTCCGCCGGTTCGCGGGTGGCGATGGGACCACCGCCGGGGACTCTGCCGATGCGGCGTGGGGCTTCTGCCGGAGGTGGTGGGGGGGGGGTGACGGGTGGCGGCGGACTCTCGGCCACGACGGCTTTTGCCGCAGTTTTTTTGGCCGCTGTTTTCCGTACGGCAGCTTTCTTGGTGGTGGCTTTCTTGGCTGCGGTTTTTTTCGCAACAGGCTCGGTGGCGGGTTCGGCGATTTTTTTTGCCGCGCGCTTGCGGGCGGGTGGTTTGTTACCGGCGGGGCTCGTCGGAGTTTGCGGGAGGGTGTCCTCGTGGTTGTTGTTGCTCATCCGGGATCGGGTAAAAATTGGCGGCGTGGGGCGTGGTAAATTAGGAGACGAGTTGGTCGAGAATTTCATCGGCCACTTCGAAATTGGTGAAGACGTTCAAGGTGTCTGGGTAGTCATCGAGCAGGTCATGCAGCTTGAGGATCTGGCGGGCGATGGCGGGATCGCTTACGATAGCCGGGCTTTGGGAAATGGAGACGAGTTTTTCGGAAATCAGGTTCAGTCCCGCGCCGCGTAACAGATTCGCGACGGTGCCGAGTTCGTTGGCAGCGGTGAGGATCAGGTGCTCGTCGGCATCGCTGAGCACATCGTCCGCCCCGGCCTCGATGGCGGCGTCCATGATTTTATCCTCGGGTATGTCAGTGGCGCGGATGCGGATTTCCCCCTTGCGGTCGAATTGATAGGAAACGCTGCCGGGAGTGGCGACGCTGCCGCCGTTTTTCGCGAAAATCAGGCGGATATCGGCGGCGACGCGGTTGAGATTGTCAGTGGCCATTTCGATGATGAAGGCGATGCCGGCAGGGCCGTAGCCTTCGTAGGAGATTTCTTGGATCATTTCGCCGCCGAGTTCCCCGGTGCCTTTTTTGACGGCGCGGTCGATGTTGTCCTTGGGCATGGAGACGGCCTTGGCATTGTCGATGGAGGTGCGGAGACGGGCATTGCCAGCCGGATCGCCGCCACCGGCGCGGGCGGCGAGTGCGATTTCATGCGCGCACTTGCTGAAGACCCGGCCCTTGATGGCATCGACTCTGGCTTTGATGTGTTTGACCTTGGACCACTTGTTGTGACCGGCCATGGGGAATATAAATGAGGGGTTAGGGTGGGTGAAGGATGCGGCGGGTGAGTCGGGTCACTCGCCAACCTCAGCGGCAGGAACTCGGAGGGCAACGATCCTGCGTGGTTGCCGACTCGATGCGCTTGGAACAAGCATTCAAGGCCCGGCAGGGCAGGTGGGCGTCAACCCAAGAGGTGTTTCGGAAATTCGACGCGAAACACCGCTCCGTCGTTCCAATGGCCGGAGATTGCCGCAGCGGGAGGCACTTGGCAATTCAAATTTTCATCAATGAAATTCTGTAACTATTCAGCACTGCACGCCAGAGGATCTCCGGTGAAGGCGGCTTTGATGGCGGCCATGAGGTTGAGGCCGCGCTTGCGGATTGTGGAGATGTAGCTGCTGATGGTGCAGAATCGTTCCGCACCTGCTTGGCTGCGGCAACAGCCGGATACTTTCTGTTGGACTTTGACCATCCTCAAATCCCGCTCGGCTTGGTTGTTGTCAAAGGGCACTTGCAGGTCTTCGAGGAAGCGGAACACTTCTTCGCGTTTGTCGCGCAGGCGACGTAGTAGATTGGTTTCGGTGCT
>JAYVNM010000202.1:0-59224 GCA_043758445.1 Akkermansiaceae bacterium | reverse complement strand
ACCAAATCCGCGATGGCTTCTGGATCGCGCTTGGCCAGCGCGATGAGTTGTTCCCGAGTGGGTCGAGGGTCGCTCACGGCTTGGAAATAGCTCAGGATTCCAAAGAAAATCAAGAAATCCGTAATGCTTGACCTCCTATGGACCTGAGTAGTTACGACTGGACAGCAAGAGTAAGCCGACACAAAAGTTGGCTGCTACCCCAACTCGGTTCCACGTCGAGAATATGCCAAAATGTGATTTTTTGGTAATTCCAGAAGTTAGTTCTGAGCGACGGCGCTACATTCCAATTGGATTTATGTCGCCTAGCGAAGGCATTTGCAGCAATAAGATCCGATTGCTTCCAAACGCGACCATTTATCACTTTGGTGTCCTGACCTCCCAGATGCACATGGCATGTATGAGACTGGTTACCGGCCGTTTGGAATTGCGATTCCAATACTCTGTGAAGCTCGTCTATAACAACTACCCTTGGCCGGAAGCCGCGACGGAAGCGCAGCGGGGGAAAGTGGAAGAGGCGGCGCAGGCGGTGTTGGCGGCGCGGGAGCAATTTCCCGGCAGCACCTTGGCGGACCTATACGATCCCATTTCGATGCCGCCCAAGCTGGCCAAGGCCCATGAACTGCTGGACCGCGCGGTGGACCGTTGCTACCGGAAGGAGCCGTTTCTCACGGACCGCCAGCGCGTGGAATACCTCTTCGCCCTCTACGAACAACTCGCCGCCCCGCTGGTGGCCAAGCCGAAGAAGGGCAAAAAATAAGGAGAGGACCACACGCGCCCTCGCGTGTGGTCCTCGCGTGTGGTCCTCGGTCCCCTCGCCGAGGACGGTCCGGAATCAGCACCGACCCTGCTTCCTCAAAAAACCCGCCTCCATCCCCGCGCCAGCCCATTTCCGGCGAGGGCACCGGAAATTGCAAGCGAGGGCGCTTGCGCTCCCCAATGCTTGCCTTCTAATTAGATTTGTCATGCAAGAACCCAAGCGATATTGCATGTCGATGTTTTTGCGGGCCTGTCAGATTAAAGGGATGCGTTTTATCGCGCCCCTCGTCTGGCTGGCGATTGCCCAAGTCCTGATGCTGACTTTGATGGCGTCATCGCCCGAGTTGCATGAGTATTTTCATAACGGGTCGGAGGAGTCGCAACATCACTGTCTCGCGTCCGATTTTCAGGCGGGATCAATTGACCACCCCATTGTTGTCCCGGTGGTCACTCCAGAATGCCTGCCATTACCCGTTGGCGAGATCGTCTTTGCCGCAGAGTCCCGCCAGTCGCTGGCAGTTCACCTGTGCGGCAGCCTGCTGGTGCATGGGCCGCCTGAGTTTGCCTAATCGCAGTGAACTGAGCCGCAGCGACAGTGTTTTGTCGCCGCGCGCAAACCACTTGGCCACGCCAGGTGAGCTTTCTCAATTTTTGATCATGCAAACTTATGTTTTTCCGCAAATCCGTATCCCTATTTATCACTAGCATTCTCGTATCCAGCCGGCTTCAAGCCGCAGAACCCGCCACCAATGAGGCGATCCAACAGCAACTTCTTGCGATGCAAAAAAGCATCCAAGACATCGAATCCCGCCACCAAACCGAGTTGGATGGCCTGAAAAAACAAATCGCCGATCAGCAGGCGGTGATCGATTCACTGAAACCGGGCGCCGCGGTCGTGCCGCCGCTGCCCGGCCCGGCGGCGGCCGAAACGCCCGCAGCATTTCCCACCAGCGATGCAACGCTCGTACCAATTCCGCCCGGTGAGCCCATGCCTAACACGCTGCCCGTGCCTAGTGGAAATCTGTTTCCCACCACCGATTCATCCGTGGTGGCGGACTCGGGGTCTGGCGGACCATCGCCGGGACTCATCCCCTCGCCCGGCCTGATCGGCGGTGGTGGGGGCGCACCAAAGGGCAGCTACCTCAACATTTCCTTCGATTCCATCTTCGTGGGTGCCGCTTCCACGGCGAATGATTTGGGGTCGCTGGAAGTCGGTGATCACGATCCTCACCAGAACGGATTCAACGCGCGAAACGTCGAGCTCGCCCTCGATGGCGCGGTGGATCCGTATTTTGAGGGATTTGCTAACATCGTCTTCAAGCTCGATAACGGGAACGGAAGCTCGGTCGAAGTGGAGGAGGCATTTGGTCAAACCACCTCGCTGCCATTTGGGCTCCAAGCAAAGGGGGGGCAGTTTTTCACGCCCTTCGGGCGCATCAATCCAACACATCCGCACACTTGGGATTTCATCGATGCACCGCTCGTCCAGGGCATGATGTTAGGACCTGATGGGTTGCGCGGGGTCGGCGGTCAGATCGCGTGGGTCATGCCGACGCCGTTTTACGCGCAGGCGCTGCTGGCGGTCCAAAATGGCCAGGGAAGCACCGGCTACTCATTCCGGAACACCGGCGAGGACGGCACCTTTTTCGGCAGGCCGACCATCGACCGCCAGACCGACGGCCTCTCGGATCTGGTCTTCACGCCGCGGCTGGAAGCTTCGTTTGATCTAACGTCCACGCAGACGATCCTCACCGGACTATCTGCGGCGTTTGGCCCTAACGACACCGGCGAAAACGCCCGGACCCAAATCTACGGCGCGGATCTGTTTTATAAATGGAAGCCCTCGAACGCGGAAGGTGGCTGGCCCTTCGTGAAATGGCAGAGCGAGGTGATGTTCCGCCGCTACGAAGCTGGCCGCGGCGAGGCCGATGCCTTTCCCGCTGCGGAAACTTTCAATGACTGGGGCGCTTACTCGCAGGTCGTCTGGGGCTTCCACAAAGGCTGGGCCGCAGGACTTCGCGGCGACTATATGAACATAGACGATTCATCTATCACCGATGACCCACTTCGCCAAACCCGGTATCGGATCTCGTCCGACCTCACTTGGTATCCCTCCGAGTTCTCGAAACTCCGCCTGCAATACAACCATGATTTCCTCAAGGCCAACGGCTTCCTGCCAGAGCGCGGCGAGGACTCACTTTTTCTGATGTATGAAATCAGCCTGGGTGCCCATGGTGCCCATAAATTCTAATCTCCATCACCCAGCTACCAACCTCATGAAACATTCCATTACCATTCTGTTCTCCAGCTTTGCCGCCCTGATAGGCACCGCACATGCCAAGCTCAATGTCATCACGACGCTGCCTGATTATGCCGCCATCGCCCGGGAAATCGCCGGGGATCTGGCAGACGTCACCGCCATGGCCAAGCCCACCGAGGACCCGCACTTTGTGGATGCCCGGCCAAGCTTCATTGTGAAACTCCGCACTGCGGACGTTCTCATCGAAGGCGGGGCCGAGCTGGAAGCCGGCTGGCTCCCACCGCTGCTCCAGACCGCGCGCAACCCGAAGATTGAAACCGGTGCGCCTGGCCGCGTGCTTGCGTCCGAGGGGATTCGCCTGCTCGACGTGCCGACCAATCTCAGCCGTGCCAATGGCGACGTGCATGCCTCGGGCAACCCGCATTTCATGGTCGATCCAATCATCGCCAAGGCCGTGGCCGCGCACATTGCCCGCACGTTCTCCACCCTGGACGCCGCCAACGCGGCGACCTATCAGGCGAATGACAAGAAATTCGAAGCCACCATCGATGCGAAACTCCAACAATGGGGCGCGGCCCTGCTGCCCTTCCGTGGCCAGCACCTCGCAGCCTATCATGACGACTGGCTCTATCTGGGGCACCGCTTCGGCTTCGATATCAATGTTTTCCTAGAGCCGAAGCCCGGCGTCCCGCCATCGCCTGCGCACCTGGCGGAAGTCATCGGGCAGATCCGGGCTAACAAAATCAAGGGCATCTTCGTGGAACCCTATCACAACCGCAAGATCGCGGAAAAAGTCGCTTCCTCCACCGGTGCAAAAGTCGTCGATCTCGCGCAGTACCCCGAGGCCCTGCCTAACACCGCGACGTATGAGCAGATGATCGACGTCCTTGTCGCCCGCATTTCCGCAGCCCTCAAAAACTAACTTTATGTGGGAAATCATGATGTGGCCGGTGATGGCCTGTGTGTTGTTGCCGGGGCTGCTCGTCTATCTGGGTCTGCATGTCGTCCGGCGTGGGATCATTTTCATCGACATCGCCATGGCGCAAATGGCCTCGCTCGGGGTTTGCTTCGCGGTGATGAAGCACCTCGACCCTTCCGGTCAGGCGACGTTCTGGATCTCGCTGGGCTTCACGCTTCTGGCCGCAGCGCTATTTGCCTCCACCGGAAAACGCACGGGCGAGGTCCCGCAGGAGGCGATCATCGGCATCGCCTATGTCGTGGCCGCCGCCGCGTCGGTGATCTTGCTGAGCTACTCGGCAGAGGGTGATGAGCAGATCAAAAACATGCTCGTGGGAAACATCCTGCTGGTGACCCGGGAGGAAATCTTGCGGACGCTCGCGCTGTTTGTTGGCGTCGGAGTCTTCCACTGGCTCGCCCGCGAGAAGTTCATGAAACTGTCGTTTTCCCCGGCTGAGGCTGCGGCCTCCAGCATGAGTGTGAAGTTGTGGGACTTCCTTTTTTACGCCACCTTCGGTCTCGTCGTGACCAGCTTCGTCCAGATCGTGGGCGTGCTTTTGGTGTTCACCTATCTGATCGTCCCCGCCGTCTGCGGTATCCTGTTAGCCAAACGCTTTGGCGCTCGTCTGGCGGTGGGCCTGGCCTTCTCGCTGGTCGGCGGCGTCACCGGGTTGATGGTTTCTTTCTACCAGGACCTGCCCTCCGGCGCGGCGATCGTCTGCGTTTTCGGTGCCCTACTGGTGTTGGCCGGCATCGCCGCGCCGCTGGTCCGGCGTAAGGACTAATTTACATGGGTATCGCAATTCAGCATCGGTCATATTGCCCTAAAAAACCCGCCTCCATCCCCGCGCCAGCCCATTTCTGGCGAGGGTGCCAGAAATTGCAAGCGAGGGTGCTTGCGCTCCCCAATGCGGTGCTCCCTCGCTCCAAATCCACAAATCCCGACGCTGTGTTGCTATCCCTCCAAATAACATGAGACAGTGGGACGACAGTGATGAGAATTATTTCCCGGTTTCAGTAATTTTCCAATTCTTCAGATCGTAATTTCGTACAGTTTTCCCGTCGGTGACGGTGAGGGTATCACCTTCCCAATTCTGGTGTACCCACGGGCTGTCGATCAGCGGCCAGTGATCGAAGTCGAGCGGTTTGCCGTTGATTTTGGAGGTGTTGATTCCCATGCCGGTGTATGGCCGCTCGAGGTTTGAGCCGTTGCGGTCTGTGTAGAATGCGACGGCCGGGCTCCCGGGTTCGGCGACGCATTTCACCTTGGATTTTGCCGCTACGTCGTCGTGGAACGCCTTCAGTTGGGCTCCGGCCGTCGCTCCTGGGTAATCTTCGGGGAGGGCCGTCTCGAGGCCTATGGCTAGGTTGATCCCCCTGATGTGAAATTCCGAGTCGGGCGATCTGGGATCGGAAGCGGTGCCCGGCTTTGGGTTCCACTCAAATTTCCCGGTGGAGTTGATGGCAATCATCACGTTGTTGTAATGGAAGAAAATTCTTCCCTGCGTCTGGGATTCATCGATCAACGCCTTGTAACCGGCCGGGATATGGCAGAGGACGTAGGGATGCCAGCAGCCCTTGTGGGCCCTGCGCTCCTGGTCCAGTCCATCCACGACCATGAGCAGGGTGCCTTCGTGCTGCAGATACTGGATGTAGTGATCCTCCACGCCGTGCGCATGATCTGTCAGTGGGATGCCGTCGTTGGAGGGGACTGTGACCCAGAGGAAACTTCCCTTTGCCGGGTCCGGTTCATCCCACATCACGCCGTAGGGGTAGCACTGGCCAAAGATGTTGTGCCGCCCATTCTCGGTGTTGCTAAACAGGGCATACCGCCTGTTCATGAAGGTGGTTTGGAAACGAGTGGCACCGTCGAAACGGCTGCGGACCACATACGGTTTAGAGCGGTCAACGGCGGCGTTGACAATCATCTGAGGGGGACGGTAATCGGCTGTCATGGCCACGATGGAGGAGTTGAGATTGACCGTGGGCGGCAAGCCTCCGAAATAATACCAGAGGTGGCCGATATTGGTGGCCGGGTGCTGGCCGAACGGTTCCGGATAACTGCGGCCCGAGGCCACTGCCCAGTGTCCGCGCAGCCATGTCGGCGCGGAGTGGGCGAGGCTGATCTCATAGGCCAGCAGAGCCTTCTGGCGCAGTTCGGGGCTGGCGTATTTTGCCAGGGTGAGCAGCGGCAGCAGATTGTAGGCGGAATAGGGCCGGGAGCCGAACTCTCCCGAACCGTAGCGGGCGATGTGCAAGATGCGTTCGGTCAAGAATTTTGTCCGGTCCGGATCTTTGGGATTGACGTCCTTTTGCACGTAAGGGCTCAGGCTTTCCAGGCCCCAGGTTTTGGCGACCAGGTGCAAGTGGGTGGACGCGAGCATGGAAAGGTTGCTGGTGCTCCCCTTGTAGAGCGGCACGCCGTCGTTCTCGGTGTAAACTTTTTTGATGACGGCCTTCGTTTCCGGGTCCATCAGGTCCTGGAATTGCAGGAAGCAGTCGAGCAAGCCCCACATCGGAAAGAACCCTTTGTGGTAGACCTTGCGGGGCGGTTTGGGCGGGTCTTGGATTCCGTCTGCGCCCTTTCGCACGATCTTCAGCCCTTCCTCCACTCTGCCTGCCTTGAAATACCATTGCGCAACCCAGTATTTCCAGATGTTGCCTGTCTTAGCCAGCCATTCTGGATCGCCTGTGCAACGTTCGATGATCTCCCTGTCCCGCTCGGCTTGGGTGATCAAGTAACGGTTGGCTGCGGCGGAGGAAGACGCGGTTTTTACCGGGCCGGGGGGAGGCGTCTCTTCATTCTGGGCGTGGCAAGTGAAGCCCCATGTCATCCAGACGATGGAAAGGATGAAATAAAACCGGGGAGAGCCGAGCTTTGACGGAGTCATCTTAAAAAAGCCGAGACTGGGACGTGTTCCACGCCTGGGGGGAAAAGTAAACGAAGCCATTGCGAAAATTATTCGATCAAACCCATTTTGTCACGAACGATTAACTACGGAATGCCTCCCTGTGACGATGACCGTGGGATGACCGTGGGACAGGCATTTAGTCATCGCGTGTGGCGTCTGTGGATGGTTATCTCGACGGGTGGGGCGTAATGCAAGAAGACGACTAACGTCATGTCCCTTTGTGATGGGCACGTTAAATGGATTACTCTGACCCCATCCACTTGACCCCATCCATGCGCGGCCCCTCGCCAAGCCCTTATCACCTCGAACGGAGGGCAAATTATAAGGATCTCCTGATCTTACGCGATCACGTGATTCCGGATGGCCGATTTTGTGACATGATCTCTCTCGTCAGCGGATCACCCCAATCACTGGCTCCCCCCGATTCTCGCCCCCAACTCCCCCCGATTCTCGCCCCCAACTCCCCCCGATTCTTCCCCCAGCTTATGAAAATCCCGTTTGCCTACCTTTCGATCATTGGACTCATCCTTGCGATCATTGTGATTAAATCTGAGGCCCAAATTCTGCCCGGCTCGCTCAGCGTCACCAGCGCTGGCTCATTTGCGAACGGCGTTAAAGAAAGCAGTAGCAGCATCCTCATCGCGGACAATAATCTAACTGACGGTTACGCCGCCGGTATGGATCTGAAGGACGCCCCGCCGTCGCTCAACCCGAATGGTCCCACCGGTTCTGCCGCATTTCAATGGGGCACCCCGTCCTCGTCCAGCGCCTATCCACACACCAGCGCTCTGTGGTTCCAGCCAGTTGCCATTACCAACGTTGCTCCGGACCAGTTCTTCAACCTCGGAACCCTCTACTACCGCAATGGTACAATCCTTACCAACTCCGGAGCTTCGGCGGTCGATATCGGTCTAAATCTCAATTTCACAAATCCATCCGGCCTCTCCGCCATGAATACCACGTTCACTAGCAAACTCATTAATTCCCTCAATTCCAACGATCCAATTGCCAGTGCCGACATCGTATCCCTCACCAATCATGGCTCCATGATCAACTTCAAGGATGCCACCGGCAAACAATACTACCTCGAACTCAGCTTCAAAGTGGACCAGAACACCTTGGATGGCACGCTCTCCACGCTCGATCAATTCAAGGTCATTGAGGGCATGCAGGGCCGTGCCGATCTGATCGGCCGCTTCACCACCAGCCCGATGGCGCTCGGAAGCTCCATCAACAACACCGTGACCGTGCCGGAGCCATCATCCTCCTTGCTCGCCATCTTCGGCGTGCTCGTCATCATCCGCCGCAAACGCTGATCGTCCCGCCATAATTTTCTGAAATGCTCTGAAAATCGTCTTGCGCCCGAGGAATCCCACCGATAAACCTCCGCCCACCCGAAAGGGGCGTTAGCTCAGTTGGTAGAGCACTTGCATGGCATGCAAGGGGTCAGCGGTTCGAATCCGCTACGCTCCACTTCTTTGATTCTCAAAGAGTTGCGAAATTCGAAGCGGTGAATTATGACTTTAAGTGTGGCCCGGTTGAAATTTCGACATTTCTTTCCGGTTGTCACCATCCCCGCGCTCCGTCTGCAGATGAATGACGCCCGCCTTTCCTCATCGTTTGATTCACAAGGAATATTTCAGATCGCTTCGAGGGAAAGCGCGGCGGCACCGATGATTCCGGCTTCGTGACCGAATGCCGCAGCCTTCACTTGCAAGTGGTCTTTGAATGGGCCGGAAAGCTGGGCGAAAAGATGCTTCTTGAAAGGGGTAAAAAGGACCTCGCCCGCACGCGCGACGCCGCCACCGATGATGATCGCCTCGGGATTGAGCAGCCAGCAGCAATTCATAGCCGCGGTGGCTAAGAGCCGTGCCGCATGGTCCCACTGCGCCAGCGCGACCAGATCGCCCATTTCAGCGGCAGTGGCAAGGGCGGCAGGACTGCAATCATCTTCTCGCTTCTGAATGCCGGCCGTCTTGTATGCCTCTCGCGCCTTCGCGGTGATTTCTCGGTTGCCGACGTAGTCTTCAAGTGCGCCGAGATTGCCATAGTGACCAGGGATGCCCTGCCAGTCGATGGAGGTTTGGCCAATTTCCCCAGCACCATAGCAGGCGCCGCGGACCATCTGGCCATTGGCGATGATGGCACCACCGACGCCCGTGCCCAATGCCATGAAGATGACATGCTCGAAGCCACGTCCCGCGCCGTGTTTCCACTCCGCCAGAGCCATGCACTTTGCGTCGTTATCGACCATCACCGGGAGGCCGATTTTGTCGCTGAGAATCTGTTTGAGCGGAACCAAGTCCCAGCCTCTAACATTCGTCAGGTTGTAAACCAAGCCCTCCTTGAAGTTGACAAATCCAGGCATACCCACCCCGACCGCTCCGACGCCCGGATGTCTCTGGCGCAGATCCACCACGGTGCGGACCATCACCGCTATCAGCTCATCAGGGCCGGGGAAATCTTGGGTCGCGATAGGAGGTGCTAGGTCGATGATTTGGCTTTGCTCTACCACGGCGATTTTCACGGAGGTGCCGCCAAAGTCGATGCCGATGCTCAATGGGTGTTCGCTCATGCCGCCAGAAAACCTATCAATCCATCTGGAGATGGCACGTTTTTTCCAAAAAATCGCGTTACAAAAATACCCGGGTCGCCACCTGCCTGAGGCCGTCGAGGGTGATGTCTGGGTCCACGGTTGCGATTTCCGGAAGCCCCCGAGCGATCAATGCGGCATCGCCGCCAGTGGCCACGATTTTCGCGGTGCCGGGGAGTTCCCGACAAATCCCCGATAGAATTTCCCGAACCAGTCCACGATAGCCAAAAAACGCTCCCGCCTGCATCGCGTGGATGGTGGATTTACCGATCACGGAGGCAGGTTCGACCAACTCGATCTCAGGGAGCAAGGCAGTTTTCCGGGTCAGGTAATCTGACATTGCGCCAAGGCCGGGCGCGATCACCCCGCCACAATAGGCCGGTTCTGCGGAAATCACATCGAAGGTCACCGCGGTGCCGAAGTCGATAATGATGGCTGGCACGCCATGGCGCGTGAGCACCCCGGCGGCATTCGCGAGACGATCCGCGCCGATCTGCGCCGGTTGTGGGTAGTCGATCCCCATGCCGAGCGGACTCGTGCTGTCGAGAAAATGGACCGGGTAATTTCCCGCGAAATAGTTTTTCAACACATCCGCCATCAGCGGCACGACCGAGCAAATCATCACCGCCGTGAAGTCCTGCTCCGCTAACAGGCGGGCGAGTGAGTCGGGTGAGATCTCAGGCGTGGCGATGACGCCTCGCCAAGGGAGCAGGTGATCGGCAGCGCCGAGGGCGAACTTCGTGCGCGTGTTAGAGTTATCGATGAGAAGCCAGGCCATGGGTCACCAATGGTTGGAGGTGAAATTCCGATTGCGCGCGTTTTCAAGGTCGGGAATACCATCGGTCGCCTTCACGCTGAGTTTACCATCATTGAGCTGAAGGACGAGAGGTCCTGCTAGATCATCTTTTTCCAACCAGAACTTCAGCCAGATTTCATCGGGATTCCGTCCTTCCTTGCTGGCCAAGGTGGTATCCGCAGATTCGAGTTGTTTGCTGTTAGCTAACTCAAGGTGCGCCGGTTTTTGCAAATCATGGGTCATGCCCGGACTGACTTTCAAATGCACTTCTACCCAGAAAAACGCCTGATCCCGAGTCACCAAAGTTTCCAGAATGGTACAGCGTGCGCTAGCATCCGGATGCCGCGCGTAGGGACGGCACCAACTCCACGCGGCGAAGGCGGCTGAGGCCAGCAGACATGCCACCAGTAGGTATCGTAAATTCGGACGCTTCACGCGGATAGAGGAACCTGCTTGGGGTCGAGCTGCAAACGAAAACGGGCGGTCCGTTGCCGAACCGCCCGCAAAGTGATTTTCAATTCCGAAAATCTCAGAAGTCGTAACCTTCTTCACCGTGGTCGGTGATGTCCAGACCAGCGGTCTCAGCTTCAGGCGATGGGCGCAGGCCGATCACCACCTTGATCACCATGGCAATGACGACGGTGCCGATCACCGAGATCGCCAAGGTGATGCCGACAGCGACCAACTGTTGGCCGACCAAGCCACCATCAGTGATAAACTTGGCCAAGCCGTTCTTCAAGGCAGGACCCGCAAGCAGATTACCGTTGACCGTGCCGGTCGCTAGCAGACCCGTCAGAATCGCACCTAAAGTTCCGCCGACGGCGTGAACGCCGAAGGTATCGAGGGCATCATCATAGCCGATCGCGCCTTTTACATACATCACGAAGATGTAGGGAACGATCGCGGCGAGGGCACCGATGACCATGGCACCGGTGGCATCTACGAAGCCGCAAGCAGGAGTGATCACCACGAGGCCGGCGACGATCCCCGAGCACATACCGAGGATGGAGGCGTGACCCTTGAGAACTTTTTCAATGATGGCCCAAACGAAACCGGCGGTGGCGGCGGCAAGAGTGGTGGTCATGAAGGCATTGGCGGATACGCCGTCCGCAGCGAGGGCTGAACCGGCGTTGAAGCCATACCAGCCGACCCAGAGCATTCCGGTGCCGACCATGCAGAGCACCATGCTGTGCGGGGACATTTTTTCCTTACCGAAACCAAGGCGCTTGCCGAGGATGATGCAGAGCACCAAGGCGCTCCAGCCGGAAGTCATGTGGACGACCGTTCCGCCAGCAAAGTCGATAGCGGCGATTTTTGCATCGGGGTTCCAGACACCATTCATGAGACCGGTCACGCCCCAGATCATGTGGGCCATAGGAATGTAGATCACGAACATCCAGATAAAGATGAAAGCCATGATCGCGCTGAATTTCATGCGCTCCGCGATGGCACCAACGATCAGGGCCGGGGTGATGATTGCGAACATCAACTGATACATGGAGAACACATTTTGGGAAACCCAGTAGCAGTAGTCCGTATTCGGTGCGCTCGTGACACCCTTCAGGAAGAAGAATTCACTCCCACCTAAGTACGCGGAACCGAAGCTCTTGCCGAAAACCAAACTGTAGCCGACGGCCCACCAGATGACGGTCACCATGCCCGCGCAGCCAAGGCATTGGGCCAGCACGCTGAGAACGTTTTTCTTTCTGACGAGACCCCCGTAGAACAGGGCCAAGCCCGGCAGAGTCATGAAAAGCACGAGTGCGGCACAGGTCATCAGCCAGCCGTTATGGCCGGGGCCGGGCACTTCCTTGATTTTGGAAGTCCATGGCGCTTCCGGTGTCCCTCCCACTCCGACATTGCCGAAATAACTTTCGAGGTCGGCAAGCCGTTGTTCGACCGTCGCATCCGGTGGTGTGGCGGCCGGAGCGACTGCCGGTGGGGCGGCCTCAGCAACTGCCGGTGGGGCTGCCGCATCTTGCGCCGAGGCGGACGTGGATATGGGTAGCGCTAGGATCGCACTCGCTGCGATCAGGAGGCTTTGGATTTTGTGGAGATATCGATTTGTCATATTGGTCGGAGTTAATCGGGTATTTTCTGGTTGCAATGGCTCAGTGATTCCTAGTCCTCAAGCGGACAACGGCGTAAACAGCAAACGCTGTGCCAAAATGCAGCCCGACGTCGATCCCAACGCCAAATCAGCAAATTTATGAAAAAATGCCGGAAATTTTCGATTCTCGCTTGCCATCACCAAACCCCGCAATTATCCCCTTCGCAAGCGGACGCTGATCCGTGCCAAAATAATTCTGGACAATTACTTCGGAAAAGCGAACTATTCGCCCAACGGAAAGTTTCCAGCACCATAATGGCACGCGGGATGCTAAATCCGACTCGCTCCTGACTGTTGAGAAAATCTGGACAGCCAAGGACGCAAGCAGCAACCGAAAACCAACATAACAAGATGCAAAACTACTGCAAAACAATTGGCGCCTTGGCCGCTGCCTCCGCCCTTGTGGCTGGCAACGCGAAGGCGGAAATCGAATACGAAATCCACACCGGCTACTCCAGCGAGTACCTCTTCCGTGGCGTTGACCTCGGAGATGGTCTCATTGAGGTCGGTGTTGATGGTGCCACTAAGTGGAACAACATCAACCTCAGCGCTGGTGTCTGGGGTGCCGCTTTCGTTAACGCCACCGCTGGCACAACCAACGACGTGGACAACGAAGTCGATCTGTACTCCCAAGCAAGCTACGACTTCGGTTTCATGACCGCTGCCGTGGGATACATCTATTACTGGAACGTCGGCCAACTCGGTCAGGATGCTCAGGAAGTTTACTTCCAGGTTTCCCGCGACTTCGGCTTTGCCGCGATTTCCTACACCTATTATGGGAGCGTTCAGGGTGCCAAGAACGAAGGCTACTCGGAGCTCGCGCTCAAGCGTAGCTTCGATCTGAGCCCTTGCTTGAAGCTCAATCTGAGTTCCACCGTGGGTTACCTTTGCGAGGGTGGTGATTTCACCGCCTTTACCAACAAGGCTTCTCTCGACTGGGGCTTTGCCGAACACGCTAAAATTTCTCCCTTTATTGCCGTATCCATCGCGTTGGGCGAAAGCAGCGAAGGCGGACAATGGGCCGACACCGAAAACGAATACGTTGCCGGTTCGATGCTCAGCGTCAGCTTCTAATCCAACTCCAAGTCATCTGACTTGAATCAACTCCAAGGGCGGTCGCGTGAGCGGCTGCCCTTTTTCGTTCCACAACTTTCCTGCTTGGAAAAACCATTTTTACCAGAAAAACTCAGCCCATGTTCCTAGGTATCGATTCTTCCACCCAATCTCTCACCGCTGTGCTGATCGATCCGCAGGCGGGTGAAATCACCTGCCAACTCTCGGTAAATTTCGGCACGGATCTGCCTCATTTTCAAGCACCAAGCGGATTCATCCCTGGCGGTGCGGCGGGCGAGGTCCACGCCGATCCCCGGATGTGGCTGGAGGCGCTGGACCTGCTTTTCACGCGGCTAAGCGCTAAAACGGACCTTTCCCGGGTCAAAATGATCTCCGGATCCGGCCAGCAGCATGGCTCGGTCTATCTGGACTCCACGTTCGACCGGCACCTCGCCTCCTTGGATGCCGCCAGCGATCTCGCCACCCAGCTCGCCCCCGCGCTGACCCGCGCGACCTCGCCGATCTGGATGGACACCTCGACAGCCATCGAGTGTGCGGAAATTACCGCTGCCCTCGGCGGCTCGGCGGAAGTTTGCAGTCGCAGCGGATCCATCGCCATCGAGCGGTTTTCCGGGCCACAGATCCGGCACTTTTTCAAGACCCATCCGGGGGATTATCAGCGCACCGCCCGCATACACCTAGTGAGTTCGTTCATCGCCTCGGTGCTCGCGGGGAAGTCTGTCGCCATCGACTTTGGCGATGGCGCGGGGATGAATTTACTCAGCCTATCTAAACTCGGCTGGGACACGGATTTGTTAGCCGCGACAGCCCCGGATCTAGGGGCGAAGCTGTTGCCGCCCGCCGCCGCAACCACGATCCAAGGGAATATTTCGCCCTATTTCATCGAAAAATTCGGCTTCTCGGAAAATTGCCGCACCACCCTCTTCACCGGCGATAACCCGGCCTCATTGGTCGGCATGGGCGCGACCGCGCCCGGCAACGTGGTGATTTCCCTAGGCACCAGCGACACCTATTTCGCCGCCATGCCGGGGCCGAAAACCGACCCGAACGGCTTCGGCCACGTCTTCGGCAATCCAGCTGGTGGGTTCATGTCGCTCATCTGTTTCCGCAACGGCTCGCTCGCCCGTGAGGCGCTGCGCGACCAACTCGGCCTCGATTGGTCCGCGTTTGATCGGGATGCGCTCGCCAGCACCTCGGCTGTGGCGGGGAAAAATCTGATGCTGCCGTTTTTTGGCCCGGAAATCACCCCGCGCCATGACTTCACCGGACCGATTTTGGCAGGCTCGCCCGCGTTCGAATCCGGCAGCGCTCCCGCCCTGCAAGTGCGTGCCTTGCTGGAAGGCCAGTTTCTCAACATGCGCCTGCATTCACAGTGGATGGAGGTAAAAACCGAACGCATCCGCTTGACTGGCGGGGCCTCGAAAAACGACGGCATCGCCCAACTCGTCGCCGATGTTTTCCAAGCCCCCGTCGAGCGTCTGGACGTCTCGAACTCCGCCGCCCTGGGTGCCGCCCTCGTCGCCGCGGCGGCGGATGGCCAGGATCTTCCCGCGCTTCAGGAAATTTTCTGCAAGGCTTCGGTCGGTTCGAGCCTGCGGCCTGATCCCACTCTAGCTGGCGTCTATCAGGAAGCGCTCGGTCGCTTCGAAACCCTGCTAGATTCTAGCCGCTGAGTTGAAATCCTCCCGTGCATTTATTCTATACCGCTATCCCAGCCCATGACGATTGACCAATACGCTAACAGCTTCATCTGCGACCTCGTCGCCTACGAACCCGGCAAGCCAATAGATGAAACCGCCCGCGAACTCGGGCTTGATCCCTCACAGATCGTCAAAGTCGCGTCGAATGAAAATCCGCTCGGGCCATCGCCCATGGCGAAGGCCGCCATGCGCGAGGCACTCGAAGATTCCCACATCTATCCCGATGGCGGCGGCTACCGCCTGCGCTCGGCCATCGCGGACTCGTCCGGGATGGAAATTTCTAATGTGGTGTTAGGTAATGGATCTAACGAAATCATCGAGCTGTTATGCCATACATTTCTGAACCGGGACGCGGAACTCATCGCCGCAGAGCACGCCTTCGTGGTTTACAAACTGATGGCCACGCTGTTCGGCGCGAAATATGTGGAAGTGCCGGACCCCGGCTTCATCCACGACCTTGATGCCATGGCCGCCGCGATCACTCCTAACACGCGGCTGGTCTTCATCGCGAATCCTAACAACCCGACCGGCACGATGGTCGGCCAGGCGGCGATCGACCGTTTCATGGCCATGGTGCCGCAGCATGTGATCGTGGTTTTCGACGAGGCGTATTTTGAATTTCCCGACTCCCCGCCGGACACGCTCAAGTATGTCCGTGAGGGCCGGAACGTCTGCGTGTTGCGGACATTTTCCAAAATCCACGGCCTCGCCGCCCTGCGGGTGGGCTATGGCTTGGCCTCGAAAAACGTGGCGACTCTCCTGCAAAAAGCCCGTCAGCCATTCAACGTGAACGCCATCGCCCAAGCCGGGGCACTCGCCGCCATGGCCGATGTCGCGCACATCGCGAAGACCCGTGCGGTGAACCGGGCGGGCATGGCATTTTACGAAAACGCCTTTGCCGAACGGGGTTTAGAATACGTGCCGAGCCACGCGAATTTCCTGCTGGTCAGAACCGGCGAGGGTGATCGGGTCTTCCGCGACATGCTGAAACAGGGCGTGATCATCCGTGCGATGAGTAGCTACAAGCTGCCCGACTGGGTGCGGATCTCCATCGGGACCGCAGCGCAGAACCATCGTTGTCTGGAAGTGCTGGACTCCGTGCTCGCCGCCAGCACGTCGCCATAAGTTTCCTGCCCAGCATTTGACAGATCGGTTTTGATTTCCTAACCTTCAACTCTTCGGAAGAGGTAATACCATGGCTGAGCTTGTGAATCCAACCAACCAAAGAGATTTCCGCTGCAAACACTGCGACGGGAAAATTCTAATCCCTGCGAACCTGCCCCCCACGACCGGCCCCTGCCCGCACTGTGGTGGCGTTATCACCTCGCCAGCCCTTGAGGTTGTTACAGTTCCACCAGCCGCATTCCAACTGCCCACGCCACCTGCAGAGATTTCTGCCCCGCCACATCCACAGGAACGACCGGCGACCGGCGCTCCGGCTGCCGTCCCCGTGCTTCAAGAGGAGAAACCGAAAATCGTTTTGCCGCCGCCAAAAGGCCAAGCCGCCGAACCACGGAATAAACCGTCGCAAGCCGTTTCCAATGCGGGCAAATCCGAGCGCAGTGGTCTGATCCCGGCGATGCTGGTGCTGCTCGTTCTCGGCTTGCTCGGCTTTGGCGGCGTTTATTTCGCCTCCTTGGAACTGGGCAAACGTATCGAACCGCCGACGGTCAAAACTACCTCGGGCGATCCAACAGCCAACGAGGCGAACTACATTCGTATTGGCTGGCAGAAGGATGCTTATAAACTGCTCCACGACTATTTGGCGGCGACCAGCACCCAAGAAAAAAACCCATATATCCTCAATGGCAAAGCTTTAGCTTCCAAAATTGAAGACTTCTATGGCGGCGGCGTCATTGTGGATTCGGACACCCCGGCGGATGCGTTTTCCATTTATGAATTGTCCGTAGAGGATCGCAAACGCGGGCTGTTCATGATGATTTACGACCAACCGCCGCAGTTCAACATGAAGGAATTCTTCCGCCCGCTCGCGAGCCTAGAAGTTCAATACGGGGTGGATGAAGCCGATCTCCTCCTCAGCACGTTGGCCCGAGTCGGCAATTTCGCGATGGAGCCGCTGCGCGTCCACGCCTTCTTCAAACGCACTGGCGAAGGCCTCAAGCTCGATTGGGAAATCTTCGCCCAAACCAAATATCGGAGGCTGCAAAATTTCGTCGAACTCCCCGAAGTCGGCCAAAAGGGCGTATTCCGTGTTTTCATCGTCGAGGATGTTCCCACCAAGGGCCAAGTCGTCGCTGGCACCCGCACCTACCGAGTCGCAGATCCGGCAAACACCGAGGATACCGCACGGGTCAATGTCAAGGTGGACTCCGATACCGGTCGCGCCCTCTCCATCATCAACTGGCGCGGCACCAAGGAAAACCACCCGATCACCCGCACCGCTACGGTGGAACTCAAATGGTCTGGCGAAGCGACCGCGCCAGCTTTGGAAATCAGTCGCTTTGTTTGCTGGGAATTCCTCGGACTCGGCGGGCAGGAAACCCCTGCCACCGCCTCGACGAAGTGACCGCCGGACTCGCAACTTTTCCCAACCCGCACCGCACAACGGTCGCGGCCATCGCCAGCCCACCGGGAATGGGTGCCATCTCGTTGCTGAGAATTTCCGGACCGGAAGCGGTGGAAATCGCCGACCGCGCCACTGGCGGCATGGCCTCTTCGCTGCTCCCACGCACCACCCGCTACTGCGGAGTTTTGGATTCTAACGGACAGATCATTGATGACGGGCTGTTGACGGTTTTTCACGGGCCGCGCAGTTTTACCGGTGAAGATAGCGTTGAGTTCACCGGCCATGGCGGCATCCTCGTCACGCGCGAGGTGTTAGGCCGTTTCCTCGCGTGCGGCGCGACCGCCGCCGCGCCCGGTGAGTTCACGCAGCGGGCCTTTCTGAATGGCAAACTCGATCTCACGCAAGCGGAGGGCGTGATGGATCTGATCTCAGCCCAGACCCGACTATCATTGCGGGCCGCCCGTAGCCAACTCGAAGGCACGCTCGGACGGCGCACCACCGCAGCTCGCGATCAATTGTTAGAAACCCTGGCCCATCTCGAAGCGTGGATTGATTTCCCGGAGGAAGACATCGACCCGCAAACCGGAATCCTGCTACGCGGTCGGGTGGCCACAGTGCTCGCCACGGTCGAGTCGCTGCTCGCCACGGCCGATCAGGGACGGGTGCTGCGCGAAGGTGTTAGGACGGTGATTTTCGGCGAACCCAACGTCGGAAAATCCAGCCTGCTGAACCGGCTGTTAGGCTTTGAGCGCGCGATTGTCAGCGATCTCGCCGGCACCACGCGCGACACCATCGAGGAGGTGGTCAATTTACAAGGCATCCCGTTACGGCTGGTGGATACAGCGGGCGTTCGTGAAGCGACCGACCGGATCGAGGCGGAGGGCATCCAGCGCACGGTTAGGCAAATCGAAGCCGCCGACCTGCTGCTAGAAATCGCCGATGCCAGCAAGCCGCGTCCGGACGCCGCAATATTTCCTAATACCGCCGCCTGCCACCTGCTCCTGCTGAACAAAACGGACCTTGGCGAGCATCCCTCGTGGCGTGGGGTCCCGGCGGTGCGGCTCTCCTGCCACAGCGGCCAGGGCTTTGACACGCTCTCGGATGCAATCCGCGACTCGCTGCATTTCAACGAGGCCGACTGGGGCGAGCACGCCATCGCCATCAACGCCCGCCATCAAGCCAGCCTGCAACTCGCGCGCGCTGGCCTGCTCGCCGCGTTAGAATTGCTGAACGACCGGGCCGCTGACCCGGAACTTGCGGCGATCGATCTGCGGGAGGCTCTGGACGCCCTCGGGGAAATTCCCGGAAGGGTCGATACCGAAGACCTGCTCGGCGTGATTTTTAGCAGTTTCTGCATCGGCAAATGAACACTCACTCCGCCTCCGCGCCAAGGATGCGGGCTTGGTCGAAGTCATAGGGCGTGAGTTCCAGCACCACGCGGCTCGCGATTGAAAAGACGACATTTGCCTCGGTCAACGGCTTGGAGAGGTGTGCGAGGATTTTCTTCCCGTTCGGTAGGGCCACCCGATAGAGGACCGGATTCAGGTTTTCCAAAATTTCCCCGAGGGCGTGGATCGTGACATCTGGCATGGCAGGCCGGATTATCATCCCTGCCCTACAGTGAAATCCACACAAATCCTACAGCCGAGTGATGAGCTTGCTTGACGAAACGTCACGGAAGACCAACACTCTGCATGAGCCACCGTCACGCTGGGTGAATGGTCGCCTGCCCCTAAACACTTGCAGTCCCTCACTATCATGAAATTCAATTTCACCACTGGATTCGCCGCCCTCGGTTGTGTGCTGTTCGCCGCCTGTCATCCCTACAAAGAAAACCCGAAATCGAAGCCGACCGCGTCAGGTCAGAAAACCGTCACCACCCCGGAGCAGCAAAAGCTGCAAGCGCAACGTGACGCAATGAAGGCGAAGGACGAGGCCAAGAAGAAGGATGAGGTGAAAATCACTCCGCCTGAGGGACCGGAAACCCACGACGCGCCACCAAAACCTCCGATCGATGAAAAGAAAACCGAATACGCCCGCGCGAATAAAGTGCCCGGCAAAGATGGCTTCGTTTTCAGCCCCTACAACAACAAGGTCGTCGATGTCCGGGACATCCCCAGCGGCACCTTGGTCCAAGACCCGACCTACACCGGAGCCGGCAAAGGCTATTTCCGCGTGCCTTGAAACTATTTCCTCCCGGTAATCACCTAACCACGGAAAACCGACCGGGTCCGGCACACTGGAACCGGTCTTTTGCTTTTGATGAAGACGGATTTCCCTACAATCACCATCCTTGGTGGTGGTTTGCTCGGTGGCTCGCTGGCCCTCGCCATCGCCGCCTTGGACAACCCGCCACGGGTCAGGCTTTGGGCGCGCAAGGAGGAAACCGTCGCTGCCGCCCGTGAGCTCGGTATCACCAGCGCCACCACCGAACTGCGCGATGCCGTCGCAGGCACCGATCTGTTGATCTTCGCCGTACCGGTCGGTTCCATGGCCGCGCTGCTGGTCCAAGCAATTCACGATCTGCCCGCCGGTTGCCTCATCACGGATGTCGGCAGCGTGAAACGAGCGCCACACGAGAGCTTTCGCGAAATCATCCGGGGCCATGATCTCCACTTCATCGGCAGCCATCCGATGGCCGGGTCCGAGCGCACTGGCCTGGCCGCCGCAGCGGTCAATTTATTTCAAAACGCCGCCTGCCTGCTCACGAACGACGAAAATGTCTCGCCCGGACTAACCGCCGCCCTCGAACGTTTCTGGCAATCTATCGGCTGCCGCACCGCATGGTTCAGCGCCTCCAGCCATGACGAACTGGTTGCCCGAATCAGCCATTTGCCTCACCTCATCGCTTCCAGTGCTGCCCGCATTTGCCTCATCGACCCAGCGTTCGCCAGCTTCGGTGGTGGCGGCCTGCGCGACACCACCCGTGTCGCCGCCGGCAATCCAGACATGTGGGCGGAAATCGTCACCGAAAATCGCGCCGCTCTGATTGGTCCGCTGCAGGAAACCATTGCCGATTTGCGCGAAATCCTTGCCAGCCTCGAGCACGGCGACCAAGAACAAGCCAGACAATGGCTGGCCACCGCCAAACAACGTCGCGATCCTTTGAACCCATCCCTCTAAGCACTTCTCATGTCGGAATTTCGAGTCAAAGCCATTTCAAAACTCCACGCGGAATTCAGCGTTCCCGGCGACAAAAGCATGTCCCACCGCGCCGCCATCCTCGGCGGGCTTTCTAACGGTATCTGCACCATCCGCAATTTCTTGCCCAGCGAGGACTGCGTGAACACGCTCAATGCCATGCAGGCCCTCGGTGCCCGCCATGAAGTGATCGACGAACTCACCGGCTACGGCCCTATCAACCTACGCATCCACGGGCAGTCGATGAAACTCAGCCCACCCGCCGCGCCCATCGACTGCGGCAACGCCGGCACCGGAATGCGGCTTCTCGCAGGTCTGCTCGCGGGTCAGGAATTTTCCTCCGAACTCTTCGGCGACGCCTCCCTATCTTCCCGACCGATGGGCCGCGTGACGGTGCCATTGGCCGAAATGGGTGCCAAAATCGAAACCCGTGGCGAAAAACCCGGCTGTGCTCCCCTCTTCATCCACGCTGCCACTCTCACGCCTATCACCTACAACATGCCCGTTGCCAGCGCCCAAGTGAAAAGCGCTGTTCTGTTAGCTGGCCTATTCGCCAAAGGCAAAACCACCGTCATCCAACCCGCCGAAACCCGCGACCATACGGAAAGAATGCTCGCCTCCTTCCGCGTGAGCACTCGCCGCGATGGCAACGCAATCTCGATCTACGGTAACCAAATGCCGGAGTCCTGCGACTTCACTGTCCCCGGCGACATTTCCAGCGCCGCCTTTTGGCTCGTCGCCGCCGCCGCCCTGCCCGGCTCGCGCCTGCTCATCAAAGACGTCGGCCTCAATCCCACCCGCACCGCGATTCTCAAGGTTCTCAGCCGCATGGGTGCCCACATGACCGAGATCCTCCACAACTCCGAGGGCGAGCCCATCGGCAACATCGAGATCCACGGCGCAACCCTAACAGGCACCACGATTCTCATCGAGGAAGTCCCGAATTTGATCGATGAAATTCCCATCATCGCCATCGCCGCCGCCCTCGCCCAAGGCCGCACCATCATTCGCAATGCCAAGGAACTTCGCGTCAAGGAAACCGACCGCATTTCCACCGTGGTCGATGGCCTCCGCGCGATGGGCGCCGATGTCATGGAATTTGAGGATGGCATGGAAATCGAAGGTGGCAAGCCACTCTATGGCGCGGAGATCGACAGCTTTGGCGACCACCGCATCGCCATGGCCTTCGCCATTGCCGGCCTGTTTGCAGACGGCGAGACTGTTATCAAAAACACCGACTGCGTGAACACCTCGTATCCCGGTTTTGCCCACCACCTCACCGCGATCCGCAACCACCGCTCGCGCCCTGCGGATTTCACCCTGCCTACCGTCGCCATCGCGTGAGTGAAAACCCATCCAGTCCCCGCTTCGCCATCGCCATTGACGGTCCAGCCGCGTCTGGAAAAAGCACGCTCGCCCGCGAACTCGCCAAACGCCTCGGCCTGGTCATGGTCAACTCCGGGGCCATGTATCGCGCAGTCACCTGGAAAGCCCTTCAGGAAAACATCAATCCGTTAGACACGCAAGCAGTCGTCGCCATGCTCGATCGGATTCACATTCATTGCGGGGAAATCGGCATGACCTCCACCTGCACCATCGACGGCATCGACCCCGGCGAGGCCCTCCGCAGCGAGGCGATCAACGCCAACGTCTCAGCGATTTCCGCCATCCCGGAAGTCCGCAACCGACTCGTCAATCTCCAGCGTGATTACCTCGACCACACCAGCATCATCATGGAGGGCCGCGACATCGGCTCGGTGGTGTTTCCTGACACTCCCTTCAAAATCTACATCGACGCAGACGAGCAAGTCCGCGCCGCCCGCCGTGCCCATGTCGGTGAAGTCGATTCCGTTTCAAAACGCGATGCCGCCGACAGCGAACGCACGACCGCTCCACTGAAAATCGCCGATGGAGCCGTGGTCCTCGACACCTCGCATCACACCATCGAAAGCGGCGTGCTCGCTGCGATTGAAATTTTAAAACAGCAGGGACTGCCTGTTGAAATCACCAATCCGATGCCGTGATCATGAGTGCTCATGAAATCGAGGGATTATGCTAAAGAGGAAAATGGAAAGCTCGCCAAAACGCGGCAAGTGACGTCATATACTCGCCTTGCGCCGCCGCCTGCGCCTAGAACTGGCCAAACCGGAATGGGCAAGTCACGCCCTGAATCAGGGCGACATCCCGGCCGAGGAAAAGGCATTCAAGCTCCGGGAATTCGCGGAAAAGGGCGACCCGCTGGCTGTGCAAATTTTCAAACAACAAGGCTTCATCCTCGGCTACTGCATCGCCGATATGGTGCGCTCCTTCGATCCCGGACTGGTCGTGATCGGCGGTGGCCTAGCAGAAACTTCCTTCCGCGATCTCTACATGACATGGATTCAAGCGGGTTTCGTCGAACGCGCATGGCCGGTGTATTGCCACAGTCCGCTAGACCCTAACAAAGTGACCACCCGCTTCGAGTGGGCCATCGGCGGCGACGCCGCAGCCGCCATCGGCATGGCCTACGCCGCACTTGAGAGGTTCAAAGATCTTGAGATCGCATAGCCCTAAACAAGCCTCTGCATTAACAACCCAACTCTCAACTCTCAACTCTCAACTTCTAACTAATAACTTCTAACTTTTATCCCCTACCCCTCTTCCACTCCCGCCACGCATGACCGAAGAACGCGGCGGCGAAGATGAACATGAAGAACGAGAAGAACTGACCTTTCGTTAGAATACCAACCATTGCGGCGTCTGGCTCGCGGAATTGTTCGCCACAGATGCGGAAAATCGCATAGAGCGCAAAGAACAGCCCGGTGATTAAGCCAGCCGGGGCTTTGGGGAATTTTACCCGCACTCCCCACAGGATGGCGAACAGCAGCAATCCTTCTAGCAGCCCTTCATATATCTGCGAAGGATGGCGTGGCTGGAGGAAAGGCTCGATGGCTTGCGTAACTTTTCCCGAGTGGCGGTTCGCATCGAGCATCGCTTCAAACATGCGAGATCTCGCCGCTGCATAGTTATCGTCGGTCGCGGTTATCAGCGCCTGATAGAGTGGAGCAAGACTCGGCTCGGCATGGGCGGCAGCAGCAGCAGCGGCATCGAAACTCATGGCTTCCGGCGCATTGTTATCGAGGAAGCTCAGAGGAAATTTCACCGCCCATCCAACGCCGTAAGTGACCCGGCCGTAAAGCTCGCCATTGATAAAATTGGCCATCCGTCCGAAAAACAAACCGAGCGGGCCTACCACGCACAGTCCATCGCTGAGGCCAGCCCAGGAAACCTTATGTTTTTTCGCATAGAACCAAGTGAAAATCGCGAGTCCGAGGATGCCGCCATGGCTGGCCATGCCACCCTCCCACACGCGGAAAATGACGAGCGGGTCGGACGTGAGTTTTGCGATCCAGTCCCCGTTGATAACAGAGAGTCCTGCTAGACTCTGCCCAGCGAACAATTTTGTGAACCATTCGCCGTTGATAAATCCACCATTGAGATAAAGAAGAATGTAGCCCAGTCGCCCGCCAGCAAATACCCCGAACATCGCCGACGCCGCGATGAAATCCGCCGTTTGCTCCGGTTTGAGCACCCACATGCCGCGCCGCGCGAGACGCCGCAGCAGTAGGAAACCCACGATGAAGCCAAACAAATACGCCAGCCCATACCAGCGTAGCGCCAGCCCGCGGTAGATCGGCAGCGCGATCGGGTCCAAATTATTCACATAGTAAGCAAGCACGCGCGGAGCACACACCATCCCCGCCCGCCCGGCAAGTGGGATGAGGTATCTTTTTTCGACGCGTTCACGCAGCGGCACAGTGGCTGGGACGATCCGTCCCAGCACAACAAAATTGCCCCTCGCACCACAGCGGGCCTCTCATCCAGCGTATTTGGTGTTCAAACATCCAAGACTGGAATCGACAGTTTCCGGAGAGGGCGCTTGAGCATTCCCAAAAGTTCTAAAGCTATCCGCTTGTCATCCGGCGATGCCTCCGCTAGCGGTCTGACGTATGACATTGCAATCCTGCCAAAATCGTTGGGCGCGCTTGATCGCACCTCTCGTTTGGCTGGCTGTCATTCAAGTCTTCGTGATCTCACTGCTGGCGTCCTCGCCCGATTTGCACGAACTCTGCCACTCGGATTCTCACGATTCGGACCATCACTGTCTCGCCACGGATTTCCAATCCGGCTCCGTCGATTATGCAGTGATCGTGCCAGTGGTCGCGCCGGAGTTTCTGCCGATGCCTGTATGGACCGTGACGATTTCTTCCGAAGTCCGTCACACCTTGCCCCACCATTTGTGCGGCAGCCTGCTCGCACACGGGCCACCTGTTATTGCTTGATCGAATGAATCCGTATCGCAGGGACAATGTTTGTCCTCGCGACTAAACGATGTGGCTATTGCCACGTCTTTTTTACCAATTCTTCATTATGCAAACTTATGTCTTTTCGCAAATTCTTACCTATATTTATGGCCACCTGCGGCATCCTCGTGGCCAAGCGCTTCGGGGTGCGCTTGGCCATCGGCGTCGCACTCTCGCTCATCGGCGGGGTGAGCGGACTGGTGATTTCATTTTACCAAGATCTTCCCTCCGGCGTGGCGATCGTCTGTGTCTTCGGCGTGTTGCTGTTACTGGTGGGAAGCATTTCCGCGAGTTTGAATCGCAAATAAGGAGGAGCTACAAACTGTAGCGTCGGTCTATGACCGTCGCAAACTGTCGCTGACTCACCGAGCACCACCACATTCCGCGCTCGCCCAGCGTCCGGCACCGGCCCATCATCTTGGCCATCCCGCTGCCCGGCTCCGATATCACTCCTACTTTCCCCACCTTCCACGAAGCCCTTCGCTACTGGTTCAAGCTCGGCTGCATCAGCTTCGGCGGGCCGGCGGGGCAGCTCGCGATCATGCACAAGGAGCTGGTGGAAAAGCGCCGCTGGTTTGCCTCGCCAGCTACATGGCTTGGTCCGGCTGGCAGGGACTTGCCCACCTGCATGGGCATCACTGAATGACCGCCGCTTCTCCGAATTTTACTGGAATTCCTAACTCCCCTTTCTCGTTCAAACCTGTGAAAATACTATCCACCCGATTTACCGCCGACCTTTCCGCTTTAGCGCATTTAAACCGCCGGTATGCCCCCGGCGTCGATGTCGAAAAAAGCGTCGCGGAGATCCTAGCTTCCGTCAAATCGCGTGGCGATTTAGCGTTGATCGAACTGGCTCGAAAGTTCGATCAGATCGGCCTCACGGCCAAGGATCTGCCTGTCCGCCCCGCAGAATTTCCGAACGATGACCCGATAGATTCTGCGATTATCGCCGCACACGACAACGTCCTCGCGTTCGCGAGGCGGGGGCTGCGGGAAAACTGGCAAATCGAAAACGCCCAGGGAGCAACTGTCGGCGAGATCTACCAACCCTTCGGCAGAGTTGGGATTTATGTGCCGGGAGGTGGCGCACCACTGGTTTCCACCGTGTTGATGACTGCGACTCTGGCACAAGCGGCGGGTTGTGAGGAAATCGTCGTTTGCACGCCTTGTGGCAAGGACGGCAAACTGAACCCGCAAATGCTTGCTGCTCTCAAGCTCTGCGGAGCCACAGAGGTCTATCGGATAGGGGGAGCGCAGGCGATCGCCGCCATGGCTTATGGAACCGAGACCATCCGCCCCGTGGACAAGATTTTCGGACCGGGAAACAAATACGTCGTTGAAGCCAAACGCCAGGTCTTCGGCACCGTCGCCATCGACCTGCTGCCGGGACCGAGTGAAATCATGGTGCTCTGCGATGACACCGCGAATACCTCGTATGTTGCCGCCGATCTTCTGGCGCAAGCCGAGCATGGTCACGATGGCGAGATTATTCTGGTCACCACTTCCATTGAGGTGATCGATGCCGTGAAACGGGAAATTGAAAAGCAGTTGGCCGATCTTCCCCGTGCGGAAATCATCCGTGGCATCATCGACCACGGCACCTGGCTGGTGGAAGCGGCGGACATGGATGAGGCCATTGGAATTTGCAACCGCTATGCCCCGGAACACCTCAGTCTCATTGTCAGGGACGAGGCCGCCGTCATCCCACGGATCCGCAACGCAGGAGCGATTTTCCTTGGCAACTATTCTCCAGTCGCCACCGGCGATTTTGTCGCAGGGCCAAGCCACACGTTGCCCACCGGAGGCGCTGGCAAATCCTTTTCTGGCCTGACGGTCGATCAATTCCAACGTCGCACCAGCATCGTGAAATTCGATCGCGCCGCGTTGGAGAAAACCGCGCCGCTCGTGATCCGTTTCGGCGAGATCGAGGGCTTGGATGCCCACTCTCGCACTGCCTCAATCCGTTTGGAAAAACACCCATGACCACCCAACCTGAAACCATTCCCTCGCCGTGGTCGGGACAAATCGCAGCGCGGTTCGGTACGCGGCGGGTGATGGTCATTTCCGACCTCATGCGTTGCGGTGTCTTGGCCGGGTTCTATTTCGCGGATGCCGTCTGGCGGATCTACGCGCTCGCCGTATTGCTCAATCTCGGCTCCGCCATTTTCACCCCAATCTATCGGGCGGTGATTCCGGATGTGGTGACCTCGGAACAATATCCGAAAACAGCGGCCATCGGTTCCATCGCCTACGATGCCGCCAACATCCTCAGCCCATCCATGGCGGCACTCGTGATCGTGCTTTTCGGCTTCCGTGGAAATTTCGTGGTGGATGCTATCACGTTTCTAGCAAGTGCTGCTCTTCTGATAGGCCTGCCGCGATTGGCTGCGGAAATGCCCACGGATAAAAAGAAAGCACCCATATCTGTTGGCCATGGTTTGTCCGCCATGTTCAAACGGCTGCCTCTGCGGCAATCGTTGTTCCTCGCCTTGCAAACGAGCATTGCCGGATGGGGACTCACTTATCCACTCGCTGGATTTCTAACAACGGCTTTAGGATTTGGAAAAACCGCATGGGTCTTCGCGGCCATCACTCTCGTGGTGATTGGTCTGGGATGGGGTGGTGGAAAGTCCGAGAGTGAAGCCAAGGGCTGATCAGCGTCGATCTGGTTTGGGAAACGAATACCCCCTGAGTTCACCGTCATACCCGTCCTTTTGCGGGACCGCGAGATAGATTTGATCGACGGCGGACATGAAAAAACAGGTCCGTGCTCCGGCGCGCGTGGGAAGATGGCTGATACGGCTCAGCGTGCCTTCCGGATGGACATCGAAACTGTCGAGAAACCCCTCGCCACAACTCGCATGCACGCGCTGGCGGTCAGCGTCGTAGAAGAGATCATCGGTGTCCTGAGACAGGGCGAGGTCTGAACGAAGATGGCCGTCTGTTAGGCTCACTACCACCAGTCGGGCAGGGCTGCGGCAGCCGATGAACAGCCGATGATGGTCTTCATCGAGTGCCATCGGGAAATTTCCTCCGAAGGCATTCAAGGGCCATGTCGCGATCATTTTTTCATGAAAGCGATCCGCCACCACGACCTGCCTAGCTTCCGGAATATTGATGAACATCCTCGGGCCGTTTTGCTCCAGTAGAAAGGCTTCTGGGTGATGGGGCAGCGCGATGTGGCCGATGAGTTTCATTGTGGCAGGATTGATTTTCCCGATCATGCCCTTGCCGTAGCCGAGATAGATGACTTTCGCCTTCGCGTCGTAACGGAGATTGTCCGCGTCCTCGACCTCCGCAATGCGGCCCTTTTCCGCATAGGTGGTGCCGTCGTAAAAGCGGCAGGTGCCATCCGCTCCATTCGCGATCACCAGCAGGTTCGAGTCGGTGAGAAATATTACGCCCGTCGGTTTCCTGAGACCTGTCAGGGAGTGTATGCGCTTACCTGCCGAGGTATCAACGACCTCCACTGTTTCATTACCAAGCGCGGCGAAAAACAGGCGGTGCGTGGCCGGATCGGACGTCGCGTGATCGAAGCGTCCGGTCACGGCTGGAAGAGAAATTGTCTGCTGAATTACCGGTGATTCCAACTCCGCGGCACAGGCGAGTGCTGCAGAACTAAGCAGGCTGATGACGCTAGGGCGGAGCTTCATGAGGAGGTGGTTCATGGTTTTGCATCGAGCAGGCCAAGTGCCTTTTTCAGGCTGCCGCCAAGCTTCGTCACCTCGCCTTTTCCCCAGTAGTGGAGGAAGAGGTAGCGTGGCTCCTCGCCGCTCATGTGGGAATGAATCGCCACGATGTTGATGGCTTCTCCACGCAGGCATTTGAGGACCGGTTGCAGCTCGTTTTCGCGGACGCAGAAGTCACCGCACACCACGGCGTTGTCATCGGTTCCTGCAAAAGCAGCCCAAGTATTTACTCCCATCTCCTTTCCCATTTCGCAGCCGCAGGGCATCTTGGCGATGCGGCCAAAGACGGCCTTGTACATGCCTTCCTTAATCGTACCCTTGGTCCCGAGTAGGGCATCAAGGGTGGCTGCGGTGATTTCGTTTTTAGTCGGGGCAAACGCGCCGTTGAAGGTGCGCTGCGGTTCGGCGGATGCACTGCGAACCTGCTTCTGTGCAGCGAGCGCCGATTTCACCGCGCCTGCCAAAGCCACCAGCGTGCCCTCGCCGCCGATGTGCATGAAATAGACCTTCGGGTTATCATTGAAAAAGTGATTGTGCAGCGCGGTGACCGAGAGCCCGGCATCAAGCGCAGCGGACATCACGGGATTCACCTCGTCTTCGAGCACGACGATGTCGCCGGCGCACATGGCTTCGGATTTCACCCCCTCTTTGAACGCCACCCAAGTCGTAAGCCCCATGAACGGCGACATCGCCCAGCCATCCACGGCGACCTTCACATCCGTGCGTGGCGCAGTGAGCTTGAAAGTTCCCTCCGCTTCGCTCGCGGTGCCTTTCAGTCCAGAAATGGTTTCGATCTTCGCAGTGTCGAGAGCGGCGTGAAGAGACGAGGCAAGGCCTGCGATGGTAAGAAGGACGGCAGGAATTCTTAAAGTATAGCGTTTCATGAGATCCCATCCTAGGGAGCCAATTGCCCATTCAGCAAGAAAAGAATTGAAATACCTGTTTCAGACTAATAACATCACTGCGATGCTTGAAACCAGTTGGCTAATACTCCTCTACACCCTGCCCGCCAAGCAGGCTTCTACTCGGTTGAGTGTTTGGCGTCAGCTCAAGCGATTGGGCGCAATTTCCCTAAAAACGTCTGCTTTCATCTTGCCAGATCGCCCGGAGCACGAAGAGTCATTTCAATGGCTGGCGCAGTCGGTGAGGCAGAATGCAGGCGATGCTACGCTGCTGCGTGCGGCTCAGATCGATACACTTTCGGATCGGGAAGTGATTGATCTGTTTCAAGAAACGAGGGCGTCCGACTACCGGGAAATCCTCGACTCAATCAAGACACTGCGCCCCGCAAAATCACGCAAGACCGCCCCTGATGCGGCGGAGGTGGAGCGTCTCAAGAGCCGATACCAAGCGGTGCGGCGGATCGATTTTTTCGACAGCCCGCTCGCGCAGGAAGTGGCCAATGGTTTGAATTCCCTGCTTCCGGCTCCGTTGGGGATTTCACCCAAGGGCCCGAAGGTGAAGTCGAAGAACTACCAGAATCGCCAGTGGCAGACGCGTCCACGACCCGAGCTGGACCGGGTGGCCTCTGCGTGGCTGATTCGCCACCACATCGATCCTGTTGCGACATTTGTCTTTTCCCATGATCGCGGGGCGTTTCCCGATGCCGTGAGCTACGACATGGTCCACGCAGACTTCGGTCATGAAGGCGATGAGTGTACATTCGAGACGCTGGTGCGCCGCTTCGGCCTGCGTAGCAAGGGACTAGCCGAACTGGCCGCGATCATCCACGCCGCCGATGTGGAAGATGGAAAATTTTCTAAAGTCGAAGGACTCGGACTGCTGGCGGTGCTTCGCGGGTGGGGGCAGATGGGGCTGCCAGATGACGAGATCCTCCAGCGCGGCTTGAGCCTCATGGATGGCCTACATCAGTCGGTCACCGGCGGATGAATTTTTACTGAATCAACCAAATGAATGACACTACACCTCCCACCTTTCCGACTTTCCGCGAAGCCCTGCGCTACTGGTTCAAGCTCGGCTGTATCAGCTTCGGCGGGCCGGCGGGACAGATCGCGATCATGCACAAGGAGCTGGTGGAAAAGCGCCGCTGGATTTCGGAGAGCCATTTCATCCACGCGTTAAATTTTTGCATGTTGCTGCCCGGCCCGGAGGCCCAACAACTCGCGACCTACCTCGGCTGGCGGCTCCACGGCTGGCGCGGCGGCGTGGCGGCGGGCGTGCTCTTCGTCCTGCCGTCGGTGTTCATTCTGCTAGGCCTGAGTTGGCTGTACATGGCGGGCGGGCATCTGCCATGGCTGGCGGCGATGTTCTATGGCCTGCTCCCCGCCGTGATCGCGGTGGTGGCGGAGGCGGTGCTGCGGATCGGGAAAAAGGCGCTGAAAAGCCCGACCCTGTGGGCGCTGGCGGCGGCCTCGTTCATTGCGATTTATTTTTTCCAAATCTCGTTCGTCCTCATCATCGGTGCCGCTGCCCTAATCGGATGGATTGGAAAAACCGCCGCGCCTTCGCAGTTTCCCGTCGGCAAGGGTCATGGTTCTAGCAGCGATCTAGCAGATGAACATTTCCTCGTGCTGCCACCATCGCCAGCGCCCTCGTGGAAGCGGGCAGCTATCATCCTTGCGGTTTGTCTGGTCCTCTGGTGGTTACCGATTTTCGCGCTCGGTCTGTGGCTCGGCTGGCGGAGCACCGCCTTTGATCAAGGCGTGTTTTTCAGCAAGGCAGCGATGGTCACTTTCGGCGGGGCCTATGCGGTGCTGCCCTACGTCGCCCAGCAGGCGGTGGAGAAATACGGCTGGCTCACGCACCCACAGATGATGAGCGGGCTAGGTCTGGCGGAAACGACGCCGGGGCCGCTGATCATGGTGTTGCAGTTCGTCGGCTTCGTCGGCGGCTGGCAACATCCGGGCGCGCTCACTCCGTTAGGCGGAGCGGTGATCGGCGCATTGGTCACGACCTGGGCGACGTTTGTGCCGTGTTTCATGTTTGTCTTTCTCGGTGCGCCGCATGTGGAGAAACTTCGCTCGCAGCCACGCTTAGGCGCAGCTCTAACGGCGATCACCGCCGCAGTTGTTGGCGTGATCATCAATCTCGGCGTGAAGTTTTCCACCCACGCACTCTGGCCGGAACCGACGCTCCATTTCGACGCTTTCGTCGCCGTGGTGGCGGTGGCCGCGTTCGTGGCAATGCAGCGGTTCAAGGTCGGGCTGATTCCAGTGATCGGTGCCTGCGCGGTGTTAGGAATGATTTGGAAACTGGTGTGAGGAATCCGCGCGGCACGCTGCCATAGCGATCACCCTGCGGAAACGTAAAACTCATACGTCGATGGCATCGGACGGAACCTCGTTATTGCGCCGGGAGTGCCTGCCATACACCATTTCGAAAAGAGGCGTGGCCATCAGCGTGGTGACGATGGCCATCATCACGAGGATGGAAAATAATGGCTTGCCGATTACGCCAGCCTGAAGGCCGATGTTAATAATGATCAACTCCATCAACCCACGCGCGTTCATCAGGCTTCCCACGGCGAGAGCGGTGGCATTGTTTTCCCCGTTCAGTCTAGCAGCGGCCCAACAGGCCACACCTTTGCCAAGTATCGATGCCAGCAGGATGGCGATGGCGGGTAGCAAGTAGGTGGGATCGACCAACACGTTCATTTGGGTTTTCAGGCCGGAGAAAGTGAAGAACATGGGTAGCAGGAAAACCACCGTGAACGGCTCGATCTTTTTCCGCAGCTCATCTGCAAATATCCCGCGTGGCATCGCGATGCCGAGGATGAAGCCGCCGAACACTGCGTGAACCCCGATCAAGTCCGTGTACCATGCGGAAACACAGAAAAGCGCCAGCACCACCGCCATCATCGGTTGGGATACGTGCCCGGCTTTTTCCGCTTTGGTTCCTAATCCGGCGAGCATTTTTCTCCCGAGAGTCAGCATCATCACTCCGTAAAGCAGCGCCCCACCGATCGCTATATATTGCGGCGGGACTTTCACGCCGAGCAGCACAACCGGCTGCGTCGCCCCGAACGTGGCCAGCACGATCGCCAGCACGCACCATGCGGCCGCGTCGTCGATGGCACCTGCCGCCAGTGCCAGTGTGCCGAGCGAGCTGCCAGAAAGTCCACGTTCGGAAATGATTCGCGCCAACATCGGGAAGGCGGTGATCGCGGTGGCTGCACCGAGGAACATCGCCGCCTGATAGTATTGGGTTTTTGCCGAGAACAACCCGGGAACATGGACCAGCCACAGCGTCAGCAATCCGCCGAAGATGAAAGGCACCACCATCCCCGCGATGGAGACACTGGCCGCGCTGCGTGCCCGCGTGCGGAAGAGCGAGACTTGGAACTCCAGCCCGACGAGAAACATGTAAAGACCCACTCCGAGCTGCGCCCCCGCATCCAGCACGACGCGGCTCTCTTTAGTGAAAATCATTGTCGTGGATTCCGGCCACAACAGGCCTAACAGCGATGGCCCGAGGATCACCCCTGCGATCATTTCTCCCACCACCTGCGGCTGGCCGATTTTCTTCGCCACGATACCCACCAACCGGCAGGCCAGAAGGATCACCGCCATTTGGAGAAAGAAGGAAGCAGGGATGGACTGCATGAAAATGGTGGGTAGAGATGGATTCGAACCAACGTAAGCTTTCGCTAGCAGATTTACAGTCTGCCCCCTTTAGCCACTCGGGCATCTACCCATTCCGCTTGCGCGGGGCGGGTGTATGAGGAAGATGACCGGGACTGACAAGAAAAAGATGATCTACGGTCGGAAAATCTTTCCACGGCAATCGACGCGAGGAAATCCGCCGCCTCATTTTCCCACGCCCCCACGCTCGGAGCCGACCAGACCGGCCATGGTGCGCGTCATGAACCGCCGTGCCCAGGGGATTTTTCGGGTAAGGCCGAAGAATAGGTGGCTGAGCGGGGTGAGCCATTCGTGATCGGACTGGAACCACGGCGTCAGCCACCGGGTGGCGAATTGGTAATACCGGAGCGGCAACCCACGGCGGCGCTGGTAAAGCCGCAAGGCTTGTGGGAGCGGGTGGCGGGCGATGCAAGCGGCCAGACAGGATACATCCGCGAGGGCGAGCACTCCATCTAAAATCCCAAGCTCCCGCAGGACGTCCATGCCGGAGGGTTGAAGCCGGAAACCCGCGCCTACCGCCTTGCACTCGTCCGCCCTTGTCAAATAGCTGAGTTTACAGCTAGATGATGAAGTCCGTCATCAGCGGATGAGGACCTAATAACCCTCCCAACTAGCGGTCGGCATCGACCGCGACGATGCCGTCAAATTAGGGAATGGCCACAGGCAACGGCGTCCAACATTAGTCTTTAGCCTCCGGCCCCAAAAGAATTCGTAGTGGAAATTTGGAGGATTGTGTTGGTCGCCTGCGGTCTTCATAAGGAACTAAGACCTTAATGTCGTTTCTTTCAAGTATCCCCAAGGAGGTGCGTGATGTCGCGAGAATTTCTATAATTTACCACAGCCCATAGTGGCCGGTAGCCATGATGTAGAGGCCCATTAGCAGGTTGGCTGTGGCGTGCATGATGACGCACGCACCTAGGTTTTTACTCCAGACGCACAGGACATAAGTAAGACTCCCGTAAATGAAGGATCCGGCGTAATCGGCAGGGGCATGAGCCGCCATGAAAATACCCGTGACTATCAGATAAGAAAACCAGCGGTGGCGACCAAAGGGCTGTTTCCAGTAATCCCCCTCCCAATCACAAACAAAGCGCATGAGAAAGCCGCGCCAGAAAATTTCTTCCACCAGCGCGACCACCACCACGGCCCGGAAAAACCGCAGCAACAGCGAGGCCCAGTAGGCAGTCGCGCGATGGAAAATCCCCGGGTCGAAACCGTCGTTGCGCTCCACGAAGCCGAGAAATTTCAGCCACCCATGAGTCGGGCCGTGCATTCCCCATGCATCGTAAAGCACGGTGGGCAACAGCCAGAAACCGATCCCGACCACGCCAAAAACAATGCCGACGCAGGCCCATTTCAACGACCAACTGAAAGCATAATTCCGCCAATAATGGCTAAGTAAACCCAGCGCCACCAAACACTGAAGCGGATAGACAAACTGCGCGGGGTCATGCCGCCACCATGGCGCGTCCGGGTGCTTCCACTCGATCACTCCGCTGACTAACTGAAGCAGGATGATGAATGCCATGAAAACCCCGAACGGGATCACATGCGCCCGCGTCTGCCGCGCGGGGTCTTTGGCCTGCGGCAGTGAGTTCATGCCGTTAGAGTATGCCGACAAAGCGCTCGATCTTGTCGGTGGCGGTGCGGATGTCGTCGAAGGCGGTGGCATAACAACAGCGGAGAAAGCCCTCGCCAGACGGACCGAAGGCGCTGCCCGGCACACAGGCGACGCTTTCCTGTTCGAGCAGTTTCATGGCGAATTCCTTGCTCGTCATGCCAGTGCTGCGGATGTCGGGAAACACATAAAACGCCCCGCCCGGCAGATGGCAATCCAGGCCGATCTCGTTGAGCCGTCGCACGAGGAAGTCGCGGCGTTGATGATAGCTGTTCCGCATTTCGATCATCGCGGGTTGGCCGTTTTCCAAAGCTTCGATCGCAGCGTTCTGGCTCATGATCGGCGCGCAGAGCATGGCGTATTGGTGGATTTTCATCATCGCTTCAATGATCGGCTGCGGCGCACAGGCATAGCCAAGCCGGAAGCCGGTCATCGCGAAGGCCTTGGAAAAGCCATGCAGCAGGATCGTCCGTTCCTTCATCCCCGGCAGTGAGGCGATTGAGACATGCGGCACCGTTTCATCATAGCGGAGTTCGCTGTAAATCTCGTCCGTCATCACGATGAGATCATGCTCAATGGCGAGTTTTGCGATGCCTTCCAAGTCCTCCCGCGAAGCGCAGGCTCCGGTGGGATTGGTGGGAAAATTGATGAAAATGATCCGCGTCCGGGGCGTTATCACGGCGGCGACGGCAGCCGGTTTCAGCGAAAATTCATCCTCCTTGGTCGTCACCACCGGCACCGCGACGCCATGCGCCATAACAATGCTCGGGCTGTAAGAAACGTAGCAGGGTTCATGAAAAATCACCTCGTCGCCGGGATTCAGCAAGGCCCGCAGCGCGATGTCGATAGCCTCGGACACGCCGACTGTCACCAGCACTTCCTTAGCCGGGTCATAGCCGACATGGAAAAAATCCTCCACGTAGCGCGAGATGGACTTCCGCAGGGAGAGCAGGCCGAGATTCGAGGTGTAGGTAGTCTGGCCTTTTTCCAGCGAATAAATGGCGGCCTCCCGAATATGCCACGGCGTCACGAAGTCAGGCTCGCCCACGCCGAGCGAGATCACGTCGTCGCGACCTTGGACGAGTTCGAAAAAGTCGCGGATGCCCGAGCGCGGGATCGAGGCGACGTGGGTGGCGATTTTCGCGGAATAGTCCATGGGAAAGCCCGCCGGACGGCGGGCGGGAATCTCAGCGGGATGAGCGGCTGACGTCAATCCCGGGACGGGATTTGTTTCATCCGGCGGCCCCAGCCAAAAAACCGGCTCCATTCTTTTAACATTTCCCATCCTCGCCGCTGCTGCCTAGGCTGGGTCCGAGATGAATGCCGATTCCCTGCGTGCCGCCATCCGTGATGTCGTCGATTTCCCGAAACCGGGGATCATCTTCAAGGACATCACCCCCGTCCTTGCCGATGGCAAACTCTTCCACAAGTCCATTTCGCTGCTCTGCGAGACGGCGGGAAATGGGATGATCGACAAGGTGGTCGGCATCGACGCGCGGGGCTTTATTTTCGCCGCGGCCGTCGCCGACCGCCTCGGCGCGGGCTTTGTGCCCATTCGGAAAAAAGGCAAGCTCCCGTGGAAAACCCGCCAGACCGCATACTCGTTAGAATACGGCGAGTCCATCGTCGAACTGCACGAGGACGCCATCCGCCCCGGTGAGTCGGTGCTGCTGGTCGATGACTTGTTAGCCACCGGTGGCACCGCCGCTGCCGCCGTGAAGTTGTTGGACGAACTCGGAGCCAACATCGTCGGTATTTCCGTGCTCATCGAGCTGGCTTTTCTAGCAGGCCGTGCCAAGCTCGGTCCGCACCCCGTCCATTCCATCATCACCTACTAAAATTCTTCCGTTTATTATTTAGAATTTAATCCTGCATCAACCATGTCCTGGCAATCCTACAACCAATGTCTCGTCCGCTATCCCCAATTCGGATTCTCGCTCGATCTCTCGCTGATGGAAATCGATCCCGCTCACACCACCACCTTGGCCACTCGGATCACCAAGGCCTTCGCCGACATGGTGGCCGTCGAGTCCGGTGCAATCGCCAATCCCGACGAGGGCCGCATGGTCGGTCACTATTGGCTGCGCAATGCCGCACTCGCGCCGACCGAGGCTTTGAGAAAAGCCGTCACCGAGCCCATCGCTGCGCTCAAGGAGTTCGCGAAAAAAATCCACACCGGCGCCCTCACTAATCCTGCTGGCGGAAATTTCCAACAAGTCCTGCTCATCGGTATCGGCGGCTCCGCCCTAGGTCCGCAACTCGTCTCCGAAGCCATCGGCCAAAACGCCAAGCTCCCCCTCTACTTTTTCGACAACACCGACCCCGCCGGCATGGATGCGGTCATTGCGAAACTTGCCAAAACTGGTCTCGATAAAACCCTGGTCCTCGTCATCTCAAAATCCGGTGGCACCGCCGAAACTCGCAATGGTATGTTAGAAGCGAAGGCCGCCTATGAAGCTGCCGGGCTCGACTTTGGCCGCCATGCCGCCGCCGTCACCGGCATCGGCTCTAAGCTCGATCAATACGCCACCCAACATCAGTTCCTCGCCCGCTTCTCGATGGAGGACTGGGTCGGCGGTCGGACTTCCGTGCTTTCTACGGTAGGTCTAGTACCCGCCGCCTTACAAGGTCTCGACATCGACGCCCTGCTTGCCGGAGCCGCCGCCATGGATGTGGAAACGCGAAAACAAGATGCATCTAACAACGCTGCCATGCAGCTCGCCCTGGCCTGGCATAGCGCCACCAACGGCAGAGGTGAAAAGGACATGGTCGTCCTGCCCTACAAGGACTCGCTCGTGCTGTTTTCCAAGTATCTCCAACAGCTCGTGATGGAGTCGTTAGGCAAAGAGCGTGACCTCGATGGCAAGGTCGTAAACCAAGGTATCGCCGTCTATGGCAACAAGGGTTCCACTGACCAACACGCTTACGTCCAACAACTCCGCGACGGGGTGAACAATTTTTTCGTCACCTTCATCGAGGTGCGGAAAGGCCGGGCCGGTCAGAGCATCGAGGTCGATCCCGGCACCACTACCGCGGACTACCTGCAAGGCTTTTTCCGCGGCACCCGCAAGGCACTGCACGAATCCGAGCGCAAGTCACTGACCATTTCCATCCCCGAGGTCACGCCCTTCCAACTTGGCCTGCTCATCGCCCTCTTCGAACGCACGGTTTCGTTCTACGCCTCCCTCGTCAACATCAACGCCTATCACCAACCCGGGGTGGAGGCGGGAAAAAAAGCCGCAGGTGCCTTTCTGGAAACGCTCAACAAGGTCCGTGGCCACCTAACCGCCGCCGCGAAATCCGCCGGGGAAATCGCTACCGAAATGGATGCCGATCCCGAGGATGTCTATCACTGCCTCACTCATCTATCCGCTAATGGTGAAGTCCAGATTTCCATCGGCACCAGTCCCGCTGAAGATCGTTTCCAACTCTGACCTTTCTGCACCCCACTCAAACAACACCCGAGCACCTCATCAGGCCGCCCGGCACCATTGTACGTAGCATCGCCATTTTTCTGAGTGGCTGTGGCGTGGTGCTGGTGGTTGGCGGGCTGATCATGTGGCTGAACCACGCGTTTGAAAGGTGCGGAAACGACAATCTCAGATCCGTCGTCTCACCCAACGGCGAACTTCAGGCGGTTCTGTTCCGCCGGAGCTGCACCGCGAACGCCGCATTCAGCACCCATATCTCCGTCTTCAGGGCCGACCAGAAACTTCCTAACATAATTGGCAACGTCTTCTCCGCCGAGGGCGAACCTTTTGTCCTCATCCACTGGCTCGATAACACGCATCTGATCATCAATACGCCCGATGGAACGAATATCTCATACCGGGTCATGCAGCTTGGCAACGTCCAGATTAGTGATCATTGAATCTCGCGCCAATCCGCGTGCTTGAAATCTGCTAGTATTCTGTCAGATTCAATGGGACGGACAGCGTGTGAAGACGTGGTTGCGACGGTGGAACAAGCCCAATGCCGCGATTCCAATCAACCCGAAAATAGCCGCCGTCGGCTCCGGAATCTGGACGCCAACTATTTCCCCGGAGTCTGGATCCACGCGCTCTTCGTCCTCTTGCAAAAAACTACGAAACGCCAATGGGGTGATGAGGTCAATCTGCGGGTGGAAATCATATCGCTCTTCCTCCGTGGCAGTCCCATCTGGATTCACAGGCTTCATGCAGACGGATATGATTTTAACTGCATCTGCGGGATCAAATCGGAGATTCCCGCCGTCGGTTTCGGCAACGGTCTCATAAGCCGAGTTGACCACCAGCGCGGAGCTGGTTCCCGCTTCGAAAACCAACTCACCATAGCCTGGAACCAACACCGAAGCCGGGTTGAGCGAAAGCTCGGAACCAGCGTAACCGACCGCATCCAGCGTAAAGCTGTTAGCATGACTTGACAAGCCGATGGCAATCGCCGCAACGAGCGGAATTTTTATGTGCATCTGGGGGGAGGATGGGAAGTTTCTCCAAGCCGGGGGGACATGGAGCGATGGACTGATATGAAATCTCCCTATTTCCGCAAGATAATTAAACTCGATTTAAGCAAACAATATGGACCTGCCATCATTCGGCATATATTAAATAATCTATTGGATTTATCCTAACCATTGATGCGGTAAATCGCATCCAGCGTTTTCACCGACTGCCACGCTGCCGCCACCTGATGCACCCGAAAAATCTGCCCTCCACGCGCCATCGCAGCGCCGAGACACGCGATGGTTCCGGCATCCCGGTCGGCTGGATCCGGCAGTCCGAGCACCTCGCCAATCACGGTCTTACGGGAGACCGGAACTAGGATCGGACGGTCGAATTTCTGCAAGCGTCCGAGTTCCCGCAGCGCCGTTAGATTAGCCTCCCGCTGCTTCGCGAAGTCGATGCCTGGATCGAGAATCATTGACTCCCTGTCCAGTCCGGCAGCTTGGGCGAGTTGCAATTTCTCCTCGAAAAACCGCATCATCGCCGCCATCACATCGCCCCACTGCTGTTGGAATTGCGGGATTTTCGGCTCGCCGACGCTGTGCATGATCAGCAAGGCCGCGCCGTGTGCCCTACACAGTCTGGCATTTCGGTCATCCGGCAACGCGCCCATGTCGTTGAGGATTTCGATTTTTCCTAATTCCAGCACGCTCTCGACCACCGCCGGTCGCCATGTATTCGCAGACAAGATTGGTGGCCAGATTTGCACCTCATCCCGTGGCCTAGCGCCTTGCAAAACCTCATCCCATCGCGCGATAAATCCCCGGAACCTGCGGATCTCCTCCGCCACCGGCACCGCAGCCCGATTCGTCCGTGCGCTCTCCGCCCCCACGTCGATCACATCCGCCCCCGCCGCCACCTGCTGGCGGGCGGTTGCGATGGCTTGGTCAAAATCCAAAGTCCCGTCACCCGAAAACGAGTCATCATTCACATTCACAATCCCCATCACCAAAGGCCGACGGGGAAATTCGATGACTCGCCCGGGAAGTTTCAAGCGCATGAGCGATCATGGTTTCCTGACCATGGAAGGCAAAGCGGAATAACCTGATCATTCGCGTTCCAATTCCCGCTTGCGATGGCTGGTGGGTTGGCGAGAATCCGGGCGTAACTTGTTCCTAACAATTCCATGACCCGCTTCCGCCCATGCATCGACCTCCATCAGGGGCAGGTGAAGCAAATCGTCGGCGGCAGCCTGCGGGATGCGGGCGCGGGGCCGGTGGAGAACTTCGTCTCGGATCGTCCAGCGGGTTGGTTCGCGAAATGTTTCCGGGACGACGGACTGACGGGCGGGCATGTGATCATGCTGGGACCAGGCAATGAGGCTGCGGCACGGGAAGCACTGTCAGCATGGCCCGGCGGCTTGCAAATCGGCGGCGGCATCCATGCGGGAAATGCGGCGGAATGGCTGGATGCAGGCGCGGGCCGGGTGATCGTGACCTCGGCCTTATTCGATGCGGAGGGGAAATTTTTGGAGGAAAAACTGCAATCGCTGGTGGCGGAAATCGGCCGCGAGAAGCTGGTGATCGACCTTTCCTGCCGTCGGACCACGGCGGGCTGGACGGTGGCGATGAACCGTTGGCAGACGCTCACGGAACTAACGGTGGATCACGCGACGCTGGACCGGTTAGCACCGTTTTGTGGCGAATTCCTGATCCACGCGGCGGATGTGGAAGGGCTGTGCCGGGGGATCGACGCGGAGTTGGTGGCGCTGTTAGGATGCTGGGGAAAATGCCCGGTAACATACGCCGGCGGCGCGGCGACGATGGCGGATGTGCTGCTCGTCGAACAAGCCGGACGCGGGGCGGTGGATGTGACGGTGGGCAGTGCGCTGGATTTGTTCGGGGGGACGGGGTTGCGCTATAAGGATCTGGTGGCTTGGAACGGGCGGGTAGATTTGGATTTATAAATACACTTTGTTCGCTAGAAAATACATACAGCTCAAGGGTATCCATGTGATCACAGCGGGGGGGGCGGAGACGCTTGGCGTGCGATCCCGGTGAGTTTTCGGGAAAGCGGTTGCAGGTTTCCCGCGCATCGTTTTAGCTTCGGGCCGTGCCGCACATGGACCAGCAACCTTTCGCCGATGGAGTGGTGGTGAACCGCGATTTCCTCCGGTCGGTTTTTCACTCGATGCTGCGGGCGAGGATCTTGGAAAACAAGCTCTCCAGCCTCTATAAGGCGGGGAAAATCGTCGGCGGCGTCTATCTCGGGCGCGGCCAGGAAGCGGTGAGCGCGACGCTGGGAACGGCGCTGATCCAAGGCACGGATTTCTTCGCCCCCTTGATCCGGGATCAGGCGGGGCGCACGGCTTTCGGCGAGCCATTGATCGACTGCACTCGGACTTACCTCGGCTCGGTCGAGGGACCGATGCGCGGGCGGGACGGTAATATCCACCGTGGGCGGCCAAGCGTGGGAATGCCGGCGATGATTTCCCATCTCGGGGCGCAGGTGTCGTTGGTGGCGGGCATGCTTTTCGCAAAACGGCTGCAAGGCACACTCACCGGACGGGTCGGCGCGACGTGCATCGGCGATGGTGCAACTTCGACCGGCGCATTTCATGAAGGGCTCAATCTGGCAGCGGTCGAAGGGCTGCCGCTGGTGGTGGTGGTGGGGAACAACCAGTTCGCCTACTCGACGCCTAACAATCGGCAATTCGCCTGTGTGGATCTGGTGGAAAAAGCACGGGGCTACGGCGTCGGTGGCTTCTCGGTGGATGGCACGGATCTGTTAGCCTGCGCGTCAGTCATCAGCGAGGCCGTCCGGCGGGCCCGCGACGGCGGTGGGCCGCAGATGGTCGTTGCGCGACTGCTCAGACTTTCCGGCCATGGCGAGCATGACGATGGAGCTTACGTCCCGACCGAGATTCGCGGCGGGCATTACGGACGGGATTGCATCGAGGTGGCTATGCGGCAATTGGTGGAAAACCAGCTCGCCACAGTGGATGAGATTTTAGCCTGGCAGGATGAGTTTTCGGACGAGGTGCAGCGGGCCGTAGCGCAAGCCCAGCAGGAAGCGACACCCGACCCCTACCGGGAAAACTGGACCGCACTTGCCACGCGCTTTCCTCTCGCCGAATCTATTTCATAAAACCGTGAGTGTGACCTACATCGACGCCATCCGCGAGGCACAGGAAAAACTCCTGCGCGAGGACGACCGCGTGTTTCTCTACGGTCAGGACATTGCCACCTTTGGCGGGGCGTTCAAGGCGACCAAGGGACTGGCTGAACAATTTCCTAACCGAGTCTTCGATGCGCCAATCTCGGAGGATGCGATGATCGGCATGGCGGTGGGCGCGGCAATCGAGGGCATGCGGCCGATCGTGGAAATGCAGTTCGCGGATTTCTCATCGCTGGCGTTCAACCAGATCGTCAATCAGGCAGCCACCCACTTTTACCGCACCGGCGTGCCGATCCCGATCACGGTTCGCCTGCCCTCCGGCGGCACACCCGGTTCCGGGCCGTTTCACAGCCAGAGCATGGAGGGCATCTACGCGCAATATCCGGGGCTGGTGGTCCTAACACCGGCGACCGTTTCCGACGCCTATCACATGCTGTTAGACGGCGTGGCGCTCGACGATCCGGTTATCTATTGTGAGCACAAATTTCTCTATCGCTGGCTCAAGGCGAAGTCGATCAACGGCGATCACCTGCCCATCGGTCAAGCCAGAATCACCCGGCCCGGCAAGCACGCCACGGTCGTCGCCTACAGCGCGATGGTCCACGAGGCGGTGCGTGCTGCCGAGCGACTCCAGCAGGACGGTTGGGAAATCGAGGTGGTCGATCTGCGTTCGGTGAAACCCCTGGATCTGGATACCATTTTGGCCTCCGTCGCGCGGACCGGGCGCTTGCTCGCGGTGGGCGAGGCCTTCCCGTGGGGCGGCGTCACCGCAGAGGTGATTTCCCGTGTCACCGAGGAGGGATTCCACCTGCTAGACGCGCCGCCACAACGACTGAACGCGCGCGACACGCCGGTCCCCTACCACCCGAAACTCTGGGCGGCCCATCGCCCGACCCCGGAATCCATTTGCGAAGCGCTCCGAAAACTTCTTTCCTTCTAAAGATTTCAAATCTCAAATTTCAAATCTCAAATTTCCTCAAAGATGCCCACGGTTCCCATCCTCATGCCACAACTCGGCGAATCCATCGCCGAAGCCACCGTCATCCGCCTCGGTATCGCGGTGGGTGATGCCGTCCGCACCGACCAGGAAATCATCGAGGTGGAAACTAACAAGGCGGTCATGGGCGTGACGACGCTCTGTGACGGCGTAGTGTCCGAGCTACGGGCGCAGGAAGGGGTTTCCTACTCGGTGGGGACGCTGTTAGGTTTGCTCGACGTGACCGAGGCCGAGGTCGCCCGCACTGGAGTGGAGTCGCTGGAATCGCTGGAGGCGAAACGCGCGGCCACGAGCCAGTCGAACAGCCCGGCCCAAACGGAGGCGAACTTGCATTTCGCGCTCGATGACGATGCCTACGAGGAAGCCCCCGCCGTGGTGCCGAGCGTGAAGGGCCTGCCGGTGCCGACAGGCGTGATGGGCGCGCACTACATTTCTCCCAGAATGCGCGCCCGGATGAACGATCTTGGCATCCGTGAGGCCGACATTTCCGCCATCGCTGGAACCGGTGCCGGTGGCCGCGTCACGGTGGAAGATCTTGAGCGTTTTCTCAACTATCTCGATACGTGGCCGAGTTCGGCCGCTTCGCCCATGCGCCTCGCGGTAGCCGATGCCATGCGCCGGAGTTGGACCCGCCCGCTGGCGACGGTGGGCCTGCCGATATTGCTGGACCGCGTCCTAGACCATCGCCGCGCCAGCTCGCCCAAGGCGGGCCTAACACTCTATCTGCTCCGCGCCTTCGCTCTCGCCCTCACGGAAAATCCCACCACCGCCGGCTATTTAATTGGCGACAAGGTGGTCCACCCGCGCTCGTTCGACATCGGCGTGGCGGTGCAGGTGGAGGATGGCGTGGTGGTGCCTGTTGTTAGAAAAGTGGACCAAAAATCCCTGCGCGACCTCATTTCCGAATACGACGATCTGGTGGACCGCGCCCGCCGCCGCCGCCTGACCGAGCAGGATTGCAGCGGCGGCATCGCGACGGTGACCAACTTCGGCACCTTCGGCCTTACCACTGGCACGCCGATTCCGCTGCCGAATGAAACCCTCATCCTCGGCATCGGCGCGGGCGTTAAAAAACCGGTCTGGAGTGCGCAGGTCGAGGCCTTCCTACCCGCCACCGAAGCCGATCTGCTACTCACCTTCGACCATCGCGTGGTCGATGGCGGCGGCGCTGGCGTCCTGCTCAACCGGGTTTCCGCCCTGCTCCAAAAACCGGAGTCGCTCTAACATTTCCCCAAACCCCGCAGTGGATCCTAACGATAAATCCGGCAAGCTGGACATCCCGAAAAAGGCGATCTACCGGCTTTCCATTTACTACCGCTGTTTGCAGAAACTGAACGGCAACGGCTTGGATACCGTGAGTTCCACCACCCTCGCCCGCGCCGCCGGGGTGAAGCCTGCGCAGCTCCGCAAGGACCTCGCCTACTTCGGCCAATTCGGCACCCGCGGCCTCGGCTACCCGGTCGAGCTCCTCGCCTCGATCATCCGTGAAACACTCGGGCGCGAACGCCTCCAACCGGTCATTCTCGTCGGCGCGGGCAATCTCGGCTCCGCCCTGCTCCGCTATCACGGCTTTGAAAAAGAAGGCTTCGAGGTGATCGCCGCCTTCGACACCGACCCCCAAGCATCCCGCGCCCGTGGCATCAAAATCCCGGTCCTGCCCGACGCGGAGTTGGAAAATTTCATCACCGCGAAGTCCGTCAAACTCGCCATCCTCTGCGTCCCCGTCGAGTTCGCCCAGTCTGTCGTCAACCGCCTCGTCGCCGCCGGCATCCAAGGCGTGCTGAATTTCTCCCCCATCGTGCTCGAAGTCACCCCGGACGTCACCGTCAACAACGTCGATCTCGCGCTGGAACTCGAACATCTAAGTTACTTCATCCGTTGAAATGCCGGAAGCTTCTGAAAATTTCCCTAATGATGAAGCGGTGCCGCCCGTTGCTACTGGGAATCCAACGCCCTTGATCGAAAAAAATTCCCAGCCGCTCAATCGGGAAAAATTCGTGGAACTGGCAATGGAGGATTTCGAATCCCCGCTCATCGGTTATGCCGCCACCATTCTCAACGATCTTGATCGCGCCCGCGACGTGGTGCAGGACACCTTCATCCGGCTCTGCCAGCAAGATCCCGCCAAAGTCCAAGCCAACCTCAAATCTTGGCTCTTCACTGTCTGCCGGAACCGTGCGCTCGACGTGCTCCGCAAGGACAAACGCACCGAACCCATCGAGGAAATCCGTTGGAAAAAAGTCGCCGGCCCCGGCCTCCAACCTGACGAACAGGCCCAACAAAAAGAACGCCTTACCCGCTTGCTCGCCTATCTGGATCGCCTAACAGCGAACCAACGCGAAGTCATCATCTTCAAATTCCAACAAGACCTCAGCTATCAGGAAATTCAGAAAATCACCGGCCTCAGCACCGGCAACATCGGCTTCCTCATCCACACCGGACTCAAGCGCCTGCGCGAAATCCTCCCCGCCGACCTCCACCTCTAAAGCCGCCGTTTTCATTCACTCTCGCCATGAAACTCCATCCTGAAGATCCCCGCCTCACCGCCTGCGTCCTGGGCGAGCTGGGCACGGAGGATGCCGCCGCCGTCACCCGCGCGGCCGCAGAAGATCCCGCCTTGCAAACGGTGATCCGGGAAACCCAGGCCATCCAACAGATCCTAACAAGCAACCTCGCTGGCCCTGCAGAAACGCTACTCCAGAGCCAGCGCGATGCGATTCTCCGCCGCGCCCGGGAATTGGATCGTGGGGGCAGAACCTTCACCTTCGCTGCCCTGCGCGAGGTCCTGCAAGTCCTGCTCATCCCCGCCTGCGCTGCCGCAGTGCTCGCTCTAACATCCTATATTCTGCTGCGGATGCCGCAAGATAAGGCCCTACCGTTGGTGAAAAATGCCGCCCCCACGGTCACTCCAGCGGCCACCGTCAAACTACCCACCGCCCCTGTCATTACCCCACCGGCACCGACTGTTAGCCCCGCACCGGACGCCGATCTTCCGGTAATGGTCGCCCAGCGCGGCTCGATCGCCCCGGCAGATTCCCCCACCCTTGACCTGCCCGTCCAAGCCGGGAAATCGAATCTCGCCCTGATTTCAAAAACCATCCGCGACGACCGGAAACTTCCTTCCAACGTTGATGTCCGTCTTGAGGAAATTCTCAATGCCTTCCCCCTCCGCCTGAGCGGAGTCGCTGCCATTTCACGCGCCACTCCTAACAATTGGCACCCCGACAACCGCGACACCGGCATGACCAACCACGTCGCCACGCTCTCCACCGAGATCATCGCCTGCCCGTGGAAACCCTCGGCCAACCTGCTCCTCCTCTCCATCCATGGCAACGCGCTAACCGATTGCGATGTTAGGATCGCCTTCCACGCAAATCCAGAAAACGTGTTCCGCTACCGACTGTTAGGATACGCATCAGGTGCCCGCCGCACCATCGGCAGTCTGCCGTCCAAAGTGGCCGCCAAGTCTGTCACCACCATCGCCATCGAAATCGAACCGGCCAAGCCGGACAGCAATCTCGGCACGCTGGAATGGTCCACCGATGGCAACCCGGCACCTTCGATCTCCGTCACTCACCGCAATGACGCCGAACCCTCGGACGACGCCCGCTTCGCCGCCCTCGTCTGCACCTACGCCCAATGGCTCGCCGGCGAGCAATCCGGGACCATCGACAAGGAAATCGTCGCCGCCCTCGCCCGGGAAATCGCCGCCGCCGCTCTGCCCACCGACCGCGCGGATTTCCTCAATCTCATCGACCGGTCACTCCAACTGTAGCCATCACGCTTTGCGTTTGCATGGCCCATGCGTCAGGGGCAAACTCCATCTAGATGGAAAAACGACTGCCAAAGATCATCCGGTTTGCCGCCCGGGTGTTGCGCGATTTTTTCCTCCAGAATCACGGACTGCTCCTAACGGCCGCCGTCGCCAACAACATGATGCTCTCGCTCATCCCGCTCTCGGCGGTACTGTTGGTTATTTTCTCCCACTTCATTGATCCCTCAAAGCTGATATCCTCAATCTCTGCCGAGGTCTCGCTCATCGCTCCCGGCTTCGCTCCCACGCTCAGTGAAGTCCTCACCGGATTCCTCAAGACCCGTGAGGTCATCGGTTGGGTCGGACTCGGTTCCTTGCTCGTCTTCAGTTCCTTTGCTTTCCGCGTGCTGGAGGATGCCATCGCCATCATCTTCCACCGACCCCTGCCCAAGCTAAAACGCAATTTCTGGATCTCCGCGCTCATGCCCTATTTGTTCATCCTCATCGTCGCCGCCGGACTGATGGTCATCACGGCGATCAATGCCTTCATCGACGCCCGGTCCATCAGCAATCCCACACCGGCAGGCATGGAGCTTCTACTCCACCAACACCTCGCCCAGATCGTCTATTTCACCGGTGTCCTTAGCCTTGTCCTGCTTTTCACCCTCTTCTACAAGATCATGCCCGTCGCCACCATCCAATGGAAACGGGCAGTGATCGGTGGCCTGACCGCGACCATTCTCTGGGAAATCGTCCGCCATCTTCTCGTTTCTTATTACACTAACATCTCGCCGGTAAATGTCATTTACGGGTCCATGGCCACCATCATCATCGTTTTGCTAACCTTAGAAGCGGTGGCCTTGATATTGTTGTTAGGTGCGCAGGTAATCGCAGACCTTCAGAGTAGTTCCGCCGCCGGCATCCCTTGGTATGAGAAACCCGTTCAGCAAGCGCCGCATTGATTTAAGTCGCTGCAATAAATCTACCTTCCACCCAACTCAATCCCTTGAAAACTGTTAGCGACATCCACGTATGCTCAAATCTGGCACTCCCCTCACCCGATGAACTCCTTAGCCGCCTACCGGCCAGCGAATCAACCTCGGACTTCGTTTCACGCTGCCGACAGGAAATCCGAGAGATCATTTTCGGCAGTGATCCACGCTTCCTCGTCATCGCTGGTCCGTGCTCCATCCATGACACCGCCGCCGGACTCGAATACGCCGAACGCTTTGCCAAGCTCGCGGAGCAAGTGAAAGACGAGATGCTGCTCGTCATGCGCGTCTATTTCGAGAAACCCCGCACCACCGTCGGCTGGAAAGGACTGATCATGGACCCCCGTCTCGACGGCAGCAACCGGATCGAAGAAGGCCTCCAGGTCGCCCGCCAGTTCCTGTTGGACGTGCTCGCTCTCGGCATACCAACTGCCACCGAACTGCTAGACCCCATCACCCCGCAATACATCGCCGACCTCATCTGCTGGTCCGCCATCGGTGCCCGCACCACCGAGTCACAAACCCACCGCCAGATGGCCAGCGGCCTATCCATGCCGCTCGGATTCAAGAACGGCACCCTCGGAAATCTCGAACCCGCCATCAATGCCATCAAGGCGGCCACCCATCCACAAACCTTCCTCGGCGTCGCCATGGACGGCCGCGCCTCCGCCGTCACCACCACCGGCAATCCCGATTGCCATATCATCCTGCGGGGCGGCGATAGCGGGCCGAACCACGATGAAAAAAATGTGGCCGCTACCCGCGAGTTGTTAGTGAAGCACGGCCTCAAGCCCGCGATCATGATCGACGCGAGCCACGGCAACTGCGGCAAGGACCACCTCCTCATGCCCGCAGTTTTCGAGGAAATCATCAGCCAGCGCGTGACGGGTGATACCTCGATCATTGGTGCCATGTTAGAGAGCAATCTCGTCGCCGGTGCTCAAAAATTTCCGCAGCCCCTAGACCAGCTCGTCCACGGCCAAAGCATCACCGATGCCTGCATCGACTGGGAGACGACTGAGAAATTGCTTCTAGCAGCTCGGCAAGCCGTTCGCCTCATCTGAGTATCTTTCCTAATCGCTTTCTACCCTCATGCCCGCCCACCGCAAATCTGCCAAAGAACTCCCCGCCCTCACCGGTTTCGATGAAATTCTCGTCCTCATCCAATCCGCTCGGCAGCGGGCCTATCAAGCGGTCAACGTCGAACTCATCGACCTCTACTGGCAAGTCGGCCAGACCATCAGCCGGAAAATCGAAGCCGCCGAGTGGGGCGATGGCGTCGTCAATCAACTCGCCGCATACCTCGCCCGTAGCCAGCCGGGCTTGAAGGGATTTTCACGGCAGAACCTCTTTCGGATGAAACAATTCCACGAGGCTTACCGCGATTTCGAAATTGTCTCACCACTGGTGAGACAATTGCCATGGACTCATAACCTCATCATTTTCAGTCAGTCAAAGCGTCCCGAAGAACGCGAATTCTACCTCCGCCTCGCGACTCGCGAGCAGTGGTCCAAACGCGAACTCGAACGCCAGTTCCGCAACGCTCTTTTTGAGCGAACCATCCTTGATCCACCAAAAGTCTCGGCAGCGCTGAGACAAATTCACCCGGAAGCTCTTTCGATTTTCAAAGACAGCTACGTCCTCGAATTTCTCAATCTCCCCGACGACCACTCCGAAGCGGATCTCCATCACGGCCTGCTGCGCCAGCTTCGGGATTTCATCAGCGAAATGGGCCGGGATTTCTGCTTCATAGGCTCCGAGTATCCGCTCCAAGTCGGCAGCCGCGACTTCGCCCTCGATCTGCTCTTTTTCCACCGTGGACTGAACTGCCTCGTCGCCATCGAACTCAAGATCGACCGCTTCGAGCCCGAGCACCTCGGCAAGCTGGAGTTCTACCTCGAAGCCCTCGACACCGATATCCGCAAACCCCACGAAAATCCCTCCATCGGCCTGCTGCTCTGTGCCACCAAGGACGCGGAAGTCGTCGAATACGCCCTCCGCCGCTCACTCTCCCCAGCCCTCATCGCCAATTACTAAACTCTCCTGCCGGACAAGAAAATCTTCCAAGAAAAACTCCACGAGTTTTACCAACTGGCGATTAGAAAAACCGGCCAGCAAAGCCCGGGGTCCAAATCCGTTCGCACTTTTTAGTTAGCAACCATTTTTCGAAAGCGCCAAAAGCACGATGCTCCATTTAATTTTAGAAGATACCGCCAAGGCCTTACAGCAGATGCTGTCCAAAACTCTGCCGACCTCAGAAAGCGATTGGTGGATTAACTGCGTAGTTGATCGACTGACTTTCGGGCAAAGGCGCATCATGGAAGAAAAGAAGATCGTAACCCTGAGCGGCCTCGATCTCGCAGCCTTGCTACGTGTAGTAGATCAGAATTGGAATCAGATCGGAACTGTGATACCATTGCCAGTCGAAACCCGCAATTGGCTGAAGGAAGCTCAAACCATTCGCAATCGCTGGGCGCACCTGCCGCCAAGCGGACTCTCTCCTGCCGACGTTTACCGTGATGCCGACACGCTGCATCGCTTGATGACGGCCATCGGAGCTGATGGTGAAGCCATTGCTCATGCAGATGAGGCAAGGAGCGAGGCTTTGAAGCAGATGCCGCCAGCCAGCGCATCACTACCACACCTCACGGCGATAGCTGCCGCTGGCCCGATCAATAAAGGTGACCTCGTGCGGTTGAAGGCGCAGCCTGACTGCGTGGGTGCTGTGGTGGATGTTTTGGCAGGGCCTGGAGAGCTGCGTTACCAAGTCTTCCATGATGGGAAAGTTGTTACCTACTATGCTTCGCAGATTGAGCTATCAAAGCCGCCGGTAGCACGTCCCAACGTTGGCGTTGAGGTGCTTCACGCCGCACTCACCGCTCTCCAGCTTTGCCACCCGAGCACCAGCAGTCTGTATTCCCTCTTTGCCTCACGAATCCATTTCGTGCCTTACCAGTTCCGGCCTGTGCTCAAGTTGATCCAGTCAGATCGTCCCCGGCTTCTGATTGCCGACGAAGTGGGCGTGGGCAAGACCATCGAGGCTGGGCTGATTCTCAAAGAACTTCAAGCGCGTCGTGAGTTGCGTACTGTGCTGGTCATCTGCCCGAAGGCGTTGGTTTCTGAACGCAAATGGATGGAAGAACTCAAGCGCTTCGATGAACAGTTCGTCCATCTTGACGGCGACTCGCTACGCTACTGCATTGAGGAGTCACACCTCGATGGCGTTTGGCCTGCCCAGTATTCACGGGCCATCCTGCCCTATTCATTGTTTGATGAAGCCGCCTTGATGGGCGCGGACAAAGGACGCCGCCATCAGCGCGGACTTCTCGAACTCGATCCCCCGCCTGCGTTCGATTTGGTAATCGTGGATGAGGCGCATCACATCCGCAATCCTGACACCTGGGCCTATCGCACAGCGCGTTACTTCTGCGACAATGCCGAAGCCGTGCTGCTGCTGTCGGCCACGCCGATTCAGTTGGGCGACAATGACCTCTACAATCTGCTTCACCTGCTCCGGCCTGATTTGATTCCTGGCCGCAGGGAGTTTGATCAAATGGCAGAGCCAAACCCGCACCTCAATGCCGCCATCGAAGCCGCCCGCAGTGCAAGACCTGATTGGAAAGCCGCCGCTCTCAGTTCGATAGATAAAGCGCTCGCTACGCCATGGGGGCGGAACGTGCTTCGCGGCGATGAACGCTTGCAGGACGCTCACGACTATCTGGAGTCGGATGATGACCAAACTGAGACAAGGCTCTCGGTGATCCGGGAGATCGAGAACCTCTACACCTTCTCTCCACTCATCAACCGAACCCGCAGGCGGGACATTGGCAGCTTCACCACGCGAAAGCCTGAAACCGTCGCCGTCGAATACACGGAGGAGCAGAGCGCCCTCCACCATGATCTCATCGACATCATTTCCCGGATGCTCGCTCACCGGCATGGAGACGAGAATCTCAAGTTCATGCTCACCACCGTTCGCCGACAGATCGCGAGCTGTGTCTTTGGCCTCGCTCCTCTGTTGGAGAGCATTCTTCATCGCCATCTATCCAAGATCGAGTTGAGCGAGTTGGATGGGCCTGATGCCAGCGATGAACTGGCAGAAACGCTCACCGAGTTCCGCGAGGATGTGGACGCCCTCGTGCGCAAGGCCCGCTCCATGTCTGGAGCAGACCCGAAGCTAGCCGCCTTTCTCAAAGTCATCCGCGACAAGCAAAAGCTAGCGAACAACAAGCTCCTCGTGTTCAGCACCTTCCGGCACACGCTCGCCTATCTGGTGGAAAAAATCGGCGAGGAGTCCGTTCGCTTCGGTCTTGTGCATGGCGATATCCCAGAGGACGAGCGCCGCGACCTGCGCAACCGGTTCAGCCGAGCCAAGGAAGACCCGACGGCCATCGACGTGCTGCTCTCGTCCGAAGTTGGTTGCGAGGGCCTCGACTACCAGTTCTGCGATGCCTTGGTGAACTACGACCTGCCATGGAATCCCATGCGCGTGGAGCAGCGCATCGGGCGCATCGACCGTTACGGCCAAAAGAGTGAAACCGTCGTCATCTACAACTTCATCACCCCAGGCACCGTCGATGCTGAAATCTACGAGCGCTGTCTGCTGCGCATCGGCGTGTTCCGTCAGGCATTGGGTGGCAGTGAGGAGATTCTGGGCCGCCTGACCAGCGAACTGCGGGAGATCGCCGAGAATCTTACCCTCAGCCCAGAGGAGCTTGCCTCCCGACTGCAACAACTCTCAGACAACGAAGTGCGGGCCATTCAGGAGCAGTCCCGGCTTGAGGATGAGCAGGCCAAGCTCTTTGGCCTGTCATTGCCGAAGCGCGACGAGGACATGATCCGTCACGCATCCAGCTTTTGGCTCGCACCACCCTTGCTGGCAAACTTGATCGCCCGTTACTTGGAGAGTGCGGGTGTCACGAATCTGCCCGCTTCTTTCGGACAGAAGCGCATCATCACACTTCAAATCGGTCAGGAGATGCGCGAAAAGCTTCTGGCAGACTTCATACCACTCAACTTATCCGGGGTAGTCGCCAAGAGTTGGGAACGCTGGCTCAAGGGCAACGATCCGTATCTGGCCTTCACCTTCAACCAGACCGCTGCCGATGAGCGCCGAGAACTGGCTTTCATCACACCCACCCATCCGCTGGCACGTCAGGCAGCACGGTCTCTGGAACCCGCCTCGCCGCTCTTTTGCATCCTCACTGTGGAAGCCGAAGGATTACCGAAAGGCCACCATCCCTTCGCCATCTACCGTTGGCGCAAACTCGGCCTGCGTGAGGACTTCACCTTTCAGCCCGTATGCGCCAATCCCGAAGTTGCCTCCCGCCTCTTGGAACTGCTCGAAAACGCACTGTCACCCGCTATGGAGCCAAAGGCACTCACCGCGAGCGAAGAAGATGCCTTGGAGCAAGCCCACTATCGCCACTGGCTGGATGCCCGCGCCCTCCACATCGAAGCGAACAGCCAGATCGCCCAGGCACGCCTCGCCTCGCTAAAAACCACACACGCCGCCCGCCTCAGCGTCTTGGAGGATCAACGCGACCAAGCCGCAGACTCCCGCATCATTCGGATGCGGGATGCCCAGATTGAATCCGCCAAGCGCGATTACGAACGCCGAGCTGAGGAGCTGAAATCGGCCCACGAAAGGGCGGACATCATTGCGGAGCCGGTTGTGTTGGGAATACTCTCCGTTCGATAACGCCATGCCAACCGACTACGACAAGCTCAGGGAGGAAAACATCGGACGCTACGGCTCCGAAACAGCACACTTGGCGATTCTCGGTGAACTCTACGCCGAGAGGACGCATTTCATCTTTGAGCTTTTGCAAAACTCTGAGGATGCCAAAGCCAAGCATGTCCGCTTCAAGCTGGAACCAGATGGGCTGCAACTGCTCCATGACGGCAGAAGTTTCAATGCTGCAGATGTGCGTGCGGTTTGCAGTGTATGTCAGAGCACAAGCCAGGGTGACTCAGACCGCATTGGACGTTTTGGGATCGGCTTCAAGTCCGTCTATTGCTACACAGCAACGCCAGAGATTCATTCTGGTGATGAACATTTTGCCATCGAGCACTACGTCCGGCCAAAAGCTGTCGCTGAACGGGAGATTGCGGAAGGCCACAGCACCCTCATTGCACTGCCGTTTACTTCTCCATCCGTAACATCCGAAACTGCATTTGGGGAGATCACCTCTGCTTTTCAGGCTCTCGACCAAAGTGCATTACTGTTTCTTCGCCATGTGGAGAGCCTTGAAGTGAAGGTCGAGGGTGAAGACGACATCGTTCTTGGCCGGAAAATCATCTCCCGACCGGAGAAGTGGATTCGCCTCGTTTCACTTGTTGCCGATGAGGACGACAGCGATGCGCAGCGTTGGCTTGTCACGGAACGGTCCTGCAAATTGAAAGGCACCACAGGTAAATCAGTAAGCGCCCGCGTTGAAATCGCCTTCGCATTGGCATCCACCGAGGCGGACTCAGGAATTACGGTGGAAAATCATGATGGCGCTACGCTGGCCGTCTTCTTTCCCACCGATAAACCAACCAACACAGGCTTCATCCTCCATGGACCGTATCGCACCACTCCGGCCCGCGACAACATCCTTGTAAAGGACCCCATCAATGAGCGCTTGGTCCTGGAAACGTGTGCGCTTCTCGTTGAAACGCTGTGCTGGCTTCGGGATCAAGACAGCCTGACAACGGAGGTCTTCCACACACTGCCGCTTAGCCGCGCCGACTTTCCAAAGGGCAGCCTGCTTCATCCTCTATTTGAGCATGTTCTGGCCGCATTGAGAGAACAGCCTCTTCTGCCTGCTTATGCCGATAGCCCAGACTCTCCCAAGTTCATCTGCGGCAATCAGGCGGTGGCAGCGAGTGATCCTGAACTGAGGGAACTGCTGACGAACGACGAACTGAAGGAAGCTCTAGGCGGTGACACCGACTGGCGCTGGCTTTCCGAGGACATCTCGCTGGACGACCAAAGCGCTCTTGCCGTCTATCTGCGTGATGAAATCGAAGTCCAAGAGTTCACCGCAGACAACTTCGTTTCGTGGCTGGAAACGAAAGATGCAGATTGGTGGAAGGGGCTAGATGAAGAAAGCCTCCTCTCTGCCTATCGCTACCTCAACGATCAGCCATCGGAACACAAACGACTGCGCAAACTGCCCTTGGTTCGATTGGAGAGCGGGGAGCACGTTTCACCCGACGAGCAGGCCGTATTTTTTCCGGCAGACAACAACCATGAGAAGAAGGAACTCGCTCCGTTTCTATCTCAACTCCCCATCATCCGGCTGTCCCTTCTGGATGATGATGAAGACAAGACTGTCGAGAGCTTCCTGCGTAAAGTCGGGGTGACACGCCTCGTGGCTTCCGAATTCATCAAGCACTACTTTATACCAAGGTATCAAGGGACCAACAGCACTACCGTTGAAGAGGACTTGGCTCTAGGGCGCTACCTGTTCCGTGCGTTTCAAAGGATGTCGGAGGATGAACGGGACGAAGCGAGTGAGCAACTCTCGCAAATTGAGTGGTTGCTGTGCCGCAAGGCGTCGCAACCGGACACTTTGTCCTTGGAAAAGCCTGGAGACGCATACTTGGGCATACCCTATGCTGAGAACTCAGATTTGGATGACTACTTTTCAGCCAGTCCTGAGACGTGCTTCGTCCACGAGGACTACCACGAGGAAGAGGAGGATTGGCTGACGTTTCTTGTTGAATTGGGCTCCTCGGATATTCCTCGTCGTCCGGGCGACATGCACATCATGGATGGCTTGGACAACGCCCTTGCCGCTCTTCGTGCGAAGACGGAAGCAGATGATCGAATCCGGCTAGTGAACAGCATGGTTTCAGTTATCGCAGGGCACGTTCCTGACGATGAATGGGAGCGCAATTCCTGCTTTCAGATTCGAGAGACAATTTGGGGACCGCGTGGAGGCAATCACGGCAGTCGCAATGTGGACGCCAAGTTTTGGGTGACATTGAAGCAATCATCTTGGCTTCCAGACAGCATTGGGAAGCTACGAAAGCCAAATGCGCTGTTCGAGGACAACCAACAGAATCGCCGTTTACTGAGTGATTCGGTAGCCTATCTTCATACAGGTGTCGTATTGGATGACGAGGAAGCAAAGTGGCTTGCTGCGAAAATGGGAATCCGCTTCACTCCAAACAAAGAGGCTGTGCTGACTTGTTTGAAGAAGTTGTGCGAAACTGGCGTTGCACTGGAGCAGGTTCTTCCCCTTTATGAGTTTCTCTCCCGCACTGTAGGCCCCGAGGACGCCGATGTTTTTGAAGGAGGAAAATTGATATTCTGTCCAGACTCGGACCAAAAATGGAGACCTCCTTCGGAAGTGTTTTGGAATGACGAATCGTCCGTGTTTGGCTCAACACGGGCGTATCTAAAAAATCAATATCCGTCACTGCACGACTTTTTCCTGAAAGTTGGAGTGCAGGCAAGCGCGAGTCCGTCCGACTACGCTCAGGCGTTGTTAGAAATCTCCGATGACTGCCAGGTGACTGATGATTCGCGAATCCGAATTCATCGCATTTTTAAACGCCTCGAACTACTTTTTAATGAAGGCGGCGAATGGATGGAGGATGAGAACTGGGAAGAAATTTGGACAGAGCTTCAGGCTGGACGGTCATGGATCGGACGAAAAGGCGACGGCTTCGACTTTTATCGCTTGAGTGAGCTTGCCGTGGTGGACAACGAGCACCTTGAAACTCTGTTCTATGGCAAAGTGGCCTTCTGGCCGTTCAAGGACTTGAACGACTTTGCGAAGGCGCATCTTGAGGTCGAGACTTGTTCCAGTGCCGAAAAGGACTTTGAGATCGAAAGCAAGGAGGAGCGACAAGACACTCTGAGCGAACAGTTGGCCTCAATCTGGCCGTCCATCGGAGACTTTCTTCAATCCGACAAATGGAGAGACAATGTCCTTGATGACCGCGAGTTCATAGACACACCGCCATTGATCAGAGCGGTAGGAAAAATCGCTGTCATCTACACCTTGAAAGAGGTCGAAGCCGAGGAGCCTGATGGCAAAGCCGCGTTCTTCGATTCAGCAGAGAACACCGTCTGGCTGGTGCCCAACGATCCAAACGAGGGTGACGAACACTTTGAGTCACTGAGCGAAGCTTTGCAGGAGCATTATGGACCGGAGCCGCTGCGAGAGTTCATCTACGATCTCTTCCGAAAAGGCACCGACAAGACCAAACTGAAGTGGAAGAAACGAGGTCTCATGTCTCGATCCGCTGAAATCCCAGACGCAGGGGAAAGTCAGCCTGATCCTAAAACTGAACTGCAACCAGCGCCGTCTAAACCAAACCATGAACCTGAAACAAAACCGGCAAACGACGGCCCAGGTGAAGATACAAGCTCAGGCAAGCCGAGCCAGGATACCAAGCAAGCAAGTCCCGACAAGACGCCCAGTGTGCCAAGGACAAGCCCAGGAAATGGCTCCACCGAGACAACCCCGCGCAAGCCAACGCCAAGACCCAACGACCCCGTTCCCGATCCCGACAGACGAAAAAAGGGAATCATAGAACACCGTGAGAATGCTCCGTCGCGTGAAAGCGTGAAACGCGAGCGCTCCATTCAACTCAACGTGAGTGAGGAGATAGCCAAGGCAAAAGCATACCTCAGAATCCGGTGCCGGAATTCCGAGGAAGCGGTCGTTTGCCAGTGTTGTCACGAGGAGATGCCTTTCAAGATTGATGGGATGCACTACTTCGAAGCAGTTCAATGCGTTCGTGGTCAAGACAAAATCTATTATGAGAACCATCTCGCGCTTTGCCCCAACTGTGCGGCCATGTATAAACACGCTAGGACCACAAACGATGACGAAATGCTTCGTCGAATTGTGTCACACGCCGAGGCTGATACGGTTGCGATCGTTGATATCCCCGTCACCCTGGCTGGAAAAGAGAGGATACTCCACTTCGGAGGGAAACATTGGTTTGATCTCAAGACCATCCTCAACCCTCATTTGGACTAATCTGATGCATCATCTGCGACAGGATTCCGTCTTAGAAATTCGTCGAAGCATTTTCCGTCGTCTCACTGATTTTCATCTGCAAGTCTCAATCATAAATCATGAAAAAGCCATTACTTCACAAAGTTGCCGCAGCCGCTCTGTTTCTCGGTCTTGTCACTGCGGCACAAGCCCAGACGGGCAATCCTGAAAATGATCCGTTTACTCCGGAAGGTCAGGCTAAAACGGAGACTGATCGTGTTAAAATGGAGAAAGACGCACAGTCGAGAGAGTTGACGCAAATCCGCGTGCAAGTCGAGTTCATCGATGTTTCCCATGAGCAGTTCACCGAGTTAATGTTCGGAGCCAAGCCACCAGCAAACGACGGAGAACTCCGCCAACAGGTTGCCCAGCTCATCAAGGACGGTAAGGCCACGATCACGGAAACACTCCTTTCCACCTCACGCAGCGGTCAGAAAGCGACCTCGGAATCGGTTGAAGAATTTATCTATCCAACCGAATATGAACCCGCAACATTGCCGGATAACAATTCCACCAAGAGCGAAGATGGAACGATCAAGCCTCAAGGTAGTCGCCCCGACTTCGCCGTCGGCCCCATGCCCACCGCCTTTAGCACTCGCAACCTCGGCTCGACTCTAGAAATTGAACCCTTTTTGAGTGAAAACAATAAAACCATCTATGGCGGATTCAAACTGTTAGCGAATATCGAGGGGAGGAGTCGTTCCGTCTGGTTGGTTGTATAGTTTAGTTAGTCCTTCGCGGAATTGCGGGATGGAACGGAAGGGCGAGCGGAGCGAGTCCTGGAGTGGAATCCCGCAATTCC
>JAYVNM010000201.1:0-3025 GCA_043758445.1 Akkermansiaceae bacterium | reverse complement strand
TTGATCCCCAATCTATGATCTCCTATCACTTTCCCGCACCCCGCCACCATAGCTTAGTTTAGCCCCTCCGTGGCCGAACTTTCGGGTCCGCCTCACTCCCACTCCTTCGTCCTCAGCCTCACCCGCCTCCTTGGCGTCCCGCAGCCAGCCAATACTCACGCAGCAGGCTACAGCTTCAACTTCCCCATCACGGTCCCCGGCACCACGACCTCCAATTTCCTCGATCTCTATCACCGAGGTCACTTTGTCTGGGAGTCCAAGCAATTCGTCGCTCCCAAGGAAGAACAGACCGATCTCGAACTCACCGCCATCAAGGCCGGAGTCCTAGATGGCAAGAAGAAATCCGGCCCCATCCGTGGCAGTGGCGCTTGGGACGATGCCATGATCCGGGCAAAGGGCCAGGCCGAGCGATACGTCCGGAACCTACCTACCGCAGAACCGAACCCGCCATTCATCATTGTTTGCGATCTGGGCCACAGCTTCGAGATTTTCGCCGACTTCACTCAGAACGGCAAAGCCTACCTGCCCTTCCCAGATCCCCGCACCTTCCGCATCCCCCTCAAGGATCTCGAGGACGAGAAAATCCGCGAGCGACTCCGCCTCATCTGGACCGACCCCACCGCCCTCGATCCTGCGAAAATCTCTGCCGAGGTCACCCGCGAGATTGCTGGCTACCTCGCCGAACTCGCAAAATCCCTCGAACACGATAAGCACCCTCCCGAAGTCGTCGCCCAGTTTCTCACTCGTTGCCTCTTCTGCATGTTCGCTGAGGACGTCGGCCTTCTCCCGACTAACTCCTTCACCGACTTCCTGAAATCCATCCCGCCCGACGGTAGCGATTTCGTCCACCTCCTGGGCATTCTGTTTCAGGAAATGAACACCGGCACCAAGGGTAACGCATCCGCCATCCTCCGCCAGAAACTCCTCCGCTTCAATGGTGGCCTCTTCGCCGATCAGACCGTCCTCCCCGTCAGTGGTCTCCAGCTCGGCCTCCTCAAGCAAGCGGCTAGTAAGCAGTGGAAAAATGTCGAACCCGCCATCTTCGGCACCCTCCTCGAACGCGCGCTCAATCCCACCGAGCGCCACGCCCTAGGTGCTCACTTCACTCCGCGTGCCTACGTCGAGCGGCTCGTCCTACCCACCGTCATCCAGCCCTTGCGCGAGCAATGGGAAAACGTCCGTGCTGCTGCCGTCACCTTTGCTAACAAGGGCAACCTCAAAGCCGCCCGTGCCGAAATCAACCGCTTCCACGACCAGCTCTGCGCCACCACCGTCCTCGATCCCGCCTGCGGCAGCGGGAACTTTCTCTACGTCGCCCTCGAACACATGAAACGTCTCGAAGGTGAGGTCATCGACTTCTCCTCCGCCCTTGGCGATCATCAGCGCCTCGGCCTCTCCGATCACACCGTCGATCCCCACCAATTCCTCGGCATCGAGCTCAATCCCCGCGCCGCCAGCATTGCCGAACTCGTCCTCTGGATCGGTTATCTCCAATGGCACTTCCGCACCCGTGGCAACGCCATGCCCGAGGAACCCGTCTTAAAAAGCTTCAAAAACATCGAATGCCGCGATGCCGTGTTAGAATACGATGGCGAACCGCAACCGGCGCGGGATGAGAATGGGGAAATCATCACCCTCTGGGATCGCAAAAGCATGAAAGTGGATTTTGTGACTGGCCGCAACGTGCCGGATGAAACCCAACGTGTCCCGATGCTGACCTATCTAAATCCTCGCCCGGCAAAATGGCCGATTGCTGACTACATTGTGGGGAATCCGCCGTTCATTGGCACCGCACGCATGAGAGAAGATCTTGGCGATGGTTACGCCGAAATTCTCCGCAAAACTTATCCCTCCGTCCCAGAGTCCGCTGACTTCGTACTCTACTGGTGGCATAAGGCCGCCGAACTCACCCGTTCGGGAAACGCCAAACGCTTTGGGCTCATCACTACCAACAGCCTGCGGCAAACTTTTGGTCGTCGGGTCGTTCAGAATCAGCTCAGCGCAGCCCCCCCGCTATCTCTCACTTTTGCCATTCCAGATCATCCTTGGGTGGACTCCGCTCTAGGTGCTGCCGTGCGAATCGCGATGACGAGCGGAGCCGCCGGGGCACATGAAGGAGAACTCTTTCTAGTGGAAGATGAAGAACCTCACGCCGACGGATCAAGAGATGTGATTCTATCACTTCAGAGGGGGACCCTCGCGGCAGATCTTACTGTCGGAACTAATGTCACAAAATGTTTGGCCCTGAGAGCGAATGAAAATCTTACCAGTCGGGGAGTAATGCTTTTTGGAGATGGATTTATTGTTACAGAGGCTGAGAGCGCTTCACGTGATCTTTGCTCTCGCAGCGGGAGGAACACTCGAAGATCGACCAGTTTATAACAAATCAGTCTGCTTCGATCCATTCCCATTCCCCCTCTGCGACGAAGCCACCAAAGACCGCATCCGCGCCATCGCCGAAGAACTCGATGCCCACCGCAAGCGCGTTCAGGCTGAACATGATCTCACCCTCACCGGTATTTACAACGTTCTCGAAAAGCTCCGCGCCAGTCAGCCACTAACCGACAAGGACAAGACCATCCATGTCAAAGGTCTCGTCTCCATCCTCAAGCAACTCCATGACGATCTGGATGCCGCCGTCTTCGCCGCTTACGCTTGGCCGGGCACCCTTACAGACGCGGAGATCCTCACCCGCCTCGTTACCCTCAACGCCCACCGCGCCGCCGAGGAAAAACAAGGCATTATCCGACCCACCAAGCTGGGCATGAAAAACTGGATGTTCTTCGGCAGCCTCGAAGCCGGAACTAACAACGCCCTCATCTACACCCTGTTAGCCAACTGCCGCGCCCAAGGAATCGATCCCGAGGACTACCTTGTCGCAGTCCTCAAGCGGCTGCCACACGACGCCGCACTAGAAGAAGCCGCCGCGTTGACGCCGGCCCGCATCGCCGCCGAGCGCCGTGCCAGGCTAAAAGCCGAGGAAGTCGCGTGACCGGTCGCGCCCACCCGCCGCCCCGGCGGACCG
>JAYVNM010000200.1:0-3026 GCA_043758445.1 Akkermansiaceae bacterium | reverse complement strand
ACCGCCACCGGCACCCGCCGCGCCGCCGTCCACATCACCAGCAACGACGCGGACGAGGCCCCCTTCGACATCCAGCTCGGCGGCATGGGCGTGGCTCCATAGGAGGGGTGGAAGCGCACACGACTCGCGCCAAGGATTCCCAAGCGCCGCCGCCGCCGCGCTCCGCCACCCGGTCCATGCGGACAAGTCATTTATCTTGAAAGAAATACGCAATCACATCATGAGACTTGCGGGGTGGGCCGTCACACGCCAAGATTTCCCTTCAAATTATGAACGAACGACGCGTCGTCATCACCGGCATCGGCTGTATCACCCCGCTTGGCAAAGACCTTACCACGACGTGGGAAGGACTCAAAGCGGGCCGGAGTGGCATCAGAACCATCACCAACATTGATCCCACACCCTTCGATTGCAGGATCGCGGGGGAGGTTTTGGACTTCGAAGCAGACGGCTATTTCCGCGTGCCCAAGGACGCCCGGCGCTCGGATCGCTACGTCCAACTCGCCGTCGCCGCATCGAAAATGGCGATGGGTGACTCAGGCGTCGATGTTTCGAAAATCGATCCCCGGCGCTTCGGTGTGATGGTCGGCAGCGGCATCGGCGGACTCTCCACCCTAGAGCGTGAGCACGGAACCTATATGACCAAAGGTCCCAAGCGGGTTTCGCCGTTCACGATTCCGATGATGATCTCTAACATCGCCAGCGGCATCATTTCCATGGAGTTCGGCCTGCTGGGACCGAACATGGTGATCGTCACCGCCTGCGCAACCTCAAACCACAACATCGGCGAAGCTTGGCGGATCATTAAATTTGGCGATGCAGATGCATTCCTCTGCGGCGGGGCGGAAGCGGCGGTTCTACCGATGGGCCTCTCCGGTTTCGCCAACATGAAGGCGCTCAGCACCCGCAACGACGAGCCCGCCCGCGCCTCCCGCCCATTTGACCGGGACCGCGATGGCTTCGTCATGGGCGAGGGGGCCGGTGTGGTCGTCATCGAAGAGTTGGAACACGCGAAAAAGCGTGGCGCGAAAATTTATGCAGAGCTGATCGGCTATGGTGTCAGCGCGGACGCCTACCACCTCAGCGCCCCCTCGCCCGACGGCAGCGGCCCGGCTTACGCGATCGGCATGGCACTGCGTCACGGGAAAAAAAATCCCGAGGATGTCGGTTACCTCAACGCCCACGCCACTTCCACCGGCCTCGGCGACATCGCGGAAACCAAGGCGATCAAGCTGGCCTTCGGTTACTATGCGAAGAACGGCCTGATGGTCAGTTCTACCAAGTCGATGACCGGCCACATGCTTGGCGCGGCTGGCGGCGTGGAGCTCATCGCCAGCGTCATGGCCATCCAGGACGGTGTGATTCCGCCGACCATCAATATAGACAATCAGGATCCGGAGTGCGATCTGGATGTGGTGCCGAATATCGCCCGTGAAATCCCCGTCAAGGTCGCCCTCAGTAACAGCTTCGGTTTCGGCGGTCACAATGCGTCCGTGCTTGTTAGCAAATTCGAGTGATGGAAAATCCCGTGTATCGGCAGACGGGCGCAGTCGCATTCGGCGAGACCGACGCCAGCGGCTGGATGCACTTTCCGAACATTTTCAAATACGTCGAGGCTGCCGAGCACGCGTTCCTGCGGTCGCGTGGGATTCTGGTTTTTGACCGCGCGGCAGGTGGCTGGCCACGGGTTAAAGTTACCTGTGATTTCAAACGGCCCTTCCATTGTTGTGATGTTTACGAAGTGCTGTTGGAAATTTCCCACATCGGTGCCTCGTCCGTAACTTGGAAATTTGAGGTGCTCAATGCAGCAGGAGAAATCGCCGCTTTCGGCGGCATGACCAACGTCCGCGTCGATCATCTTGGGAAACCGCAACTGATCACCGCCGAAGATCGTGCCAAACTGGCTGAATAAATTCCGCGCTCCAATTTCATGGAACCCTCTCCCGAAATCACCGGTCGTATCATTCTCGTACCGACACCCATCGGCAATCTAACGGACATCACCCTCCGCGCATTGGAAATCCTCCGCAGTGCCGACCGCATCGCCTGCGAGGACACCCGGCATTCCGGCCAGTTGTTAGTGCATCATGGAATTTCCGGCAAGCCGTTAGTTTCTCTGCACGAACACAACGAAGCCCGCCGCGCGCCCGAGTTGATCGCCGCCGCGAGGGCCGGAGAAACCATCGCCGTCATCAGCGACGCGGGGATGCCGGGCATCTCGGACCCCGGCTATCGGCTGGTGCAGGCCTGCATCGAGTCTGGCACCCCGCTCGAAGTCCTACCCGGTCCCTCTGCCGTCATCACGGCGCTCATCGGCTCCGGGTTTCCTTGCCATGCCTTTCGTTTCGGCGGCTTTCTTTCGGTGAAATCCGGCAAGCGCCGCTGCGCACTAACAGCCGCGCTGGCATCGGGGGAAACCGGGATTTTCTTCGAGTCGCCCCACCGGCTTATTTCTACGTTGGAAATTCTAACTGAGCTCGATCCTGCTGCGCGCACCTGCGTTGCCCGCGAGCTGACGAAAAAATTCGAGACCTACCACCGTGGCACCGCCGCCGAAGTGCTCGCCCATTTCCAAGCCCACCCCCCTAAGGGCGAGATCGTCCTCCTCGTGCATGCAGCAAACTAACGGACCGCAAAATTTATTTCGCCAGTCCATGAGTATGGTACCAGTCCTCGCGGATTAACATACAAGCATATATGGGGTCCTCGATGCTTCGGGGTCTGACCCGAATGCCACGGTTTTAAGCGGATTCTCGGGGCCTTCAAAGGATTTGCTCGTGTAAAAACTACATAACCCGGAATCGCACAACCCATGCAACGGCGGGGACTGAAGGTAGCCGCGAGATTCCGAATCCTTGATTTGACGGGGTTTGCCTTCCCGACGGACTGCTTAAAACCGTAGCATTCCGGCCTGACCCTCTATGCGCTCGGAACCCTGTCGTCTAACATTCTAGAGATAGGCCAGCATGAGGGGGCGGAGTTGTTCGATGGCTTGCCTGTAGCAGGTCGGGCGCGTGAGGCTTACC
>JAYVNM010000199.1:0-26273 GCA_043758445.1 Akkermansiaceae bacterium | reverse complement strand
GCACCGGATAATACCAGCGCGCATTGAAGAGCACGCGAAAGGCGATGAAGAGCGGGATGTTGCGGGACACCGGTAAAAAGCGGACGGCGGACGTTTTTCGCAGCTCCTCACCCCACATTCACCGGCAGCAGCGACATCGTGTCGTTGCCGAAAATGTCGATGACCTTCACCGCCACGATGTAGCGCCCGGGCTGCGGGTAGGTGTGCGCGGCGCTCGTCAGTTCGAGGGTGCGGTCTTTGCGGGTGCGGAAGCTCTGCCATTCGTTCTCGAAGATGTAGGCCCCCGTCCAGCGCTCCTCAAACTCCAGCAGTTCCTCGCCCGCCACGACGACGCCCGGCAGCGCGCCTTCCACGCCCATCGTCTTCGCCACCTTGATGATCTCCCGCCGGCTCTCGTAGTCGAAATCCACCGCCCAGTAGTCCACCCAATCCGTCCACTGCTTCGTCAGCACCTCGCGCGTCACGATGCCCTGCTGGTCCTTGCTCACCTTGATGAGCTTGCCCTGTTCGCACACCACCTCGCTCTTGCCTTCCTTCAAATCGGCGGCGAGCGCGTCGGCGACGCCCTGGCTGTAATAGACCGAGAAATCCGTCAGCTCCACGGCGACGGTGAGATGGTTCCCGGGTAGGGTGGGCGTCCCGCCCGCCGGTTCGGGCATCCTGCCCGAACCCTTCGGGCGTCGTGAAGCGCTGCCTCCACTCGGCGTCTCCTCCACGCTCGATGCACCGGGCAGGATGCCCGGCGCGGCGGGCGGGACGCCCACCCTACCCGGGAGATAATGCGGCCGCACCTCGATGTAGCTCACGTCGGCAAAGCGCACCTGGCCCTTCTCCACGGCGCGCTTGTCGAAGACCTCCGGCGGGATGGTCTTCGGCGCGAGGTCGATGCCCTTCTGTTTCGCCTCCTCGAGCACCGCGGGAAAAAGGCCCATCTCGAATTCGAAGGCCAGCACGTCCGCCCGCGAGGCCCCGCGCTTGCGGCATTCGGTGATGACTTCCTCCACGAAGAGCCGGCCCACGGGGAGATTTATCGGGCCGCCGACGACGAGCCGCCCGGCGAGCCGCCCGGCGAGCCGCCCGTGGAAAAAGGACCGCCCTCCAGCGGCTGCGCCCGATAGGCGCGCAGGATCAGCTCGCGGAATTCGCGCTCCTTGCGGGCCAGCGCCTCGGCCTTCTTTTTCGTGGAAAGGCGCGGGCCGACATTGAGGTAGGCGGCGCGCTCGTAGCGACCGAGGTTCAGCACCTCGAACGCGCGAAACGCCTGGCCCGCGGCCTTCTGCTCACGCTGCACCTGGATGAGCCGCTTGCTGCTCGCCCGCCCACCGACCCCCCTATTCCCTTCCGCCGCCGCGGTGGTGTGGATGCCGAACTTGCCGAGGTCGGTGGCGATCCATTTGCGCCCGAGCTTTTCGGCCACCGCGGCGGTCGTGCCGCTGCCGCAGAAAAAGTCCGCCACCAGATCGCCTTCGTTGCTGCTGGCTTTGGATGTGACGCGTTTGAAGGCCAACGGCCTGCGCCATGCCAGCCCAGGGCAACGCCCTGGGTTGCTCGACAAAACGAACAAGCCCTGAAAGGGCGGCCTAATCCCAGACATACCGTTCATCGAAGGCGATTTGATGTTTCGTGAACAACGCACGCAGTTCGTCCTGAAACGATTGCTTGCGATGGTGTTCGCGCTGATTGGCGATGTAAGCGCGGACAGCATCCACGCTGGACTGGCTCACGGAGAATACGCCGTAGCCACTCTGCCAAGCAAACGCGCCAGAGACTCCAGCCTGCGTTTTCATCCACTTGGACGACGATTTTTTTACGTCTTCGACGACTTGGCTGACCGTTACAGTCCGCGCTAACTCGAACAGGATATGAACGTGGTCTTGCACCGAATTGATGAGATTCGCGTGGCAGCCGAGATTTGTCAGAACGGTCGCCATGTAAGCGTGCAAATTGTCGCCCACCGCATCAGCGATGGTGGGTTCTCGGTTCTTCGTGCTGAAGACGAGGTGCAGATAAATCTTGGCGAGCGATTGCGGCATGGCTTGCGGAGTTAGGCCGCCCTTTCAGGGCTTTCGATATATTCGGCCATGTTCCCAGGGCGTTGCCCTGGGCTGGCATCGGGCGCACCGTTGGTGCTGGCATCCATGCCTTCCCGGCAGCGCGTGCTCCCCTCGCTGTGCATCAAGTCGCGCATGAGGCTGAGGCGTTCGTAAATCATGGCGAGGAAGGAATCCGCGCCGCGCCCCCAGGTGTCGCGGTAGGCGATTTGTTCGAGGAGGTTCGGCTCCTTGTGGAAGGTCTCGCCGCCGATCTCAATGTCCATGCTGAAGTCCGCGCCGACGTCGAAGGGCGGGTCAATGTAGATGAGCTTGAGGCCGCCGGCGTCCTCGATCTGGCGGCGGAGCGCGCCGGCCTTGAGCGAGGCGAGGATGAGCTTGTTGTCGCCCCAGATGAGTTTGTTCGCCCAGCCCTTGGTCTGGCGTCCGGTGGTGTCGAAGAGTTCAGGCGAGACGCCTAAGCCCCCTTCTTTCCGTGGCTCGTCGATGTGTTCCAGCGTCTGGAAAGGCAGTATGGCAGTGCAGACATCGCGGGATTTCCCGTTCCAGACGAGCTCCACCTCGCGCTTGTCCTCGAAGAGCAGGAAGCGGTAGCGCTCCGGCAGCGGCTTGCCGGTCTCGATGCACTTGATGATGTCGCGTTTCTCGGCCTCGGTGAGGTCGTAGTGTTCAGTGGATGGGCGGGACATGGGGTGGGAAAATGAGGAAAAAGGAAAGCCAGTCAAATAACCGTCAAATAAGGATCTTGTTCATTTTCAATGACTTGGTTGCCTAATTGGGTCGTTGCGGGAATTCCAGTCAAATAAGATTAAGGAGCTGGCTTTGTTGCGATATGGATTGCTCCTTTGTTTTTCAGGAGCTTGTTTGTTTCACACAAAATACTTATAACTAGAAGGTTAGGATGATAGCCATTTGATTAATCCATTGATTTTGGCGCTTCCTTTGTTTTTGAAATCAAAACCCAGCAGGATTTTGAGCGGCTACCGGTGTTACCAATTTTGTCGTTGGAGCTTAGTCTGCTAAGAAGATTGTGGATTTTCGTTTTTCTCTGCTCCGCATAGAGTGCCTCCGGCAATTTAGGCCACAAGAGTTCGTCCAACTCGTTCCGGGTCGCTTGTTTCCACTGGCTGAGGTAATCAAGGACCAGTTTCTCCAAGAAGGCGTCGTCCTGCCGACGCGTCCGGATGTAAGCGGCTTTCTGGCCGGTAACGGCGGCGACCAGCGAGGAAATATGGAGGTGGGGTTTCCGGCCTTCGACGAGTTTCCGACGGCGCAGTGAATCGACCGCTTCCGGAGCGGGAGTGACACCTTTTTGGATCCGGTCCAAGGCGACGATATCGGGCAGGGAGAAATCCGGATTGGCGAGCAACATGCGGCTGTAATTTTCGTCCAGCAAGCGGCCTTGGAGGCGCATGACGACATGATCCGGCCCCGTCTTGTCATAATCGGGAAGCGGAAGCAGGCGGCTTGCCTGGCCCTTATACATCACCTCGCGGATGCCGAAGCCCATGGTATCGATCATCCGAAGATGCACCATGGCTTCGACGAGCAGGCGGTTCCGGTAGTGGGATGGGGTTTTGTCCGAGAGGTAGTAGTCCTCGGGGCTGCCGTCGAAGAAGGCTCCGGCGTTCTGAAATGCCAGCTCGGATGCGCGCTCGATGACCAGCACGCGCTCACAGCAGGCGTAGTCCTGGTGGGCGATGCAATTGTGCAGGGCCTCCAGAACGATGCGGGGATCGTACTTGGCGACTTCCAATGGAATCAACTGCCCTGCGGGCAGGACCGTGAGCCGGACGTTGCGGATTTTTTCAAAGAGCTTGGAAGTGGCGAGCAGGAAGGGCGGATGGAAGTGTTCGTAAGCGAGTTCCGGACTTTCGAGTTTCCAACTCAGTTCGGCGACGTAGGGTGAGAGGTGGTGAACCGCCTCCGGCTTCCCGAGCAGGATGAGCGCGGCACGGGTGACCGCCCCTTGGATCGTCAGCCTCGCCTTGTCGAGAAACGTGCGTGTATCCCAACCACGGATGGTGCTTTCGGGAATTCTCTCACGGTATTTGGCGACGAAAATTTCCCGCGCCTTGAGCAATGCGTCCGGATCGAGGTCGTCGTAGGTTGCATCCCGACAGATGACCGCAGACCAGTCTGCGGAAACCGATTGAGCGCGGATCTCGTCGAGCTTCACGAGGGAGAGGCCGGTCAGGGTTTCTCCATCGCGGGCGTATTGGTGTGTCTTCCAGCCGATGGGGATTCCTTGGGGGGCGGGAGGGATTTCAAAAAGAATGACACGGCCTTCCGGCGGCGGGTTCGGAGAGGTTGCGGAGGATGACGGGGTCGTCGAGATCCACGCCGCTATGTGTCGCACTTTCAGCGCTCAATTCTGTTGGAACGTCCGACCCAGGGCGCTGCCCTGGGCTATCGCCTGTCGCACCGTTGGTGCTGAAGAGCTGGAAGCGCACGAAATCCCTAACTTGTGGATAGAGGAACTCGTAACCGCCGACGAGGCGCATTTCCTTGAGGAGCTGGCGGGCGAAGAAGGCGACGACGGAGCGCCAGTCGGCCTTGCCCGCGTCGTCGAGATGGATGGTGTGGTCGATCTCGGAATCGAGCATCCGCTTGAAGATGATCTCGCGGGTTTCCTCCTCGGTGAAGGGCTTGAGCGGCAGGCGCTTGTTGCCGAAAGTGGCGGCATCGAGCGCGGCGAGATCCTTGAATTCGCGGTGATAGCGGCGGGAAAGCTTGGGCAGCGGGATGTCGAGCGAGTCGGGATTTTTCGCGGGGTTGTCGGTTTCCACCTCGACGATGAGCGAGTCCTTGCGGTCGGTGCCGCCGCCCATGGGGACGTGCTCGAGGTGACGCCTTCGCTCTGGATGGACTCGACGAATTCCATGAACGCGGACGTGCCGAGGACGGAGACGGTCTCCTTCACGTCGCTGCCGAAATACATGCGGCGCAGGCCACGGCCTAACGTTTGCTCCGGGAGGATGTTCGACTTCGCGGCGTAGGCGCGGAGGCCGCAGATGACGGTGATATTTCTAACATCCCAACCTTCCTTGAGCATGAGCACGGAGACGATGGCTTTGTAGGGCGAGTTCCAGGAGTCGATTTCGTTGGACTGCTTGCGGAGGAGTTCGAGCTCTTCCTTGTTTTTCCCGGAGGAGGCTTCTGAGATGTCGCCGTTGTTTTTGGTGTGGATGACGAGGACTTTTCCTTCGATTTCGGGGCAAATTTTCTGGAGGTGCTCGCCGACGTCGTCGCAGTTTTTCGTGTCGTCCACCATGACGAAGAGCACAGCCTTTTTGCCGAGCTTTTCGTGTTCATCATAGCTCTTCCGCCATTCCTCGACGCCGAGTTTCAGGTAGTCCGCGTATTTCTCGGGAAACATGACGGCCTTGTGCTCGCGAAGCTTCGCGCGGCTGGCGGCATCCGGCAGGATGGGGTGCTTGACGACGTTCTGATGGATGGCCTCGACGAGCGGATAGTCGGAGACGGTCTGGACGAAGATGGAGCCGTTGTTGTGCTTCGGCGTGGCGGTGACGTCGATCTGGAGGGCGAGTTTCCCCTCACGCGGGATCATCTTGTGGTGGATGTCCTCGATGGACTTGAACCATGCCATGCGCTCGTCGTGGATGTGGTGGGCCTCGTCGCTGAAGATGGCGGTTTCCACGGCCTCACGTTGGGCGAAGTAATAGCGGAAGGGCGAGAGGGTGTTATCCGCATTTTCGATGAGATGCTCGGTCTCGAACCAGTGAGTGAGCAAGGCCTTCGTGGTGGCGGATGCGCCGTCGTAACCGGATGCTCGCCAAGCATGGATTTCCTTGCGGAAGTTTTGTTACGAGCGGTGGCAGCAATTTCTCGTAGGCGGTGTCCCGCAAGGTCTCGTCCGCAGGAAACCAGCGATGCTCCGGCAGAAGAGGATCGTAAGGCGACGAGGGGAAAAGCGGGTGCAGTGCCATTGGCTAGATAGGATAGCTTTCTGATGGGAAGGGTCAATCAGATCCCCGAGGCAACAAAATGGGATTATGTAGCACAATTTTCCCAATGAAATGGCCCACAAATTAGACGTCGCCGCCGTGGACGCTCAGGGTCGGCCACCAACTCCATCATGATCTTCCGCGACGGCCATTACATTCTCTCCTCAACCACGAGTCGCTGATGCGAAATACAAGCTCGATCCCGCACTTTTCCGGCTTGCCAGCCCGCTGGCCTCGGGAGGTGTTAGGGTCACGCTTTCACCTGCCCATTGCCACGGACACGGTATTGATAGCTGGTCAACTCGCGCAGACCCATGGGACCACGGGCGTGGAGCTTGTCGGTGGAAATGCCGATTTCCGCGCCGAAGCCGAATTCCCCGCCATCCGCGAATCGGGTGGAGACGTTGTGAAAAACACAGGCGGAATCCACCGTGCGCAGGAACCGCTCCGCCGCCGCCGTCTCACGGGTGACGATCACGTCGGTGTGATGCGAACCATGTTCGTTGATGTGAGCGACCGCCTCTTCTAACGAGTCCACGATTTTAATAGCGATGATGAGTTCAAGAAACTCGCTGTCCCAGTCTTGTTCCGTGGCCGGTGTCGCGTCGGATAGAAATTCTAAGGCCCGAGGGCAGGCGCGGATTTCCACCTGCTTCTCATGCAAAGCAACACCCACCGCAGGCAGAAAATCCGCAGCGATGTCACGATGGACTAACAGGATTTCCAGTGCGTTGCATACTCCGGGTTTTTGGGTCTTGGAATTAACTGTTAGCGTAACCGCCATTTCAAGATCCGCTAGGGCATCAGCATAGAGGTGGCAGATCCCGTCGTAGTGCTTGATGACCGGCATCCGGGCCAATGAGACGACGGTTTCAATCAAGCCCTTGCCGCCACGGGGGATGATCAGGTCGAGCCATTGGTCCATGCCCGCAAGGATGGCGACACTTTCCCGGTCGGTGAAAGGGATGAGCTGGATGGCATGGTCTGGAGCGCCGGCGGCAGTCAGCGCCCCGGCGATGGCGAGGTTAGAATGCAATGCCTCGCTGCCTCCCCGGAGGATGGTGGCGTTGCCGGTTTTGAAACACAGCGCGGCGGCATCCGCAGTCACGTTCGGGCGGCTCTCGTAAATGATGCCGATGGTGCCGATGGGCACGCGGACCTGCTCAATGCGGATGCCGTTAGGTCGCTCCCACGAGTCCATAATCGCGCCGACCGGATCAGGCAGCGTGGCGACTTGGTCAATGCCCGCCGCCATGGCCTCGATGCGGGCATCATCAAGACGCAAGCGGTCGAGCATCGCGGTTGAAAGTCCTTTTTCACGTCCTGCGGCTAGGTCATTCGCATTCGCAGCTAACAACTCCGGCCGACATTGGCGGATCGCGGTGGCCATAGTCCGCAGGACGGTATTTTTCTCGTCACTGCTCAACTGGGCGAGCTGATAGGCGGCGGCCCGTGCCTGCCGACCCATCTGGTGAATAGTTTCCTGAACGGTGGACATGATGGGAGCAGCGCGTAAATTTTTTGAAACCACCCTTTCAATCCTTCCGCTTCAGCAGCGGAAACAACACCACATCGCGGATGGTCGGGGCACCTGTTAGCATCATGCACAGGCGGTCAAGGCCGATTCCGATGCCGCCGGCGGGAGGCATCCCGTGTTCGAGAGTTTCGATGAAATCGTAATCGACCTTCTGCGTCTCCTCGCCGGACTGGGCTTCGAGACGCTGGCGTTGGACATCGGGATCATTGAGCTCGGAGTAGCCGGGGGAAATTTCTTGGCCATTGATGATGAGTTCGTAAACCTCGACGGTCTGACCACCGGGGCTGACCTTAGCGAGCGGAACCAGCTCGCTGGAGACGCGGGTGACGAAGCAGGGATCGAAGGTTTTCTCCTCCACCAGTTTTTCGAAAACCTGTTGGATAACCTCGTGGTCCGCCATGTTTTCGGAAATCTGGACGCCTTTTTCCGCGCAGCGGTCACGACGGCCATGGGCCGTTAGATCGAAGAAATCAGCGCCCGCCGCGAGCTTGATGAGGTCGTGATAGCTGGTGCGCTTCCAGGGCCGGGCAAGATTGATAGTGCGGACGACGTTGCCATCGTCGTCTTTGTGCTCGATGTTTAGACCACCGCAGAATTTCTCCGCGAGATGGCAGGTGAGTTCCTCGACAAGATCAGCCATTTCCTCGAAATCAGAAAACGCCCAATACGCTTCTAACATCGTGAACTCGGGATTGTGGCGACGGGAAATCCCTTCGTTGCGGAAGCTCCGGTTGAGTTCGAAAATCTTCGTGAAACCACCGACTAACAGGCGCTTGAGAAACAACTCTGGCGCGATCCGCAGCGTGAGCGGCATGCCAAGCGCATTGTGATGGGTCTCAAACGGCCGTGCGGCGGCACCCCCGGCGATGTCGTGAAGCATCGGTGTTTCCACTTCCAAAAACCCGCGGTCCTGAAGGAACCGGCGGATCTCGGCGATCATTAGCGAGCGCTTCACAAAAAGGGCGGCGCTGTTCGGGTTGCCCATCAGATCAAGGTGGCGCTTGCGGTATTTGATTTCGCGGTCGGCGACACCGTGCCACTTGTCCGGCATCGGGCGCAGCGACTTAGAGAGCACAGTGAATTTCTCCATCTTCACCGTCGGCTCGCCAGTCTTGGTTAGAAAAGTCTCGCCCTCGATACCGATCCAGTCGCCCCGGTCGAGGCACTTCCAAACGGCTAAGGCGGTCTCGTCCAGATTTTTGGTGTTCATGTAGCCCTGGATCTTTCCCATCACATCGGCGAGTTCGAAAAAACACGATTTTCCAAACTCACGAAAAACCGTGATGCGCCCGGCGACTTTGACCTGTTTGCCTTCTTCAAAATTCTCGAAAAGCGCTGCTGGCGTGACGGAAACCTCGAAACGCGCGCCATAGGGATCGATGCCCAGCTCGCGCAGTTTCGCGAGCTTCTCTCGGCGGACGGCGATCAATTCGGCTTCGGTATTTTGCGGCTGATGTGGGGTGATGGCTTCACTCATGTCGCCACGGAATTAGGCCGCAGCCCTGCGACTCGCAAGATTTGAAACGGAAAGACGCCGATATTCTCATTTTAATGAAAAAAAATTCCGCCCCTAAATGCCTGATATTCGCCCCAAAAATGCGCTGGCATGCTTATGTCCGACAATTTTGCGCCAGTTCCATACGGATTAAAACCCATATTCCTCTTTGACTGGAAGCTAACATATTCAGGAAACTTAGGTTTAAATCATAGCGTGTTTATTAATGGATCATAATTTTCTGTAAATATTTATATCCAGCTCATCCGTTGTTCATTGTTATTGATCAACGACTTATGAATAGTATCGGATGTGTGAATGCGTAACGCAATTTACCTCCCCTTGGCTTCCATTGAAGCGGTTCGTCCGGTATTCATGATCGTAATGGGGATTTTTCTGATGCTTATCGCATGGCGACTTTCCAAGGCGACCTCAGGCTGGTCCGCACGTTTGATCGTGGCTGGCGCGCTTTTGCTCGGTTTCGGCTATGCCCTGATGATGCCGCTTTATGATGCCGGAGCCATCGAGCGCTACGGTCCGCTCAGAAAGCATTATGATGGCAGCGCCGCCACCGCCCTCGCCTGGCACTCGGTCAAACTGGTCGTCATGAACGCCGGTTGGCTGTTGTTCGGCCTCGGACTCGCCCTGCACGCCAGGGTTTTCACTCCCACCACACCCGCCCGTAAAGTCCCCTCACCCGCGCTAATCCCCCATGAATCTATTGCTTGAGATCGTAATCCAAAATGGGCTGTTATTCGATGCGTGCGGGGTGCTCGGACTCGGCTTGATCGGCTTGGCGGCCGTGAAACTCGCCCGTACCTATCAATCTTGGGGTGGCACGATGATGGCCGTCGGCGCAATTTCGCTGCTGATCGCCCGCTTGTATTTCCTGCTTTCTCCGCATTTCATAAACGACGATTTCCTCAGCGCTATCGGACCGTTGGGGATCAGCTTAACGATCGCCATGCCGCCGTTGTTGCTTACATTCGGCCTCGCCGGCATCGTCTGGGGTCTCTGGGGCCATGAGCGCTGGCTGAACTCGGAAACTCGCTGAAAAGCCATCTTGGTGGAAAATTTCGCATGGCCGGGCCGGGTCATCGGTGCTAGTCGTAGCCCGGATGTTTGAAGTTCGAGAAAAGCCTGACATGATCGAACGCGCCTTGTTGGTGCGCTTTTATTTCGATGCCCACGAGGCGGTGGAGTCTGAGTCACTGCTGGGGGAACTCGCCGAACTGGTGAAAACGCTGGGCGTAGAAGTCGTCGAGTCCGTGCTCTCGCGCGGCCGGGAGATCCATCGGAAATTCCTCTGCGGGAGCGGCAAGGCAGAGGAACTCGTCGCCCTGGCCAAGGCCCATGAGTGCGATGTCATCATCATCGACAACGGCCTCGCCCCCTCCCAACAGCGTGAGTGGGAAAAACTCGCCGACCTCTGCGTGATCGACCGCGAGGAGGTGATTCTCGATATTTTCGCCAAACGCGCACAAACCAAAGAAGCCCGCCTCCAGGTCGAACTGGCCCGAATGCAATACGCCCTCCCTCGCCTCGCACGGATGTGGGGACACCTCGACCGCGAATCCGCAGGCTCCGGCGGCGGCGCGGGCGGCGGCGCATCCCGTGGCATGGGCGAGAAACAAATCGAGGTGGACCGCCGCCTTGCCTATCAGATAATCGATCGCGCCAAGCGGGAAATCGAACTCGTTAGGAAACAGCGGAAAACCCAACGCAAGGAACGCGAGAAACACGAGACCCAGCACGCCGCTATCGTCGGCTATACAAATGCCGGGAAATCCACCCTACTGAACATCCTCAGCGGAGCAGACGTGATGGCCAAGGACATGCTCTTCGCCACGCTCGACACCACCACCCGCCGGATCGAATTGCCAGACGGGCAGCCGCTGTTGATTACTGATACTGTTGGGTTTGTTAGAAATTTGCCCCACCGCTTAGTCGAGGCTTTCAAGGCGACGCTGGAAGAGGCCGCTCTAGCAGATTTTCTAATCCACGTCCTGGATGCCACAGCCCCGGAAATCGGGAGATTTCACGACACGACGCTTGAGGTCCTCGCGGAACTCGGAGCCGGAGATAAGGAAACCATCACCGTCCTCAACAAGATCGACCGCGTCACCGAGCCCTTCGCCTTGATCGCGCTTGAGAAACAATTTCCCGGCGCGCTCCACGTTTCGGCGGTAACCGGCCAAGGTCTGGAGGATTTGCTAAAAACCTGCACCGAGGTCCTAGCCCACCGCGTCCACCGCAAAGACTACCGCATCCCTCAAAACCGTGCCGATCTAGTCAGCTTGCTTCATCGCGAGGCCAAGGTGCTCTCGACGGGCTACGAGGGAGATGATATTCTCGTCACCGCCGTCGTCCCCGCCTCCATTGCCGGACGCCTTGAAGCATTCTCCGCCGTGCCCGCCTAACTTCTATCAGTATCTATCACATGCTCCGCTACGTTTCATTTGTATTCCTGTCTTTAACTCTGCTCGGCCACGCGCAACCCGCAGCACCGCAACGTCCGGTGCTCCGTGCCCTGCCGCTCGGTGGCGATGACGACATCTATTCAAAACCTATCCCTTCAGAGCAACCTGCCATCGCGGTACCACCGACCGTTCCCACCACTCCCGTTCCAGTTGCACCACCGCTCCCACCGGCGACGCCGATTCCCTCGATCTCAGCCCCTTCCCCGCTCGACATAAAACCCACTGGCGACGATGCCTTGCGCCTGCAGATTTTCCTTGATGAAGCGAGGTTCGGCCCAGGCATCATCGACGGCAGACCCGGTCGTTTCACCGAACTTGCCGTGCAATCATGGAACGAGGTCAATGGCCATCCGGTCGAGGACTGGACCGCCGCGAACACTGCCGCCCGCGAGGCTGTCACGAATCCGAAGGCCGTCGCGGTGGTCCCGGATTTCGTGAACGATTGGGTGGATGGCAATCTGCCGACGAAGGTCTCGCTTCAGGCGAAACGCAAGCGCATGAGCTACCGGAGCGCCGCCGAGTTCATGTCTGAGCGTTACCACTGCGATGTCCCCTATTTGGTCCTCCTCAATGGCAGTGCGAAAATCAACAATCTCAAGCCACGCGACTCGATCATCGTGCCAAACGTGCAACCATTTTACCTCGAAAAACTAACCGGTGCTGGCTATAAGGCGGACCCGGCGATGAGCCAACGCCACGCTGTCGTGGACACGAAACTCAACCAAGTCCGCATCTTCGAAGCCGCCCCGGCGGCCCTAGTCATCGCGGAACCCGGTGCCACCACCCTGACCTACGTCAGCCGTCCTAACCACGGCCTGATCGCCTCATTTCCCATCACGCCCGGCGAACCCAAGTTCATCAAATTCGGCACTTGGGAAGTTAGAAATTCCGTGGAACTCCCCCACTGGCGCTACGATCAGAAACTCCTAGACACCGGCAAGCGCAGCAGCGATTCGGAATCACTAGAAATCCCGCCCGGCCCTAACAGCCCCGTTGGCGTCTTTTGGTGTGGACTCACCAAGCCCGGCATCGGCCTCCATGGCACGCCAAGTCCGGAAACCATCGGCCGCGCCCGCAGTCATGGCTGCATTCGCATGGCGAACTGGGACGCCGTCCGCCTCCCCACGCTGATCCGCCCCGGTACCACCGTTGAAATCCGCTAAATCGTAATGACCTCTGCCGGCACGTTTCCGATCCGCCTCGTGCTTTACGGAATCGCCGCCATCTATCTGCTGGCGGACTTGGTGGTTTCCAAAGGCCCGCTCAGACACCAGCTCGACAACCAATCCGCTCTCCTCGTCGGCAAAAAAGATAGCGTCATCGCCCGCGTGGCTGGCCATCCCATAGCCGCAAGTCAGTTAGACCGTGCTGTTAGCGAGCACTTGTGGCGGGCGGGAAAATCCCCAGCAAGAGTCAGTCCCTCCGAGCTCAAAGCCGCCCGCAATGCCGCATTTAACGATCTGCTAGATCATGAGCTGCTGCGCTTGCTCGTCATACCCAGCGGCCCATACATAGCAGTTAGTGATGATGAAATCAATGATCGCCTGAACCGTCTGACCACCCGATTTGAAAGTAACAGCTCGATGAAAACTGCGATGCAATCTCAAGGCATCGCCACCACACAGGATCTGCGAGATCGGCTCGCGGTACAACTCCGCGAGGAGAAATTCATCGCGCTGCGGCTTGGCGCATCGATCAAAATCAACGACGAAGAAGCCAAAAAATGGTTCAATGAATACCAACTAACACTCCAACAGCCTGAGCGCGTCGAGGCGCGGCACATTTTTATTCCCACGCTCGATCATCCGTGCGATGAGGCCAAGAAAAAGCTCGATACGGCATTCGTCACCTTAACTGATAAAAAACAGGACTTCGCCACCCTAGCGAAAGAACTCAGCGAAGACCCCGCCACCAAAGACAGCGGAGGTGCGCTCGGTTGGATGACCCGTGATCGCCTGCCTGCTGATTTCTCCGCCCCACTTTTTTCCTTGGAACCCAACCAACCTAGGCTCATCCGCACCAAAATCGGCTGGCATCTCGCAGCAGTCACCGCCCGCAAGCCCTCCGAGCCTCGCAGCTTTGAACAAGCGAAAGCGGAAATTGTCGCCGCCCTCGTGACTCTCAAATCCCAGCAGGCGGTTGCAGATTTCCGCAAATCCCTGCGCCTACACGAGTCCGCCAAGATCGAGATTTCCCACGACACGCTGGTTCAGTAAGATTGGCCCCGTGGCCGCAGTTTCCAGCCAAATCCATCTTGTGCCGGGAATGATCTTTGCTAGCGTCAAGGCATGTTCATGAAATCAACCGCCACCGCCGCGTTTCTCGCCTGCCTGACATCAATCCACGCGGAGATCGGCGTCGTGCAAATCGCCAAGGGATTTGAACGCCCAGTCTGGGCGGGCCTGCCGAAAGGAACCATCGGTAAACTTTGGGTCATGGAACAAGGCGGCCAAGTCTGGATCGTGGACGAAAAAACCGGCGAGCGTGAGAAAGTGCCGTTTCTCGACATCCTCCAAGATGTGAGTCGCAAGGGCAATGAGGAAGGACTGCTCGGACTTGCCTTCTCCCCGGACTTCGCGAAAAGCGGCCGCTATTATGTCAATTTCACGGACAAGGAAATGCAAACACGGATCGTTAGATTCACCTCGTCGGATCGCAAGACCACCAAGCCAGACACCGCAGAAGTCATTCTTAAATATCCCTCCGAGTTTGAAAACCACAATGGCGGCTGGTTAAGCTTCGGCCCAGATAACATGTTATATATCGCCAATGGTGATGGCGGCTCAGGCAATGATCCCCACAAACACGGCCAAGCTCACGATACGATGTTAGGCAAATTACTCCGGATCGATGTTTCACCAAAAACAGGCTACAAGGTTCCGCTCGACAATCCTTTCGTAAATGAAACCGGCGCCAAGCATGAGATCTGGGCTTACGGACTTCGCAATCCGTGGCGCTGCTCGTTTGATCGCCTGACTGGTGATCTATGGATCGGTGATGTCGGCCAGAACAACTGGGAAGAAATCGATTTTCTCCCTAAAGGCAAAGGAGCTGGCGCGAACTTCGGCTGGAGTCTGCGTGAGGCCGATCAGGAAACCCCTGCGAAAGGCGTCGGCGGACCACTCCCCACCGGAGCCATCGATCCGGTCTATGTTTACAAACACGGCAGCGGCGAGAAGGAAGGCTTCTCGGTAACCGGCGGCTACCTCTATCGCGGGCCAGTCAAGGAACTCCAAGGCCGCTACATTTTCGGTGACTATCAAAACCCCCGGATCTGGTCGTTTGAACTCAAAGACGGTAAGGTCAGCGATTTCAAAGATCACACCAAAGAGTTGCAACCCCAAGGCAAGCGAATCAACCAAATTTCATCATTCGCCGAGGATGAGGAGGGCGGATTGTTGATTATTGATCATACCGGGACGATCTATAAGATTGTGGCCCGTTGAGCGGGAGGCGGACTCATGCAACTCCCGGCATATCAGAATAATTTTCTGGATCATCAATAATCGTTCGCAACCTCTGATGCACACCAACCAGATTTGGATCTTCCGCCAATACTTGCTCAGCCAGTGACCGGGCCTCCCCCAACAATACGGTATCTGCTAGAAAATCGGTGAACCGCAATACCGATATGCCACTTTGCATGGCACCCAGCACATCGCCCGGACCGCGCAAGCGAAGATCCGCCTCGGCGATCTCGAATCCATCTGAGCTTTGTTCGAGGACCTTTAGTTTCTCCATCGACTCGAGATTTTTCCCATCGGTCAGCAGGATGCAGAAACCCTTATGACCACCCCGCCCGATACGACCACGTAACTGGTGGAGCTGGGCGAGCCCGAAGCGCTCGGCATGATGAAGAATCATCACGCTGGCATTTGGAACATCCACGCCCACTTCAATGACCGTTGTTGAAACCAATGCTGCGATTTCACCTTCCCGAAACCGGCGCATGACCGATTCTTTTTCATCGGGGCGGAGTTTCCCATGAATCAACCCGACGGTATGATTTCCCATGCGTTTCTGCCATTTCCCGAATGCCTCGGTGGCGGACTCTCCCCTGAGTGTTTCGCTCTCCTCAACCAATGGATAAACCAGATAGGCTTGACGCCCTTGGTTGAGCTGGTCTTTGACAAATTTGGTGACGTCCGTTTGCTTGGCTGCAACACGAATCGCGGTGATGATTTTACCGCGGCCAGGAGGCTTCTCATCCAGCAATGAAATATCAAGGTCGCCATAAATCGTCATCGTCAAGGTCCGTGGAATTGGAGTGGCGGTCATAACCAATACATCAGGCACGATACCCTGCTTGATGAGCGATTCCCGCTGGGCAACTCCGAATTTATGTTGCTCGTCGATCACCACTAAACCCAGATCACGAAAAAATACCGTGTCATATAGCAATGCGTGGGTCCCAATGATGATTTGTGGTTCACCCTGGATTTCCAGATAATTATCCTCATCGCGATTTCCTGTGCGCAAGGATATTCTGACGCCCAAGGGATCGAGCCATTGCTTGAATGTTAGATAGTGTTGCTCGGCAAGAATCTGCGTAGGGGCCATCAACGCGGCCTGGCATCCAGAGTCGATGGCTAGCAACATGGTTGCCATTGCGACAAAGGTTTTCCCAGAACCCACATCGCCCTGTAACAAGCGATTCATCGGGCGTGCCGTTCGCATGTCCGCGAGAATCTCCTTGATAGAACGCTTTTGGGCACCGGTGAGCTCAAAAGGCAGACTTGCGTAAAACTGCTTGAGATAGGTGGTTCGTTTGCCAAGCACGCGGCCCGTTTGCTCACGGTAGCGTAAACGGCGCCATATAACATTGAGCTGAAGTACGAAGAACTCCTCCAACGCGAACTGTCGGCGGGCAGCTTTTGCGAGATCCATCACTTGCGGAAAATGCACATCTCTGTACGCCACCGCCCTCGTCAAGACATGATCTACCACACAACTCAACTCAAGTGTCGATGACTCGAGTTGACATAATAACAAATGAATGATTTCCCGCAGCCGACGCTGAGAGATGCCGGTAATATTCTTGTAAATTGGGACGATCCGCTCAAGATGGATTGATTCCTCATCGTCATCCCTGAGCACTTCAAATTCGGGATGATCGATGATGAGCCGTCCTTTCACATCCTTAACCTTGCCATAAACACATACCTCTTGACCGCTTGCCACGATTTTCTGAACGTATGGCATATTAAACCAGCGGCAGGTAATTTTACCGGATCCGAAAACACCTCCAGAGCCATCCATGATGACCGCTTCATAGTAGCGGTTATAGGACCCAAGGTGCTTCATTGAAGCATCTATCACTGTGCCACGAAGGCATACAGATGCTGGTGACGGCTGGATGGGAAATGCATCGAAGCGCCGCCGGTCCTCGTAGCGCTTGGGAAGATGCCCGATTACCTGCACCACCGTGATATAGCCGACAGCAGCAAACGCTGTCACTTCTCTCTCAGAAAGGAGAGATAGGGAAGCCAGAGCGTGTTGGGCGGATAGCACTGCGAAATTTATTTAGTTCTATCCGAATCCCTAGCTAGGTGGAAGCCCGGACAGTTTTTGCAAATAGGTATAACTGTAAATCCCTGTGGAATGCCCGTCACCCCAGAACAGTTGGATCGCATAGCCACCGATCGTTTCGAATCTTAGAAGTTCAAATGCGCGGGCACCGTACTCGACACGCGGGCGTATGACTCGCCCCAATGCGTCTGGCTCTCCTTGGCAGGCCGCGCAGGGACAGGCGCGGCGGAGCAGGGGAAGCGCTATATAAGCTTCATCTCCGTCTGCGAACGACAGCGCCAATTCGCTCCCGATGACGGTGGCATTTTCCAGACTCAAGGGCATCTGGTAGTATTGACCTTATCCAAGCTCGCCGTCCACTCGATAGCTGCGTTTCCCGAAAATCGCGGAACCGACACGTACATGGGTAGCTCCCTCTTCGATCGCAACCTCATAATCCCCGCTCATTCCCATGCTGAGCGAGGGAAGTTCAACTCCAAACTCGGCTTCCAAGGCATCCCGGGTTGACCTGAGTTGTGTAAACCACGTTCGCGAGGATTCAGCAACAGGTCCGGGAGGCGGGATACACATCAAGCCGAGGATTTCAAGCCTGCTCAACTTTAAAAGACTTTCCATTTCCGCACGGATTCCATCAGGTGAAAATCCCGCCTTCGATGATTCCTTACCAATATTTACTTGGAGAAATACCTTTGGATATAAACCCAGTTCTTTTGCGATTACGTCCGTGTACGCGGCCAGCTTGAATGAATCAATAGCATGGATCATGTCAAACAGCGGCAAGAGTTTCCGCAGCTTGTTTCGCTGGACCCTGCCGATGAAATGCCAATGAAATGAGCCCGGCAAGGATTCAATCTTACGCTCGGCCTCCTGCAACTTGCTTTCACCGAATGCAAACTGCCCTGCGGCGAATGCCTCGCGCACCGATTCCGCCGGAAATGTTTTTGAAACCGCAATTAGCTCTACGGAAGTCGATTTTCGTCCGACTCGTCGGCAGGCCTCACTAACTTTCCCTGTTACGGCCAGTAGATTTTCCGCAATCTCAGACATTAATGAGCTTCAGCCGTGCCCTTCAAAATTCCTGCGAGCTTGGCATTCTCAGTAAGATCAACGAGATCTTTCAATACGGATAGCGATTCGCGTTTCACCGGGTCCAAGCCCGTCGGCCATTTTGGCGTTTGATCCAAATCCGCCGCTTCATCCTTGGCGCGACGCATGAATTCACCACCCTCGTCCGCGGGATTATAGAATTTCAAATCGGCACCTTTTTCAAGGTCATCTAGGGTTATTTTGTAGAAGCCCAATGTTTTTTTATCCTCTTCAGACATTTTCGCAAAGCGCGTCCGGCGTTCGGAGTTCCGCTCTTTCTGGAGAGCCTCTGATTCAACCAACTCTTGGTCGCGGGCGGCTTTGTTAAGTGACAGTTGATTGACAAGGATTCGTTTTTTCGCCCTCTCAACGTCCTGATTTATATAATTAAAATCCTTACAGGTGCTCAGGCGATCATGACTCATTTCCTTAAGTCGGGGTATGAATAGCGCCTGTGTATCAAGGGGTTTGAAATTGCCAGCAGGCCGGATCCGATCATGTGGTAGGGGGTGATCGAGAAATTCTTCACCGACGTCCAAGGCATCCAACAGACTTGGGATCACCACGTTAGCCGCTACTCCGTCCATTTGCGTTGACGAACCGGATGGACGATAAAATTTCTGGATCGTCACTTTTAAAAAGCCCGCCCGATCTCGTGCCGCGAAGAGAGGCAACATCCTACCGATGTCCATCGGTTGTTGGACCGTTCCTTTTCCGAAAGTCGATGAATCGCCAACAATCACCGCCCGGTTGAAGTCCTGTAGTGCACCGGCTAGAATCTCACTGGCTGAAGCGCTGCTTTTATCAGTCATGACGACCATGGGGCCTGTATAGATCGGCTTACCGTCATCCGAATCCTTTACCTGAACTTGGCCCAAAGTATTCTTCACCTGGACGACAGGGCCACTATCGATGAAAAAACCGGTCATCCGCCGAACTTCTTCGAGTGAACCACCGCCGTTATTGCGGAGGTCCAAAACAAGACCATCGATTTTTTCTTCGGTCAAGCGCTTCAGGATTCTTTCGACATCCACTGAACAACGGATCTTCCCTTCCTTGAAATCCGCATAAAAAGATGGCAAAATTATGATGCCCAAGCGGCGGACGGCGTGGTTCTCAGATTTCATCTCGATGATTTGGCCGCTCGCCTGCTCATCTTTCATTTCCACTTTGCCACGCTGGATGACGACAATTTTCGTTTCGCCAGGTGCGCCACCGGCTGGTTCAACTTTCAACGCCACAGCAGAGCCTTCCTTGCCTCTTATGAAATCGACAACCTTATCGATTTTCATGAACATGATATCAGTCATGTCTTCGGCCTTTCCGGTGTGAAGAGTATCCACCGCCACCACCCGGTCATTGAGCTTTAGCGTTCCCTCACGGTCCGCAGGCCCACCTATCACGATACCCTTAATCTTGGTTGCACCATCTTCCTCGCCCTGGAGCAGCGCACCAATTCCAACGAGTTCATTTTTCATGCCATCCTCGAAGCGTTTCATTTCACGGAAGCTCATGTAATCCGTATGCGGATCGTATGCCCGGGCCACCGCACTCAAAAAATAGTTAGCGATTTCTTCGTCATCCACATCTTTCACGCTATTGAAGAAACGCTTGTAACGAAGGGAAACCTTTTCCTTCGGACTACGATCCGCGCTGCCCGGATCCGTCTTGCCTTGTTCGTTGGAAAGTTTCGCCAGCAACTCACGACGCAGGACCTCCCCTAGAACTGCTTCTTTGATTTGTAGCCGCCATAAGTCGGCAGCTTCCCGGTCATCCTTCGGCCATGGCGCATCCTTACGACTTAACATGACGGAATCGTTTTTAGAAAAGTCGAAATCTTTTCCTTTCAACAAGCTTTCCGTAAGCACCACCCGCTCCTCAACCCTTTTTTTGAAAACCCCATAAATTTCTGTCGCAGCAGCCATACTGTTTCCATGCAGCAAGAGAATATGCAGTTGATCTCCATATTTGACGTTGAACTCGTCCACGTCCTTCTGAGTGAAGTACAAACGCTGGAAATCCAGGTCTTTCAAGTAGTCCGTCAGGAAGCGCTGGCTCAACTCCGCATTGAATGGCAGACGACCAAAATGGCTATTTTGCAACATGATCGCCATTTGCCGACCAACCTCATTAAAATCAGCCTGCTGGGCCAATGCAGTGCAGGAAAGCGTAGCCAAAGCCACGGCTGACGCTGCTTTTCGAAACCAAGAAATAGTCATGAAGTTCAAACGGAATGGGATTCGGAATGTTTCAAAATGATGCCACAACATTCCCAGATGTCGATTTCTTAAATTTCAGGAGTTGGCCTCACTTTTTCGATTTTCGCTGATTGAGCCACTGCCGAAAATACGCCTCCTTGGCGGCCCTTTCGCTGGCCTCGGGATCAAAATTCTGGCCATTGAAAAATAAGTGGTCCGCCATCAACGGGCGTCTCCCCAAATTCACCTTAAGGTCTAGCATTTCGCCGTTGCGGAGGATTTTCAAATTGACCCTCGTATTTGGCTTCAGCGTGCGAATTTTCTCCCTAAACGGTCTCGATGCATCATTTCCATGCCAAGTCTCATCATCCAGCCCGACTATCAGATCATTCAGTCGAATTCCCGCGTGAAGGCCTGGGGAATCCTGCTGGACTTGAATGATCCGGATTGCATTCCTCGGTGCAGGCTCACCGGGCACGTTCGCAAGATCATCTATCAGGCCAATACCGATATAACCTTCCCCGTTTTTCAAATACTCGTCCGTGACAAGTTCACGCAGGATATTCAGACAACGCTCCCGCGCCTCAGGATCCGCCGCAACCTGTGTCTGTCTATATAATTCAGCCATCGCGGGCTCGGGGCGTTGCCTGCCCCATGCGAGCAATTCCGCTTGGGCGTGTTCACGAACATGGAATTCCTGAGAGGTTAGCTTTAAAAATGACTCCACAGGTAGGTCCAAGCACCAAGCTATACAGCCAGACAACAACCAAACAACACCAACGGCCACGCGATTCATCAATGCGTAGAATCTGCTTGATTGCATGGAACAAGTAACCGACAGTTATCCACCAAATGGGGTTTTTGCTGGCACTTCTATTGTATCATTTGGGGCCACAAGAACAGTCATAAATTGGGCCTTGGTCAGGTCATATACGGTTTGACGTCCGCCTCTGAATAGTTTCACTCGCTTCATGCTGCCGAACTCCGTGGCTCCACCAGCGGCTTGGATCGCTTGGTATAGAGTCAAGCCTCGGGTATATGCCTTAGGGCCGGAAGCACGGACCTGGCCACCGATAACCACGGTTTGTTCGTTTATTTTGTTCACAATGTCGGAAATGACCTGAATCGTGGGATTAGTGTATATCCCGGCATTTCGGTATCGGGACTGGATCGCGGACGCGAGGTCCTCGTTTCGCAACCCTGCGGCGTGGACATTACCGATGAACGGCATATTGATAGTACCCGCCTCGGATACCGGGTAGTTGCCATCAATCCTGCCCTTTTCTTCCGAAGGTACACTTTGGATTGTGATCTGGACCGCCCGACCGGCCTCGATTGGTTGGGCGAGGATGGGAGTTGATAAGCCAATCAATACAAGCAAAACGCTGAGTATATTTTTTGAGTTCATGGTGAATTGATGGTTTGTTGTTTAGTATAATTCAGAATCATTGGCGCGAGGTGCCGGGGATTGGTTTTTGGCGGTTGATGAGGCGGATCCCACAGGCGGCCCCATTTGGGATTCCGCTGGCGCATAATAGGTGTAATAACTGGTATAATATTGATATTGGCTGTCGCTCCGTACATCGACATTATTTAGCACCACACCAATAACGTTGCCACCAACATTTTCCACCGCTTGTTTGACACGCAGCAGCATGTTTCTTGGAAGTTTGCGATGTTGCACGACGATCATTGTAAGGTCCACCTCACTGGCGAGCACGGATGCATCACTGACTCCAAGAATCGGGGGGCTGTCCACCAAGACAAGGTCGAAGCGTTGTTTCACGTCTTGAATCAACTCCGACATGCGTCGAGAGTTGAGAATACCAGCAGCATCCGCAGGCAAAATTCCCGAGGGCATGAAATACAGGTTATCTACCGGCGTTTGGAGAATCACGTCCTCCAGCATCAACTCAGTGGTCAGATAATTCGTCAGTCCCACAGAATTGTTAATGTCAAAGAAAGTGTGCAATCGAGGGCGCCGCAAGTCGGCGTCGATCATTAAGGTGGTGTATCCGCCTTGGGCACAGATATAGGCGAGGTTAACCAAGGTGGTGGATTTACCCTCACCCGCACCACCTGACACCACAGTGATCGCATTGTCTTCCGGATTTTTTCGGTTGAACTCGATGTTCGTACGCAGAATCCGATAGGCTTCAGCATCTGGACTCATGCCGCTTTGTTTGTGAAGAATACCCACATCCTTGGGAATTACCGCGAGAACCGGGACTTGTAAATAGCGCTCCACATCTTCGAGGCTCTTCACCGAAGTATCGAGATATTCGAGAAAGAACGCGATGCCGATGCCAAAAATCAGACCAACTACCGCACCCAAGACCAGATTCAGCGTGACATTCGGGCTAACAGGGTTTTGTGAGATCTGGGGTTCCTCGTGAATGACGATGCTATCCTCCGTCATCTTTTCAATCATTTGCTGCCCAATCTGCTTGAGCCTCATTTTTTGCAGCAATTCCTGGTCTGTTTCGAAATCCCGCTTCGCATCGACGTAATCCTGAGCGTCAAGACCTCTCTTGATTGCATCCTCTCGGGTATCATCGCGCATGATTTTCACATTTCTCAAACGGTCTGTAGCCATATCGACACGTGCTTGTAATGTGGCCCGCAGGGTAACGACCCCCTCATCAAGCTGATGTTTCATCGTTGCAATACGACCAACCTCAGCCATCACCGTCGGATGCTTATCTCCAAGACCGCTTATTTTGAGGCTATCCACCAACCGCTTCGCTTCAAGGTATTGGGGATAGAGGTTTCTTATGATATTATCTGGCAAATCGAGACCTGCCGCGAAAACCATCAATTGATCACTATCATATTTAGAGAGGCTATTGATTTGGCTCGTCAATTGCATTTTTTCCTGTTGAAGCTGGTTGTAAGTTTGAAGAGCGCTTCTCGCACCCTGATCCTCGTCAACTCCGGACTGACCATAAAATGAGTCCTGGCCTTTATAGATGATTCCCTTGGTCCTTACAATTGTGGCAAGTACCTTGCGCCGCTCCTCTACCTTGTCTTCTTGGTCACGAACCGCCTTGTTGAGTTCATACAAGGCACGATCCGCGTCCCGGTTTTCAATTTCGGACCGATAAGCCTTGTAGGCGCGGGCAACCTCAGCCGTTACATTCCGCGCATCCTCTTTGTCGGTGTGACGCACGCGAATTGAGATCAAATCCGTTCCCCGGATGTTCTGTGTGTTCACAATACCCTTCAAAATTCGGACCGCAGTCTCCTTATCAACCCCCCACTTGTTGACTAATTCGAGGTTGTCAACCACTTTGCCTAGGGAGTTACTGCTCTTGATTTTTTCGTACTCCGTGCCGAAAAACTGGGGCGTCATCATGGCCGCTCCGGGCGCTTCTCCAAATCCGCTGCCGAGCGGTGACATCCCTACGGAACGCGGCTTCACTTCGATCGTGGCCTCGCTTTCAAATTTTTTAGGCATCACGTAGGTGATGACGGCTGCGGTCATGAAAACCAGCAGTAAGGTCAGTAGAATGATCCCATAGCGGTTTTTGATGACTTGCCAGTAATCCACCGCATGGAGGGCAGTCTCGTTTTGTTGGGTTGAGGAGAGGTTCATTTCAATTATTCTTTCACAGTTTTATTGGATTTCCAGTCGAAATTAAAACTCCCGCAATGAAAGACATTGCGGGAGTTTTAGCTTAAGCAAATAATATTTTCAGGGAAGTCTTATTGTTACGATTGCCGAATTGATCAGAACTCAGCGCTCAGACCCAAACTAATCCGATGGCGGTTGTAATTACGACCTGCGATGTCCGAACTCGAATTGGTGTAGTTATAGGTTGCGGTGCCCGTGAGGTAGTCCGTGAATTTCAATGAGCAACCCAATGAAAGATTGATGACATCTTCGCTAAGATCTGAAACGCTTCCCAGAAAAGGAGGAGTTGAAACGGAGCGTCCGCTCTGGTAGGAGGTTGGAATATAATCAACGCTGCCGAAAATGTTGAATAGTCGGGTTACCGCGTAATCGGCCGAAACGCCGAGCCTGAAGGTCCGCCGATCATCATATTCGACAAGTCCCGCGGTCGGGTTGGTCACAACCGTATCGTAGCCTTCAATGCCGTAACGCGCGAAAGCACGTACCATCAATTCCTGGGTGACTTGCGAGTTCAGAGCCAGTTCACCATAAGGGCTAGAACTGCTTGTGCCATCATTTACATCACGCAATTGAACACCCGCACGAATAATACCGATGGTATTTGGGCTGAAGCGTTGTTCCACGCCCAAAAGAATATACTGATCCGTGGTGTCGGAGGACGCGCCATCGCCCGTAGTCTGGGCATACCGGTAATCACCGGTAATGACGGTCTGTGGTCCGAGCTGGTAACGGAGTTGATTGTAGGCCTCCCACGTGAACCGATCATTGTTCTGAACATTTGCATACGTTGAACCCGTTACGCTGATGCCAGTGTAAGTGGCGAAGCGCTCAGTCCATCGATATCCCAAGGAGTTGTCCGACTGCCAGTAAAAATACTCCGACAATTGGCGGGATGAGGCATAACCGTAGGAATAGTCAGGCTCCAGTTCGTAGGCAATAAAGTTACGGCTTGAAAAGCGCAGTCGCTCGCTAAACCGGTGGGTCAAATTAACTCCTACACGCGACTGGCTGTTCACATCGCTCATGCCTGGAATATTGGGCTGGTCAATGTAGTAAACCAATCCCAATCGCGCATAGACATCCCAAGTGGTCTGGGGGGTAATGCTAACGAAGGTGAGTCCGACGTAGGGATTTACTCCCAACGAGGATTTAGCAGCGCCGCCGCCACCGGCGGCTACGTTGCTGTCGTAGATCACACTGGAGCCCACGACCCACTTCAGGGGCATGGATTCCTGAGCTTCGCTACCGGCGTAATAAAGACCTTGTGCGGACGCCGAACCGACGAGCACGAGGCCGACGAGACCTGATAAATACTTGCTTTCCATATAATGTAGGGTGGGGTGGGTGAGAAGTGGAAATTGGAAAATGAATCAAGGCTTGCCGTGACCATGACCATGGTGTCCATGTCCGAAATTGACGTTTGAGACATCAGGCGGGTCGATAATAGAAGGAGGAAGGAAAGGAAGCAATGGCATACCACCCGGGCCACCGGGCCGGGGACCCACAGGACCTTGGCCCGGGAAATCCAAGGGATTGGACATTGCTAACAAGTCATCAGCTGGTGCGTTCGAGCCATTGGGCTTTAGCTTGGCGAGCACTGCCTGAACTTCGGAAAGCGCATCCGGGGCAACCGCCACGGCGCACTGCGTAATTAAACGCATCTGATCTGGAGCGGCGATTACCGCAGCCTCAACAATGGCGGCTACGGTTTCAGGCTTGGCCTTGGAAGCTTCGATCGCCGCCTTGACGATTTCACACGAACAGCTTGGGGCGGCAGACACTTCGGCGGAGACAATCTCAAGAACTTTCGAAGACTCCGCTGCAACTGACTCCTTCACAGAGACAGTGAGTTTGATGCAATCAACCTCAGCCGACGCCGAAACCAGGCCTAAGGCAGCACTGAAAACACCGAGAAAAATAGTTTGTTTCATTTGGGAAATTTGATTTGAAATCTCAGAAAGTGTCTATTGGAGCGGGCAGCGGGAATCGAACCCGCATGTCTAACTTGGAAGGATAGCGCTTTACCACTAAGCTATGCCCGCGATTCCGTCCACAGTAAAAACCGCAAGCGGACTCTCAAGCAAGACTTTTTTGATCTAGCACTGAAAATTTTTGTGTGTTGTTCAGAGGTTATCTGACAGTCACAGCCCTAAATTAGTCGGAAATTCCATCATTTCAAGGATTTTTAGGATTTTAGTAACTATTCAGGTATTTAAGAAATCTTAAGCACTTTTCCCCATCGTTGGCGTTATCCTTGTGTTGACCGATCGAGCCAAAGCCCTGCGTCCCATCATC